>JAYQOO010000017.1:0-33474 GCA_038144855.1 Acidimicrobiia bacterium | reverse complement strand
CGACCTGCGCGCCAAGGGCGTGGCGCGGGTGGGTATTATCACCGGCGATCATGACGCGGCCGCACGCGCCACCGGATCGCAGGTCGGCGTCGACGAGGTCCGTTCGGGTCAGTTGCCGGAGGACAAGGTTGCCGCGGTCGAGCACCTGCGTGACGCGCACGGCGCCATTGCCATGATCGGTGACGGCGTCAACGACGCGCCGGCGCTTGCCGCCGCCGACGTCGGCATCGTCATGGGCGCGATGGGGAGCGACGCGGCGCTGGAGACGGCAGACATCGCGCTGATGACCGACGAACTGCCCAAGGTGCCGTACACGATCCGCCTGAGCCGCGCGACGCTCGCCAACATTCGCGCCAACGTGGCACTGTCGATCGGCCTGAAAGCGGCGTTCGTGATTCTTGCGGTCGCCGGCGTGGCGACGCTGTGGATGGCGGTGCTTGCCGACACCGGTGCGTCGGCACTGGTCGTCGCCAACGCCGTGCGCCTGCGCCGGTTTAGCTAACGCTGCGGATCGGTTTCCTTCTTCACCGATCGGAAGAAGTGGGCCTCGACGAAGCCGTCGATCAGATTCTGGTCGGCCGGCTTGACCTTGATGAACCGCATGCCGACGCCGGCGCTCGGCTCGCTCCAGCACACGACGGCGTCGGCTTCGAGTTCGCGCTTCGAGCCGGGCAACGCGAACTTCACCTTCACCACGGTGCCACGGACCGGCGGGTTCTTGGTGCGGAGCGCCATGCCGCCGGTGCTGAGATCCATCGCCAGGGCCGCCGTGATCGTCTTGCCAACGCGATACGACACCGGGATGCCCATCACCACGCGCGGGTGCTCGCGCTTGTGAAACGTACCCGGAAACAGGTGTGGCGCAATCGACGGCAGGATGTGTTCGCCCGCGGTGTACTCGTTGAGGTAGCCGGCGACACCCAACGCCGCAAGGTCGCGCACTTCGTCGACCCCCTGGACGCTGCCGCTGAGGACGAGGATGGGCAGCCGGCCGTCGTCGAGTTTTCGGATCCGCCTGACCAGGTCGCTGCCTGATGCGTGCGGCATCCGCAAATCCAGGACGATGAGGTGCAGGTCGTCGAAATCCGCGCGCACGTGCATGAGCAGCTGCGCGACGGATTTGACGATCAGCGCGCGGTGTCCTGCCGACTCCAGCGCGGTCTTGAATCGTTCACGCACCGAAGCGGAGTCGGCGGCCACCACTACGGTCTTGCGTGTCGAGGATGCAGAGGTCATTACGCGCGCGTAACGCGGCGTGGTTCGTTGCAGACTGTATCAGGTTCTCGTTATAATTCACTCGATCGTACGCGACCTCTCGCCGTAAAGGAGCAGCCTGAATGTCCGCAATTTGTCCCGAGTGCGATTCGCCCATTGACGTTGACGAAGCAGACGTCGACATCGGCGATGAGCTGACGTGCTCGGAATGCGGCTCGTTGTTACGCGTCGCCAGTGACTCGCCACTCGAATTTGAGGCGGTAGACGAAGACGACGACCTCGAAGACGACGATGACGAAGACAAGGATGACGACCCCAGCGGCGACGACGATGAGTTCGACGACGACGACGAGGACGAAGACGACGAAAGCTACAACGACGACGAGTAGCAGCGTCGACGAGAAGGCGCGCCGCCTGCAGGAGATCCTGGCCGGATACCAATCCGTGCTGGTGGCCTTCAGCGGCGGCGTCGATAGCGCCTACCTGGCCATCGCGGCCCAACAGGCCCTCGGCTCCCGCGCGCTCGCGGTCACCGCCGACAGTCCCAGTTATCCCGAAAACCATCGCCGGCTCGCGTTGTCGATCGCCGGCTCGTTTGGCTTGTCGCACGAGATGATCCGGACCGACGAACTCGAACGGCCGGAGTATCGCGCCAATCCCGCGAACCGTTGCTACTTCTGCAAGGACGCGCTGTACAGCCGCTTGAAGACGCTTGCCGTCGAGCGCGGCATCGCGGTGGTGATCGACGGCAACAACGCCGACGACCGGGGCGACTATCGTCCGGGGCGGCAGGCGGCGCGCGAACACGGTGTGCGCAGTCCGCTTGACGATGCGGACCTGACCAAGGATGAGATCCGCTCCCTGGCGCGTGCGGCCGGGCTCGAGAGCTGGAACGAGCCGGCCTCGGCGTGCCTGTCGTCACGCGTACCGTACGGTCATGAAGTGTCGAATGAGGTCCTGCGCCAGATCGAGCAGGCCGAAGCCGTGGTCCGTGAACTGGGGTTCCGCATTTTTCGCGTCCGTCATCACGACACCGTGGCACGACTCGAGGTCGCCCGCTCGGAAATGCCGCGCGCGCTCGATCCCGATGTCAGCGCGAAGCTGACCGCCGGGCTGAAGGCCCTCGGCTATCAGTACGTCAGCCTCGACCTGCAGGGCTACCGGCTTGGCAGCTTGAACGAGGCGCTGCTGTTGCGTCCGGTTCCGGCCGGAGAAGACTCAGAAAGAACCCCCGCGTGACCGTTCGCCGGGTGCTGGCGGCACTGGCGCTGATCTTTGCCTTCGCGCATCTGCCGTTCCTCGCGCCATCGCTTGAAGACATCGACTCGGTGAACTTTGCGTTGGGCGTGCGTGACTTCGACGTCGCTACGCATCGGCCGCATCCGCCGGGTTACCCCGTCTATATCTTCTTCGGCAAGATCGCGACCGCGATGGGCGGAGCGTTCAGCAGCGCCGCGCAGTCGATGATCGAGGCGCGAGCGCTGTCCGCGCTCTCGCTGCTTGGCGCGCTGGGCGCGATCGCCGGTCTGTACGGCGCCTTCGTGGCGCTATCGCCCCGCACCGTGCCGGCGGAAGAATCGCCGTGGCACCGGATCGACGTCAGCGCGGTTGGGGCCACCGTGATCACCGTGTCATGTCCGTTGTTCTGGTACTTGTCGGTGCGTCCGATGAGCGATGTGCCGGGCCTGGCAGTCGCGCTGGCCGCGCAAGCCTGCCTGCTGCTGGCCTGGTGGCGTCAGGCGCCGGGCAGGGACGGTGACAAACGGATGTCGCCGGAAGCCATGGCGGCGTCCGGCCGGATGATCGTGATCGGCGCGTTTCTGGCAGCGCTGAGCATTGGTCTTCGTTCCCAGACGATGTGGTACACGGCGCCACTGCTGCTGCTGGTGGTGCTCGATCGCATCGGCCGGGGAGCGGCGGGTGCGATGATCGGTGGCGGCGTGATGTTTATTGCCGGCGGGCTGGCATGGGGCATTCCGTTGCTGATTGCCAGCGGCGGTCTTGGCGCCTACCTTGCCGCCCTCGGCACGCAGGCCGGCGAAGACTTCGCGGCCGGCGAGATGCTGTACTTGAATCCCAATCCCCGCGCGGCTGCGATCGCGTTGCAGCGCACGTTTCTGTTCCCGTGGGATTCCACGCCGCTGGCGATTGCCGTGCTCGCACTCGCTGCGGCGGGGCTGGTGTACCTGCTATTGCGCGACCGTCGATCACTGGCCGCCGTCGCGGCGCTTGCCGGGCCTTACCTGATCTTCCATCTCGTGTTTCAGGACACCTCGTTCGTGCGTTACGCCCTGCCGTTGGTGCCGGTTGTGGCCTACCTCGCGGTGCGAGGTGTTGCCCTCGTGTCGTCGGCTGCAGTTCCAGTGGTGGCCGGGGTGGTGTCGATTGCCGGCGTCGTGATTGCCACGCCCGTGTTAATGGCCTACGGGGCTGAGCCGAGTCCAACGGTCCGCGTCCTCGATGCGATGAAGGCGCACGCACGCACCACCGCTCCAGGCGCCCTGGCGATGCACCAGACGTTTGTGCGACCCCTCGAGGCCGAAGACGTCGGCATTGAGCCGCGACTGCCGTCGCCGCCGCGGCTCGAATGGACGGAGCTCGTCAAGTACTGGAAGGGTGGTCAGACGCGGCCGCTGTGGTTTCTTGCCGATCCCATTCGCACCGATCTTTCGCTGATCGATCCTGCCAGCCGCGCCGACTCCACAGAGTTTGAGTGGCCCCTGGTGACCAGGCCGGCGTTTGGCGGCATGCGTCCGGCGGCCGTGCGCTGGTACCGAATGTCGTTGCCCGGCTGGTTCGCCGAAGAGGGCTGGTCGCTGTCGCCGGAGATCTCAGGCATCTCGCAGTTGATGGGTCGCGGACCTCACCATGGACCCATCACGGCCATGGTCCGGCGACGCGACAGCGCTGCGCGCATCATGATCGGTGGTCGCAACCTGGGAAGCCCGAACGACCCGGCCGCCAGGTTCGTGATCGCAATCGACGGTGTGGTGCTCGACCAGTGGGACGCGGCGCCCGGATTTTTCTTGAAGGTCGTCGACGTCCCGGCCGGGCGGCTTGCCGGCGTGGGGACCTTCGCCACGCTGTCCGTCCAATCGACGCCGCTGTCCGGGAACGCCCCGATTCCCACCGCCATCGAACAGTTCGACCTTCAGGATGCCACCACCACGCTGTGGGGGTATGACGAAGGGTGGCAGGAGGCCGAGGCCAATACAGAGTTTGGGGTATGGCGCTGGACCAGCGATCGTGCAACGCTACGCATCGTCGGCTCACGGCAGCCGGTCAGGATCACCTTGCGCATCGAGTCGCCGCTTCGTTACTTCGACGAAGCGCCGTCGGTGCGGATTCGTGTTGGTGATCGGGACGTGGCGACCGCCACGGTGGATTCGGCGCGCGACTGGACGTTTGAAGTGCCTGCCGAGCTACTTGCGGCATCAGCGGGAGTGGTGACGATTGAAACCAACCGCACCTTCGTACCGGCGGAGCGGGGAAACGCCTCCGATCGGCGCCGACTTGGGCTGCGTGTATTTGCCGTCATGGTGTCTTCAGACACGACAAACGTGTCTAATTCGTTGACAGCGGCGGAATCTACCCGCTAATCTTCGGCCACTAGAGGGCCGATAACCCCAGCAGGATTCAGGAGTAAAAGACGATGACCGTGTATCAGAGAACGGCTGCAGTAGCCTCATTCTGCCTGGTGTTGGGTCTTGGAGCTGCGGCGTGCAGCAAGAAGGCGCCGGCCGTAGCACCGCCACCGCCGCCACCCCCTGCCGCTCCGGCTGCTCCGCCCGCGCCGCCACCACCGCCCGCGCCCGCACCGGCGCCCGCTCCGCGGCCGCTGACGGAAGACGAGATTTTTGCCCGCAAGTCGATCGACGACCTCAATCGGGAGCGTCCGCTTGGTGATGTCTACTTCGATCTCGACAATTCGACGATCAAGGACGAGGGCAAGGCGGCGCTGTCGACCAACGCCACCTGGTTGAAGCGCTGGACCAGCACGCGCATCAGCATCGAAGGCCACTGCGACGAGCGCGGTACGGCGGAGTACAACCTTGGCCTGGGCGAGCGCCGCGCCAACGCGGTGAAAGCCTACCTGGTTGAACTGGGTGTGCCGGCCGATCGCGTCGTGATCGTCAGCAAGGGCAAGGAAGCCCCGTTCTGCACCGAATCGAACGAAGCCTGCTGGAAGGAAAACCGCCGCGGTCACTTCGTGATCACGGCAAAGTAGCCGCGATCGTTTCTGCCGCTTTCCTGGGATTGGGCGCCGCCGTGATGGGGCGCCCGATAACCAGGTAACTCGAGCCGGCCGCGATCGCTTCGGCCGGCGTCAGCGTTCTCGCCTGATCGTCTTTCCCCTGTTGGTCGGCCGGCCGAATGCCTGGCGTCACAATCTGAAAATCTGCGCCACAGGCCTTGCGGATCGCCGGCACTTCCTGCGGCGACGCGACGACGCCGTCGAGGCCTGAGTCCTGCGCGAGCCTGGCCAGGTGCACGACCTGCTCGATCATCGGGCGGCCCACGCCGATCTCCTTGAGCGCCGCATCATCCATGCTGGTGAGCACAGTGACGGCAATGACCAGCGGTCGTGACTGGCCGAGTTGTTCGGCGGTCTTGCGTGCCGATTCGCCTGCCGCTTTCATCATCGCGCTGCCGCCGGAGGCATGCACGTTGACCATCCAGGCGCCGGTCGACACGGCAGACTGCACCGCTCCCGCGACCGTGTTGGGAATGTCGTGAAACTTCAGGTCGAGAAAGACGCGATCGCCGCGGCTGGTGAGTTCGCGCACCATGGACGGGCCCGCAGCCGTGAACAATTGCTTGCCGATCTTGAAGCCGCCAACCGATCCACGGAGCGCGTCCGCGAGTTCAACGGCCTTGGCGGCGGACTCGACATCAAGGGCAACGAGAATCGGGTTCATGCGTGAGTGGCCTTGGGGGGAGTCGGATCGAATGCGCCGATCAGGTCGCTGATCTTGGCGATGTTGTGGCGAGTCATGTAGTCCGCCAGGCCGTCGAGAACTTTCGTCCAGACGAACGGATCGACAAAATTCTGCGTGCCGATCTGCACGGCCGTGGAACCGGCCAGCATGAATTCGATGACATCACGCGCGTCGGTGATGCCGCCCATGCCGATCACCGGAATCTTGACGAGGTTGTAGCACTCCCAGACCATGCGCACGGCGATCGGCCGGATGGCCGGGCCGCTCAAGCCGCCAAGCACGTTGGTGATCTTCGGCCGGCGGGTCTCGACATCAATCGCCATTGCCAGGAACGTGTTGACCAGCGAGATGGCGTCGGCGCCCGCATCTTCGGCCGCCTTGGCAAACGACGCCACGTCGGTGACGTTCGGGGTCAGCTTCGGAATGACCGGAAGGTGCGTTGCCTTCTTCACCGCGTTGACGACGCCGTAGGTGCCCTCGAGGCTGCAGCCGAACTGGATGCCGCCTTCCTTGATGTTGGGGCACGAGATGTTGAGCTCGATCGCCGCCACGCCCTCTGCATCGGACAGCACCTTGCAGACCTCGACGTACTCATCAAGCGTGGTGCCGCAGACGTTGACGAACGTGCGGGCGCCGGCCGCGTTCAGCAGCGGCAGCTTCTCCTTGACGAAGCGATGCACGCCGATCCCTTGCAGGCCGATCGCGTTGATCATGCCGGCGGGTGTCTCGACGATGCGCGGTGGCGGGTGGCCCTGGCGTTCCTTCATGAACAGGCCCTTCGACACCACGCCGCCAAGCGCGGCCAGGTCGACCACGTGTTCGTACTCGAGGCCGTAGCCGAAACAGCCGCTCGCGGCGATCAGCGGGTTGGGCAGCGTCAGCGATCCGATTGCGACGGAGAGATCAGGCGTTGCCATTAATCCCACACCAGTTCTGCGCCGTCGAAGACCGGGCCGTTGATGCACGATCGCACCAGGTTGGCGTTCTCGCCGCCGTGCTTTACCGGCACGACGCAGCTGTAGCAGCCGCCGAGTCCGCAGCCCATGACTCGCTCCACGGACACTTCCGACGGCTGGTTGTAGCGTGCCGCCAGCTTGGCGACCGCTTCGAGCATCGGCTCCGGGCCGCACGCGTAGACCATCGCCCCGGCGGGGCCCACGGCCTTCAACGCGTCCTCAAGCGGGATCGTCACGCGACCCTTGATGCAGTGTCGTCCTGCGGCATGACCGCCATCTTCAGTGGTCAACACCAGCGTGATACCGAGCCGTTCGAAGAAGTCGAGATAGAACAGTTCGTCCGCGGTCCGCGCTCCATAGAACAGCGTGGTTGGGGTGTTCGAAGCCGCGAGCGTTTCGGCCAACGTGGCAAACGGCGCAAGGCCGACCCCGCCGGCCACCATCCACGCTTGTCGCGGGGCTGCAACGGGCGTGAAGGGCACACCGAGCGGGCCCAGGCATGACACCACGTCGCCGGGTTCCAGTTCGTAGAGTCTCTTGGTGCTGCGACCGGCGCGTTTGTTGAGAATGCTCACGCCGGTCACCTCGCCGGCGCCATTGCGGAGCACTTCGAACACCGAAAACGGCCGCCGCAACAACGGATCGGTCACGCCGGTTGGCTTGACCATCACGAATTGGCCGGGCCGGGTGCGTGTGCCGACTTCGGGCGCCGCCAGACTCAGGACGGAATAGTCACGCGACAGTCGCACGTTGGCGATGACGGTCGCGTCGATATCTACAGGCGGCATCCAATCGAGTATAGCGGAGTCAACAGTCTACAGTCGGCGGTTAAGGGTTCTGAGTCAACAGTTGGCAGTCCAGTCCGCAGTCTGCAGTCCAGTGGAGAGCCGACGGATTGTAGACTGACGACCGGCCTGCAGACTCGTGACTGACAACTCGTGACTGCCGACTGTAGACTGCTGACTGTCGCCCAATGCGTTACCTCCGGATGCTCTCGAACGCGCTGATTGCCTCTGGCGCGGCCTCGGGGTATCTCACCGTGCTCGTGCTGCAGCTCAATCCCACGATCCAGGTTGGTCCCGGGACGCTGCTGCCGCTGGCGGCGATCCTTGGCGTGGCCTACGGCGCGAACCTGACGGTGGCGTTCTATGCGCTGATCGTCCTGCGCCAGATCCTTGCCGTTGAAGTGCTGTCGCCGGGGTGGCTGAGCGTGCGGCTGTTGTCGTGGCTCTGCACGATTGCGGCTGGTGGCGGATCAACGCTGATGTGGCTCAACCTTCGCGCGTTTGGCGCCGTGCTCGATCCGGCCACGCGTGAGCGCATGGTGCTCGGCGCCGCGCTTCTGACCGCCTCGTCGGTGGTGTTTCTGATCCTGGGCCTGGCCCATCTCGGCAGGCGCGGCGGGCGCGTCAGCGCCGCGTTGTTGTCGCTGGCGATGGTGTTTTCCGTCGCGGCTCCGCTCGCGGCGCGTGGCCCCGCCCGCCTGCCGCCGCTGCCGGCGCGATCGCTGCCTCCGACCGAAGGGGCCTTGCCAACGTCCGGCTCGCAAGTGCGCATGCTGATGCTCGATGGGGCGTCGCTTGACGTGATCATTTCCGCTGTTGCCGCAGGCCGGCTTCCGAACTTTGCGCGCGTGCTCGATCAGGGTGCGGCGATGCACCTGGCTACGCTTCGCCCCGCCCAGGCTGAACCGGTGTGGAGTGCCATCGCCACTGGCCGCTACCCGATGCACAACGGCGTTCGCTCTGCCGTGGTGTATCGCGCGCTTGGCGGCACACCGATCGACTTGCTGCCCGACTACTGTTTTGCCCAGGCCCTGGTCTCATTCGGCTTTCTCACCGAGGAACCGTTGACCGTCACCGACCTGACCGCGCGGCCAATCTGGAACATCCTCAGCGATCGAGGCGTGAGCGTCGGCGTGATTGGCTGGCCGCTGACGCATCCTGCGCCGGTCGTGAACGGCTTTGCGGTTAGCGACGCGTTTCACCGCTTGCCAGAGGCGGAGTTGACGCTCGACGCCTCGCCGGCGCTGTGGCCAGGCGGATGGCTCGAAGATGCGTTGGCGGCGCTGCAAGTGCCGGCGGTTCCAGATCCCGTGTCACTGGTGACCGCGATGGGCGCGCCTCAGCCGATCAACGACTACGATGTGCGCCGTGATCAGGCGCCCATCGTTGCCGATCGCGTGCACCTGCAGTTGCTGAACGCTTTCGAGGAGATCGCACCGCGCTTTCTCGCGGTCCGCTTCCCAGGGATCGATGCCGTCGGCCATCGCTTCCTGCGCTACGCCGACCCAGCAGCCTTTGGCGATGTGTCGGAGGCGGAGCGGCAGCGGTTTGGAAACGTGCTCGATCAGTACTACGGCTTTATCGACACGCTTGTTGGCCGCGAGATCGATCGGCTCGGCCCGGACGACCTGTTGCTGGTGGTCTCGGCGTTCGGGATGGAGCCGCTGACACCCGGAAAGCGGGTGCTCGAGATCATCGCGGGCAACCCGCAGATCAGCGGCACCCATGAACGCGCGCCTGATGGCTTCGTGCTGGCCTTTGGCGACACCGTGGCTCCCGGCCGGCCGAATCGTGCATCAGTGGTCGACTTGGCGCCCACGATCCTCTATTTTCTTGGACTACCTGTTGGGCGCGACATGGACGGTTTTGCCCGTATCGACATGTTTACCGGTGCGTTCACCAGCGACAAGCCAGTGACATATATCCCCTCGTACGGGCGCTGACGTGGACGAAGCCCAACTGCTGTTATGGCGATGGAGCACCATTGTCCAGGTCTCGTCCCTGGCCATGGTGGCGGCCTTCTTCTGGCTGCTGCAGCGCGCCAACCCGCGCCCTGAGCTGCGATGGTGGGCGCGCGCCTGGACGGCCAACCTCGTGGCGCTCGTGGTGACCACCGTCTACTGGCTGCTTCAGTATCCGCCGCTCGGTCCCGCCATCACCGGCATCTACATGAGCGCCAAGCTGGTCTTCGCACTGGCGCTGGCGCAGGGCGCGTGGATGATGACGCGCAACGGACACCTGTTCACGTTGCGTCAACTGTTGATCGGGGTAGCCGCCTACGGCGTGTTTGCCGGCCTGTTCATCAGGGGCGTGGAAGTGGTCGGACTCATCCAGCATTCGTTGATGGGTGCCGTCCTCCTTGCGCTTGCCGCAATGCTCGCCTCGTCGCGAGTCGACAGCGTGGTCTGGTTTGCTGCCGGCGTCGCGCGAGATCTTCCGCGGGCTTGAAGGCAAGGGGGCGATGTTGCTGTTCTTCGACCTCGACGGGTTCAAGCGCATCAACGACGAGCACGGTCACGCGGCCGGCGATCGCTGCCTGCAGCTGTTTGCGTCGGCACTGAAGGAGTCGTTTCGGCCGAGCGACCAGGTCGTGCGCTACGGCGGCGACGAATTCCTGGTGATCGCGCCCGGCCTCGATCAGGCGGCGGCTGACGCGCGGGTCGGCGACGTGTCGGCGAGACTGTCGATGCATCGCGGAACGGTGTCGTGCCGCTTTTCGGTCGGCATGTCGGAGTTGCAGCCCGGAGGCCAGCCGGAGCTGGCCCTGCAGACCGCCGACCAGAACATGTACAAGGCCAAGCACAGAGGACAGGCGTGACCCGCCGTGCGGTGCGACATCGCGATTGCGCGCGCACGCGGATTCGGGGGATCATGCGGACGGTTCACCAACACACGCGATGATCGTCAACTGCGTTGCTTACGAGGGCGGACAAAAGCTGTCCGACATTCCGCTGACCGAGGTGCGATCGCACCTGCAGCGGCGCGACTGTTTCGTCTGGGTCGCGATGAAGGATCCTGAGCCCTCGGAGCTGGCAGCGTTACAGGAAGAATTCTCGCTGCACGAACTCGCCATCGAAGACGCGCAGAAAGGCCACCAGCGACCCAAGATCGAGGAGTACGGCTCCTCGCTGTTCATCGTGCTGCACCTGATCGAGCCGGCCGGCAACGAGATGCAGACCGGCGAAGTGGCAATCTTCGTCGGCCCGCAGTACATCGTCTCGGTGCGGCGCGACGCGCAGCTGGGTTTCGCCGACGTGCGCCGCCGGTGTGAGCAGGAGCCGGAACTGCTGCAGCATGGCCCGGCCTACGTGCTCTACGCCCTGATGGATACGGTGGTCGACCGCTACTTTCCGGTCATTAACCACGTCACCGCCGAAATCGAGGATATCGAAGAGCGCATCTTCGCTGGCGAGACGACGCGCGCGCAGATCGAAGCCCTGTACTCCCTGAAGCGCAAGCTGATGACGCTCGATCACGCCACCCAGCCGCTGCTGGAGGTGACCGGCAAGCTGCACGGTGGCCGCGTGCCTCCCATCTGCGCCGGCCTGCAGGACTACTTCCGTGACGTGCAGGACCATCTGCTTCGCCTGAAGCAGTCGATCGACAACCTGCGCGATATGGTGACGACGGCGATTTCCGTGAACCTGTCGCTGATCACGATCCAGGAAAACGAAGTGACCAAGCG
The DNA here is from genome assembly GCA_038144855.1 of Acidimicrobiia bacterium. Classification (GTDB taxonomy): domain Bacteria; phylum Acidobacteriota; class Vicinamibacteria; order Vicinamibacterales; family UBA2999; genus 12-FULL-67-14b. The sequence goes on along the minus strand of JAYQOO010000017.1, from coordinate 21,893 downwards.
GCTGGCGGCCTACGCCGCGCTGGTCGCGGTGCCGACGATGGTGGCCGGTGTCTATGGCATGAATTTCTCGAACATGCCCGAGTTGCAGTGGGCCTACGGTTATCCAGCGGCGCTGGCGTCGATGATCCTGATCGACGTGTATCTCGTTTACCGGTTCAAGAAGGCCAAGTGGATGTGATCTTCGCGAGCGCCCGTGAGCTCGCGCAGCAGATTCGCGCGAAGCGCGTGTCGGCGCGCGAAGTGATGGCGGCGTTTCTCGCGCAGATCAACAAGGTCAATCCCCGCATCAACGCAATCGTCGCCCGGCTGGATGATGATGCGTGCCTCGCGCTGGCCGACGCGGCCGATCGCGCGCTGATGAACGGCGGGCCGATCGGGCCACTGCATGGTCTGCCCACCGCGATCAAGGATCTCGAAGCGGCCGTGGGATTTCCGCAGAGCAAGGGATCCCCGATTCACCGCCACCTGATGCCGGACGCGGATTCCGTGCTGGTCGAGCGCATTCGACGTGCTGGCGCGATCCTGATCGGCAAGACCAACGTGCCCGAGTTCGGCATGGGATCGCAGACCTACAACACGGTCTACGGAACCACGCTCAACCCCTACGATCACACCAAGACGGCCGGAGGATCCAGCGGCGGTGCCGCCGCGGCGCTGGCGACCGGCATGTTACCGATTGCCGATGGCGGCGATCTCGGCGGATCGCTTCGCAATCCCGCAAACTTCAACAACGTGGTCGCCTTGCGGCCGAGCGTCGGGCTGGTGCCGGTTGCGCCAACGCAAATTCCGTTCGTTGGCGTGTCGACCAAGGGGATGATGGCGCGCTCGGTCGCCGATGTCGCATTTGGCCTCAGCGTGGTGGCTGGAGCTGATGCCAGGGATCCGCAGTCGTTTGCCTCCAGCACCGACGCGTTCGCCGGTGCCTTGCAGCGTGACCTGAAGGGCGTTCGTGTCGCCTGGTCGATCGATCTCGGAGGGCTGCCGGTTGATTCGAGAGTGCGGAAGGTGCTCGAGGCCAGGCGGCATACCTTTGAGGATCTTGGCTGCATCGTCGAGGACGCCTGCCCGGACTTCGGCAACGTCAACGAAATCTTCCTGACGCTTCGCACCTGGGCGAGCTGGACCATCTACAAGGACCTGCTGGCGGAGCATCGGTCGCAGTTCAAGGCCGACGCGATCTGGGACATCGAGTCCGGCTCCAGGCTGACTGGTGAGGAGATCGGCCGCGCCCTGGTCCAGCAGGGCCTGTTGATGGAGCGGATGCGGAAGTTCCACGAGCGATACGAATTCCTGGTCTGCGCGGTCAACCAGGTGCCGGCATTCGATGCGACGGTGCCGTGGCCGAAAGCGATCGACGGCGTGACGATGGAAAACTATGTCGCGTGGATGAAGACCACGTACTGGATTTCGACGACGTGCCAGCCGGCGATTTCCGTTCCCGCGGGATTCACCGACGACGGATTGCCCGTTGGCATCCAGATCGTCGGCCGCTATCGCGACGACCTGAACGTGCTGAAGTGCGCGCACGTGTTCGAGCAGGCCACTGGATTCGGCAGTCGCCGTCCCCAGGGCATATGAGTCAGGCCGCGCTCACCAGGATCATTTCCCGCCTCTCGCCGGCGATGGCGGCGCTGACGCGCGAGGTGCTGGCGGCGATCCGCCCGTGTTTCCCTGGCGCCACTGAGCTGGTGTACGACAAGAAAAACTCGCTGGTGATCGGTTTCAGCCCTGACGATCGGCCGTCGAACGCGGTCGCCTCGATTGCGACCTACACGAAGTGGATCAATCTGTATTTCTTTGTCGGTGACGCGTTGCCCGACCCCGACCGGTTGTTGCAAGGGAGCTGCACTACCGTGCGCAGCATCCGGCTGACCAGTGCCAATGACCTGCAACCCAAGGCTGTGAAGGCCCTTATCTCGGCCGCGGTGAAGATGTCCGAGCCGCCGTTACGGAAGTCGGCAAAGCGGCGTGTTATAATTCGCCAGTCTCGGTAACCGCGGACGCGACGTCCGCACACTCTTTAATCGCGGACCAGAGAGTCCGCAAAGAGGGACAGCATGCCAGTTGTTATGGATGCGGAGCGCATTTCACGCGCGCTCACGCGAATCGCGCACGAAATCCTCGAACACAATCGCGGTCTTGGCAATCTCGCCCTCGTTGGCGTGCGCAGCCGCGGCGTACCGATTGCCCAGCGCATTGCCGACGATCTGCGCAAGATCTCCGGCGAAGACATCCAGGTCGGCGCGTTAGACATCACGCTGTATCGCGACGACATCATGGGCGCGTCGGCAGGAGTCGCGCCGCTGGTGCGCAAGACCGAAATCCCCTTTTCAATCGACGGCCGCACGATCGTCCTTGTCGACGATGTGCTCTACACCGGCCGCACGACGCGTGCCGCGCTCGATGCGTTGACGGACTTTGGCCGTCCCAAGTCGATTCAACTGGTCGTCCTCGTGGATCGCGGTCACCGCGAACTCCCGATCAAGGCGGACTACGTCGGCAAGAACGTGCCGACGTCCCGGCAGGAATCGGTGCAGGTGAAGTTGCGCGAGCTTGACGGCGTGGACGAAGTTCAGCTGGAAGGAAAGGAGTGAGCCATGGACGTTGCAACGACGACTGCGGCGGCGCCGCTCACCGCGCTGCGGCATAGACACCTGCTGGGCATCACCGACCTGACGGCCGAGGATATCCTGCTGATCCTCGACACCGCCGACGCGATGAAGGAAGTCGGCAAGCGCACGATCAAGAAGGTGCCGACCTTGCGCGGGCGCACGGTCATCAACCTGTTCTTCGAGCCTAGCACGCGAACGCGGACGTCGTTCGAGATCGCCGAGAAACGCCTGAGCGCCGACACGCTGAACGTCGCGATCGCGTCGTCGAGCGTGGTCAAAGGCGAAACGCTGGTTGACACGGCGATGAACCTCGAAGCCATGGCGCCGAGCATGATGGTGGTGCGGCACGCATCGTCTGGCGCCTGCCACCTGCTGTCGAGAATCTGCAAGGCGGCGATCGTCAATGCCGGTGACGGTATGCACGAGCACCCGACCCAGGCGCTGCTCGATGCGTTCACGATCCGCGAACGCAAGGGACGGCTCGCGGGGCTGAAAGTGGCCATCGTCGGTGACCTGCTGCACAGCCGCGTGCTGCGCTCGAACGTGTTGCTGTTGACAAAGCTGGGCGCCGAAGTGTGGGTCTGCGCGCCCGCCACGCTGATCCCGGCCGGCATGCGTCAGATGGGCGTCAGGGTGACGACGCGGATCGACGAAGCGGTCGAAGGAGCGGACGTGATCATGATGCTCCGCATCCAGCTCGAACGCATGCAGGGCGGATACTTTCCGTCGCTGCGCGAATACTTCACGACATTCGGCATGACGGAAGAGCGCGTCAAGCGCGCCAAGTCGGACGCCATCATCATGCATCCCGGGCCGATCAATCGCGGCGTCGAGATCGCATCGGAAGTGGCGGATGGATCGGCCTCGGTCATTCTCGACCAGGTCGCAAACGGAGTCGCGGTACGTATGGCGGTTCTTTATCTCTTAGCTGGTGGGACTGATGAAGCGGCTGCTTAAGGGTGGGCGGGTGATCGACCCCGCGAATGGCAAGGACGGAATGTTCGACGTGCTGATCGACGGTGAGACGATCGCTGCGGTAGGCACGAACCTCAAGGCCGACGGCGCGGAGGTCGTGAACGTTCCGGCCGGCTGCGTGTTGGTCCCGGGACTGATCGACATGCACGTGCATCTGCGCGAGCCAGGGCAGGAGCACAAGGAAACGGTCGCGACCGGCGTGGCCTCGGCAGTCGCCGGCGGCTTCACCGCGGTGGCCTGCATGCCGAACACCAAACCGGTCAACGACAACGCCGGCGTGACGCAACTCATCCTGCAGAAGGCCAAGGAAGCGGGGAAGGCCCGCGTCTATCCGATCGGCGCCGTCTCGCGCGGCCAGAAGGGTGAAGAGCTTGCCGACATTGCCGAGCTGAAGGCGGCCGGTTGCGTCGCGGTCACCGATGATGGGCTGCCGGTGGCGACGGCGATCCTGGCCCGGCGCGCGCTCGAGTACACCAGCATGTTCAACATGCCGATGATCGAGCATTGCGAGGACCAGACGCTGAAGGGCGACGGCGTGGCGCACGAAGGACCGGTCGCCGCGTCGTTGGGGCTTCGCGGCATTCCCGGCGTGGCCGAAGCGATTACGGCCGGCCGTGACATCCTGCTCGCGGAACTCACCGGAGGGCACGTCCACATCGCGCACATGAGCGCGTGGACGACGATTGAAGCCGTGCGCCAGGGGAAGAGCCGCGGCGTCAACGTGACCTGCGAAGTCTGCCCGCATCACTTCACGCTGACCGATGACCTGCTGGCGGCTCCGGTGGCGTACGACACCAACACGAAGATGAATCCGCCGCTGCGTGAAGCGAAGGATCGCGATGCGATGATCGCCGGCATCGTTGACGGCACCGTCGACGTGATCGCCACCGATCACGCGCCGCACCACTACGACGAGAAGAACGTCGAGTTCGACCGCGCGCCGTTCGGCATCGTCGGCCTCGAGACCGCGGTCGCGATCACCATCGACAAGCTGGTGCACACGGGATTGATCTCGCTGAACCGGATGGTCGAGCTGATGTCGGTGAATCCCGCGAAGATCCTGCGGGTGCCGGGCGGCCGGCTGTCGCCCGGCGACCCTGCCGATATCACCATCCTCGCGCCACACCTCAAGGTGACGATCGACAAGACGAAGCTGGTGAGCAAGTCGAAGAACACGCCCTACGACGGTTGGTCGTTCACCGGCGGCGTGGCGGCAACGATCGTGGGTGGCAAGACGGTCTACACGAACCCCGAGGTGCGATGACGAACGCCCGCCACGTTGACGTTCGCAAGAGGGCGTTCGAGGATCTGAAGCGGTTCGAAGTGGTGATGGACGGCCACTTCGACTATGGCAACGGCTTTCACGGCAACCTGTACCTCAACCCGCACCAACTCTTTCAGTACCCGTCGACGATCTGGCGCGTCGCCCAAGACCTGATCGACGTGATGCCGGCGGAGTTCACCGAGCAGGCGGAGATTGTCGCCGGTCCCGCGACCGGAGGCGCGCTGCTGGCGCACACGCTCGCCGGCTTGCTTGACGGCAAGCGCGCGATGACCCATTCGCCGTTCCTGTTCGCGCCGTTTGGGGATGTCGAAGGCCAGCCAAGCCTGAGCCCGTTCTATGCGAAGCGGATGGCGGGCAAGCGCGTCCTGATTGTGGACGACGTGCGCAACACCGGAACCACGTTCAAGCGCTGTGCTGACCTGGTGGCAGCGGCCGGCGGGCGGGTGATCGGCACGATGCAGATCATCGATCGCTGCGAGGCCTGCGTCAGTCTCGATGTGCCGAATGTGGCGCTGGTGGAATACAAGTCGCCGCCCAACTACCCGGCCGGATCCTGTCCGATGTGCGCGGCCCATGTGCCCGTCACCGCGTTCTAGCGCCGCCATTCGTCCGGCGCTCGATCGCCTGTACGCCGAATTCAATGCCGACCACTCGGTCGCCGATCCGGTGTGGATCGTGCGCCGGTTCGAGCGGCCTGACGATCGCGAGGTCGTTGGCTTCATCGCATCGGCGCTGGCGTTCGGTCGCGTCCAGAGTGTCCTGAATTCGATCGAAGGCATGCTCGAGGTGATGGGCAGGTCGCCGGCCACTTTCGTGCGGCGCTTCGATCCCGCGCGCGACCGCGATTGCTTCAAGCACCTGGTGCATCGCTGGACCAATGGCGCCGACTTTGCGGCCATGGTGTGGATCCTGAAGCAGATGCTGGCGCGTTCCGGATCGGTCGAAGGTTTCTTCGCCGAGGGTCTGGCCGATGATGCGGTCGATGTGTCGGCGGCGCTCGAATCGTTTTCCTCGCGCGCCATGGCCATCGACTGCACGCCAGTTTACGGACGGCGGAAGCCGAAACCAGGCGTGGCGTACTTCTTCTCCCGTCCGTCGTCAGGTGGCTCCTGCAAGCGTCTCAATCTGTACCTGCGCTGGATGGTGCGCGAGGATCGCGTCGACATGGGCGTCTGGACGAAGGTCCGGCCAGGACAGCTCATCGTGCCGCTCGATACCCACATCATTCGTGTCGGCACCTGCCTGCGACTGACCACGAAGAAGAGTCCCGGCTGGCGGATGGCCGCCGATATCACGGCGTCATTGCGGGCGATCGATCCGGCAGATCCGATCAAGTTCGACTTCTCGATCTGCCACCTCGGCATGATGAACGGCTGCGGCTACGGTAAGAAGGAAGCAGACTCCCGCTGCCCCCTCAGGGGCGCATGCCACCCCCGGAACTCCCGCTGACGAAACCACGTCGAAACCCGGGATGAGCCGCGTCATTTCCTGGGGCGAAGTCCGCCTCGGCCTCCGCCTGATCGTCAAGCAGCCCGTCCTGTCACTCACGATTGTGCTCGCGCTGGCCACCGGCATGGGGCTGGCAACGATGGGATTCACGTTTCGTGACGCGCTGATGAACAGTTCGCTGCCGTATCGCGCCGGCGATCGTATCGGACGCGTGCACGCCTTCAGCCGGGATGGCGGCCGGGCGGACATCGACATCGAGCACTATCGGACACTGCGCGATCGAGCGGCGTCCTTTGAGCACGTCGGGCTGGTCAGCGGCCGGCCCTACACGCTGACGCACGGACCTGATGAGGTTGAATCGATCAACGGCGGATTGATCACCGCGAGGTCGCTGCCGTGGCTCGACGCGGTGCCGGTGCTGGGTCGTGCGTTCATTCCGTCCGACGGCGAGCCGGGCGCCGAACGTGTGGTGCTGATCCGCGAGAGCCTGTGGCGCCGTCGCTACTCGGCCGATCCGGCCGTGATCGGCCGTTCGATCACGATCGGTGGTCAGCCGCGCACGGTGGTTGGCGTCATGCCGGACTCGTTCGAGTTCCCGAACTCCTGCGAGATCTGGCTGCCGTTCGAAGAGCAGTGGCTTGGCGGCGTGCAGTCGACGGCGATGAGCGTGCGCATTCTGGCGGTGTTGAAGCCCGGGGTCTCGTTTGAGGCGGCGACGACCGAGGCCGATGCGTTGACGGCGTCGCTACCGTCACCGCCGCCGCCGGCTGACATCGCCCGCGTGTCGGTGCGCCCGTACACGTCGGACTCTGGGCAGGCCGACTTCGCCATGTCCGCCCTCGTGTTCGTCCTCGTCATGGTGCTGATGGTGGTGGCCAGTAACGTGGCCACGCTGGTGTTTGCCCGGACGTGGTCGCGCGCGCCGGAGCTTGCGGTAAGAACCGCGCTCGGCGCCGCTCGCAGCCGGGTGGTCGGGCAGTTGTTCTTCGAGACGCTGCTCCTTGGATCGATTGCCGCGACACTCGGCCTGTTCGGTGCCTACGGCGCGCTGCGATTCATTCGCGGGTCCTTCGAAGGCTGGCCGTTCTGGGTCACGCTGGTGCCCAACCCGCGGATCGTGGCATTTGTCGTGGTGCTGACTCTTCTAGTGAGCGTCGTCGCCGGACTGTTCCCGGCGCTGCGCGTCACGCGTCACGATCTGCGCAATACGCTCCAGGCGGGCCGTGGCTTTGCGGCGGGCGGCTTCGGGCGGGTTGGGGCGGTGCTGCTGGTCGCGGAGATCGCGCTCTCGATCGCGCTGCTGAATGGCGCGGTGACGATGGCGCGCGCGTTCAATTCGTTCGTCTCTGATATTCCCGCGCTCCCCAGGAACCAGGTGGTGACGGCGCACATGGGCCGCATTACTTCACCCGTGCTCCGCGACAAGGTCGTCGAGGCGGCGGCCGCCCTGCCGGGCGTGACCGCCGCAGGCGCCGGCCAGCTGCTGCCGCGACTGTATCCGTCGCCGCGACTGACCGCCGTCGAGCCGATCGGCGAGGAGGCGGCCCGTGCACCGCAGCCTGCGCCATCCTTTGCGGTCGGCAACGGCTATCTCGAAGCGATCGGCGCCCGCACGCTGTCGGGCAGGACGTTTCGCCCCACGGATTTCATCGCCGGCGCCGCGTCAATCGCGGTGGTGAACGAGCCCTTCGTGCAGAAATTTCTCGACGGCCGCAACCCGATCGGCAGGCGCATCCGGATCGCGCAGCCCCGCGAGGATGGTGGGCAGCAGCCGTGGTACGAAATCGTCGGTGTCGTGCCGGATCTTGGGTTGAGCGTTGGTGATCCAGCACTGACGGCCGGTTTCTACCTGCCCGTCCGCGACGAGCAATTGACGTTCCTCGCCATTCGCATGCTTGCCGATCCGCTCACGCTGACGCCACAACTCCGCGCGGCCGTGTCGAGGATCGACCCCGACCTCCAGCTGGAAGAGATCCGCACGCTGGAAGAAGCCGGCGTTGAAGAGAGTGCGTTTTTGTCAGGCGTCGCCCTCGGCTTGATGGCGATGGGCGGGATGGCGCTGGCCCTGTCGATCGTCGGCATTTACGCGTTGCTGTCGTTCATGGTGACGCGTCGCACCCGCGAGATTGGCATCCGCGTCGCGCTTGGTGCGGCGAACTGGCAGGTGCTGCGCTCGATGTGCTTGGCAGCGCGCTGGGAGTGATTTTCGTGCAGCTGCGATCGTCGATCTTGATCAGCATCCCAGCCCCTGGAGTGTGGATGCCGTCGACAATCTTCCTGACGATGGCACTTGCCGGACTCACGGCGTGCTGGCTGCCGGCGCGTCGCGCGCTCGGCATTCGTCCTGCTGAGGCGCTGAGCTCGGACTGACGCACACGGCGCCGGCGCCAGCATGTGGGTTGTGAGGGAGCTGCACTATAGTGCTTCGCATGGCAGCACGGCTCGGCGTCGGGTTCATCGGCAGCGGTTTCATCACCAGGTTTCACATTCGATCGTGGGAAGCGGTTCGCGACGCGGACGTGGCGCTCGAGGTCACCGAGTTCCAGCCTGGCCTCTGCATCGACTGCGCGCGCAGCCGGCTTCCGGAGCACGTGGCTCCCGCCGCGCACGATTCGGACGGCGAGTAGTGGTTCGAACGTTCCTCATCATCGTGCTGGCCGCAGGGCTGGCCGGGACGGCGTCGGCGCAGGAGAACGACCGACGCTCGATCGTCAACCGCCTCGCCGCTGACAACGTGACGGTGCGGGCGTTTCGCGTCACCGAGCCGCTTCGTATCGACGGCCGTCTCGACGAGGAGGCCTACCGCGCGATCGAGCCGATCAGCAATTTCATCCAGCAGGAACCTGACGAGGGGCAGCCGGCGACCGAGAAGACCGAAGCCTGGATCCTGTTCGATGACGTCAACATCTACGTGTGCGCGCGCAATTGGGACAGCCATCCCGAGCGTGAAGTCGCCAACGAATTGCGACGCGACAACGGCAACATTCTCGGCAACGAAAACCTGACGTTTGCGATCGATACGTTTCACGATCGCCGCAATGGCTACGTGTTCCAGACCAACGCGCTTGGCGCCTTGCGCGACATGGCGGTGACAGACGATCAGCAGAACCAGGCGTGGAACGGCATCTGGCACGTGAAGACCGCGCGCTTCGAGAACGGTTGGACCGTGGAGGTGGCGATTCCGTTCAAGTCCTTGCGCTACAAGGGCAGCGGGCCGCAAACCTGGGGCATCAACCTGCGCCGCCTGGTGAAGTGGAAGAACGAGTTCTCCTACCTCTCCCTGGTGCCGGCCGCGCTCGGCACCGGCGGGATCAGCCGCATGGCCTCGGCCGCGACGGTAGTGGGTCTCGAGACGCCGGCGCAGTCAAAGAACATCGAGCTCAAGCCGTACACCGTCGCGTCCCTGACGACGGATCGCGTGGGCGTCTCGCCGTTCAACAACAAGCGCCAGGCCAACGCCGGCCTCGACTTCAAGTACGGACTTACCCGGAGCCTGATCGTCGACGCGACCTACCGCACCGACTTTGCGCAGGTCGAAGAAGACGTGCAGCAGGTGAACCTGACTCGCTTCAGCGTCTTCTTCCCGGAGAAGCGCGACTTCTTCCTCGAAGGACAGGGCATCTTCGACTTCGGCGGCGTGCAGGCCGGCAACAGTCCAGGGGACGTGCCGCTGTTGTTCTTCAGCCGGCAGATCGGCTTGAGTCAGGGGCAGGCCGTGCCCGTGGTCGGCGGCGTTCGCCTGACGGGTCGCGCCGGAGCCTTCAGCATCGGCGCGCTGAATATCCAGACCGAGGACAAGCCGGAGGCGAGGGCACTCGCGACAAACTTTTCGGCCTTGCGCCTCAAGCGCAACCTGCTGCGACGCAGCAACGTCGGCGTGATGGCGACGCGCCGCGGGCCCTCACTTGGTTCAGGGGCCGACGACAGTTACACCGCCGGCGTCGATGCGACGATGTTGTTCTTCAAGAGCATCAACATCACCAGTTATTACGCCATGACCAGCACTCGCGACGCGCGGGGCGCCACGATCACCGGGTCAAGCTACCGCGGCCGCTTCGACTACAACGCCGATCGCTACGGCGCTACCGCCGAGCACATGCTGATCGACGCGGACTTCCGGCCTGAGGTCGGATACGTGCGACGCAACGACATCCGCCGCAGCTTCGGGCAGTTGCGCTTCAGCCCGAGGCCTCGCGGCAGCCGGATGATTCGCAAGTTCACGTGGCAGGGGAGCGCCGACTACGTCACGGACGCGGGTGCGAGCGAGCTCCAGGGCCGGGAATTGAGCGGCTCGTTTCGCGTCGACTTTCAGTCGAGCGATTCGGTCACGGCGGAAGTGTCGCGCGAGTTCGAACTGCTGCCGTCCCGTTTTACGATCGCTCCAGGCGTGATCGTCCCCGCCGGCGGCTACACCTACTCGACCGGCCGCATCTCGTATTCCATGGGTCAGCAGCGCCGCGTCTCGGGCCGGATTGGCGCGTCCACCGGTTCGCTGTACGAAGGCAGCAAGTCAGACGTGACGTTCTCCGGCCGCTGGGGTGTGATGCCGCAGCTGTCGATCGAACCGAGTGCAACGCTCGCGTGGGGTTCGCTGCCGTACGGCGATTTCAAGGCGAGACTGGTCGGCTCCCGAATCACGGTGACGCCAAGCGCTCGAATGCAGATCAGCAGCCTCGTGCAGTTCAATATCGATGCGAAGACGCTGGCGTCCAGCGCGAGGCTGCGCTGGGAGTACACCGGCGGCAGCGACCTGTTTGTCGTCTATAGCGACGGCCGTGATACCCGGCAGCCCGGCTTTCCAGGGCTGATGAATCGCACCATGGCGATCAAGGCCACCCGGCTCTTCAGGTTCTAACGTGGCCGAGCGCGAGGTGGTGATTCTCGGTGGCGGCCCCGCCGGCGCCGGCGCCGCGTTGCTGCTGACGCGATTGGGGCACCGCGTCCGCGTCATCACCAAAGCGGGGGCCGAACACCCGCTTGCGGTCTCCGTTCCCCCAAGTTGTGCCAAGTTATTTGCCGAGCTCGGCGTTGATGACGCGATTGAGCGAGCCGGCTTTACACGATCGACAGGCAACACCGTCTGGTGGGGCTCGACTGACGCGCGTGTCGAACGCTTTGCGTCGGGCGCGATGGGGTGGCAACTCGATGCCGGGCGACTGGCCGAGGTGATCCTGGCAGGAGGCCGTCGCGCTCGGCGCCCAGGTCGAGCGGCGAATGGTCAGCGACCCGGAAGCCGTCGGGGGCGACGCCGATGATGGTGGTGGGGATGTCGTTGAACACGCCGAGGCCGTTGTTGCGCACGCGGTTGTAGGAGTCGATCGCCATCGTGCGATCGGGGTCGGCGATCGGCAGGCCGCGAATCAGTACCGCGTTCACGAACGTGAAGACGGTGGCATTGACACCGATGCCCAGCGCCAGGGCGATCGCCGCCACCAGCGAAAACCACTTGTCCTTCAGCAGCAGCTGGCCTGCAAAGCGCAGGTCTTCCCAAAGACCCATATTAGATTCTCGTTGTTGTCCGAATGGCCTCGCCGCTAGCAGGGCTCAGCACTGCTGCCGTGGCGAAGTATCGGTCTCGCCACCTTAGAACCACTTACGAGCCGAAAGTTCCCGATGTTCCACGATAGGATTCAGGCGTGCAGATTCGACCGGCCGTGGCGGCCGATGCCGCAACGCTCGCGGAACTGGCGCGCCGCACCTTCTTCGACACGTTTGCGTCCACCAATGACGCCACCGACATGGCGCTCTATCTCGCCAAGGCGTACGGCGTTGATCAACAAACGCGGGAGATCGGTGATCGTGACATCACGACGCTGCTGGTCGAAGAGGGGGGAATCGTGGTGGGCTATGCGCAGGTGCGCTCCGGGCACACGCCGGAGTGCGTCACCGAGCCGGCCGCGATTGAGCTATGGCGCTTTTACATCGACAAGGCGTGGCACGGCCGCGGCATTGCGAAGCCGCTGATGGAAGCGGTGCGCGCCGAGGCGCGCCGCCGAGGCGCGCGCGCACTGTGGCTGGGGGTCTGGGAACGCAATGATCGCGCGCGCGCGTTCTATGCGAAATGTGGTTTTTCGGACGTGGGCTCCCACATATTCTTGTTCGGGACCGATCCGCAGACCGATCTGGTGATGGTCTCGCCACTGTGATCTTTATGAAAACACGACGCATCATCGGCCTGAGCATCGTTGCGACCGGATTCATCTGGTTCCAGGTTGCCGGGCGCCTCGAGTCCAGCCGCATCCAGGCGCAGCGGCAGACGCGACCCGCGCCACAGTCGCAGGCCGCCAGCCTGCGCATCGACAGCGAGCGCCTGATGTCGACGGTGACGACCCTGGCCGATCCGAAGCTCGAAGGCCGGGCAGCCGGCTCGCCTGGAGGGCTGGCCGCGCGCGCCTACGTGCTCGAGCGGTTCAAGTCGGCAGGCCTGCACCCCGTGTCGAGCGCCTACGTCCATCCGTTCAAGTACACGCGCATGACGATGGGCGGCAAGCAGGAGGGCGAGGGCGCCAACGTGCTTGGCATGTGCATGGGGACGGATGCGAAGCTGCCCTACTTCGTCGTCTCGGCCCACTACGATCACGTCGGCATTCGCGACGGCCAGGTGTATCCCGGCGCCGACGACAACGCGTCCGGTGTCGCCGTGATGCTCGAGATCGCCGCGTTCTGCCAGAAGACACCCTTCCGCCACACCGTGGTGTTTGCGGCGTTTGACGCGGAAGAGCGCGGCCTGCAGGGCGCGCGGGTGATGCTGTCGAACCCACCGATCCCGAAGGATCGGATCGGGCTCAATCTCAATCTCGACATGGTGAGCCGTAACGACAAGCGCGAGATCTTCGTCGCCGGTCCCTATCACTATCCGGAGCTGAAGGCACCGCTCGAAGAGGTCGCCAGGCGCGCGCCGGTCACCGTGCTGTTTGGTCATGACAAGCCGGTGGCGATCGCCGGTGGCGTCGAGGACTGGACCCAGCAGTCGGATCATGGGCCGTTCCACGATGCGAAGATCCCGTTTGTCTATTTCGGCGTCGAGGATCATCCTGACTACCACAAGCCGACCGACACCGCCGACAAGATCAATCGCGGATTCTTCGTGGACGTAGCGGAGACGATTCTCGATTCGCTCTTGGCACTCGATCGAGCGAGGCAATAAATGTCACACGCACTGTTTGATGCCATCAAAGCCGGCAAGGCCGACGAAGTCCGTGCCCTGATTCAGCGGGATCCGGCGCTGAAGGACGCGCGCGATGGCAACGGCGCGTCTGCGCTCCTCGTCGCCGCCTACAACATGAAGCCGGAGGTCGTGAACGCGCTGGTCGAATCCGGTGCGACGATCGATCTGTTTGAAGCCGCGGTGCTCGGCAAAGTCGACCGCATCCAGAAGATCCTGGCCGCTGCGCCTGGGCGGGTGTCAGAGCATGCGCCGGACGGGTTCACAGCCGTGGCGCTGGCGTCGTTCTTCGGGCAGGTGGCCGCGGCGAAGGCGTTGATCGCGGCTGGCGCTGACGTGACGGCGGCGGCGAAGAATCCGCTCAAGGTCCAGGCGCTCCACGCCGCCGTGGCCGGGCGAAATCTCGAGATCGTCGAGGCGGTGCTGAAGGCAGGTGCCGATCCTAACGCGCAGCAACAGGCGGGCTTCCGCCCGATGCACGAAGCGGGCACCAACGCGAATCGCAAGCTGGCCGAGTTGCTGTTGGCGCGTGGCGGCGATCCGACGCGGACGTCCGACGACGGCAAGAGCGCCATCGACCTGGCGCGCGAAAAGGGCCACGCCGAGTTTGCCGACTGGCTGGCGTCCCAGAAGCCGTAAGGTTACCTGGTGGCGGTGACGCGGCGGTAGACGTCGAGCGTGCCGTCGACCAGGTGATCGACGTCAAACTGCTCGGCGACGCGCTTCAGGCCGGCCGCCCCGAACTGCTTGCGCAGGGTGGCATCCTTCAGCAGCTTCACGATCGCCGCCGCCAGCGCCTTCGGGTCTGCCGTGTCGACCAGCAGTCCGGTTTGATCGGGCACGACTGCCTCGGGAATGCCGCCCGCGCGGGTGCCGACCACGGCGTGACCCATCGCCATCGCGTCGAGCACCGCTGATCCAAGCCCCTCTGTCACGGAACTCATCACGAACAGATCCGCCGACTTCATCAGCGACAGGACGTCTTCCCGAAACCCCGGCAGCAGGATCCGCTTCGTGAGGTTCAGGTGCTTGATCTGTTTCTCGAGCGTGGCCCGCAGTTCGCCTTCGCCGAAGATGATCAGGTGCGCGTCGTGCACGTCCCGCAGAACGAGCGGCATCGCCTCCACCAGATACTTCTGGCCCTTGTGACCGACCAGCGCCCCGACGTTGACGATCACCGGCACACCGTGCGGGAGGTAGTACTCCTGATGCAGGTCAATCACCGGCCGATGCGCGATCTTCTCGACATCGATGCCGTCATGAACGACGTGAATGCGATCCCTGGCAATACCGTCCTGGACCAGGATGCCCTTGATCGCCTCAGATGCCGCGATGAACGCGTCCACCTGACGGTACTTCCACTGCGAGAACGCGTGCGATTGCAGGTGAAAGTCGACGCGGCGGGATGCGATCGTCACCGGACGAGGCGCCGGTGCGCCAAACGACAAGGCCAGTGACGTCATCGACACGGCGTGCGGATCGTGTGCGTGGACCACGGCCGGCCGCCACTTGCGGATGATCTTCGACAGCCGCCAGGCCGCAGCGAGATCGATCTCGTTCATCGGCGCAAGCGGCACCAGGTCGGGCCCTTCCGAGGCACGACGAAACAGCTCGCCGTCGCGATGCGCGACGAGCACGGCGCGATGTCCCCGCGCCCGCAGGCCGAGCACGGTTAAGAGGACTTGTTGCTGTCCCCCGCGCCAGGTGCGCGCGGTGTCGATGTGGAGGGCGAACACAGCTCCCAGAGTTTCGCAAACTTCAGCCCGACGTAGCGGGCATTCATCGCCGAGACGATCAGCCCCGGCACGCCGTCGCGGAACCCGCCACGGAGGATGTAATTGCGGACGAACGCCGCCGGCGGATGCAGCATCAGGTCAAGGAATCCGGCTCGCCGGCCCTGTTCGAACATCTGCTTCGCCGCCAGCGTGGTGTAGCGGTCCATGGTCTGGAAGTGGTGCGCGAGATCGCGATACGCGTAGTGCTGCAGCTCCCCACGCAGGTCCTCGACCGGCCCCTCTGCCTTGACCGACTCGTGCACGTACTTCCCCGACCACGACGCGCGCCGCCGATCGTAGAAACGTAACTGGTAGTCGGGATACCAGTCGGTCGACCGCATCCAGCGCCCGAGATGAAACGTGACCCGCGGCACGCGGTAGCCGGCCGATCGCGGCCCCGCGCTCAGTAACGTCTGGACCTCGGCCGCCAGCTGCGGCGTGACGCGCTCGTCGGCATCGAGCGAGAAGATCCAGTCGTAGGTCGCCTGCGCGGCTGCGAAGTTCTTCTGCGCGATGTAGCCGGGCCAGGGCCGGACGATGACCTTGTCGGTGTAGCGGCGGGCAATGGCCACCGTGTCGTCAGTGCTCTGGCTGTCGACGACGATGATCTCGTCTGCCCAGGAGAGAGACTCGAGGGCGGCCTGGATATTGGCCGCTTCGTTGAACGTGATGATGGTGGCCGTGACCGGCACGGCCACCAGTCTATCGCTATTGACCGGCCAGCGGCACCTGCTGGACGGCGCCGTAATTGACGACCGACTTGGCGTACTCGACCAGCGCCAGCAGTTCGTTGTTGCGGGCGACGATCAGGTCGCGCTGCGCCGTGAGGACGAAGAAGTTCTGCGTCATGCCGGCCTGGTACTTCTTCTCTTCGGCTTCGAGGCGGCGCTCGGCAAGCACGCGCGACGAACGCGTCGCGTCCACGCGCTTGGCGTTGGTCTGGACGTTGCGCGCGGCCTCACGCACCTGGGTCGTCACCGACAGCTCCAGGCTGGAGACCTGGCGCTCGGCCTGGGTCTGCTGCAGGCGCGCGCGGGCCAACTGCGCTTCCGCCGACGAACCGCCGATCGGATAGCTCATGTTGACCTGCAGGTTCCAACCCGGATAGTCGCCTGAGAACGCCGTGCCGAGGGTGCTGAAGTAGCTCTTGTCGGTGCTGCTGATGATGTCGCCAATCGGCAGGCCGCCGATCGTCTGTCGGGTCACCTGCGAACCGCCAATCGCGCGGGCGTTGTAGTTCACCGACGCCGTCACGTCCGGCATTGACTGGTTGCGGAAGTAACGGATGTTGACGTCGTTGATCTCCATGTTCTTGCGCGCATTCGCCAGGTCGGTGCGCTCGCTGAGCGCCGTCTTCACGGCTGCTTCCGCGTCGACCTGGGCGGGCACGAAGGTCATGGTGTCGGTGGGCTCGATCCGCGCCGCCCAGAAATCGGCCGACGACGGGTTGTAGACCAGGGCGCGCAGGTTGTCCTGCTGGCGCTCGATCGCCGCTTCCGCGATGATGACCGCTTCCTCGCGGGTGGCCACTTCAGCTTCGGCCTGCACGATGTCGAGCGGCGCCATGGTGCCGATCTCGACGCGGGTGCGGTTGTCCTTCAGCGACTGCTGTGAGAGAGCCAGCGACTGGCGCTGCACGGCCAGGTTGCCGATGGCGTAGATCAGGTCGTAATAGGCGTTGCGCACCGTGCGCGTGGTCTGCGCGATGGCCTGCTTCAACTGCGTGTCGGAGATTTCCTTGTTCTTCTGGCTGACCATCAACTGCTGGCGCGCGCCGTCGATCTTGAAATTGCGCAACAGCGGCTGGCTGTAGGTGGCCGTCACGAAGGTGTTCAACTGCGGATTGAAACTCTGCAGCAGGTTGGTGGTCGTGCTGCGCGTGTTGTTCCAGCGGACGTCGTAGCTGCCGCCGTACCACGGGGTTGCGGACTGCAGGCCGAAATTCCAGATCGACTGGCCGCTGGTGATGCCGGTCGCGTTGGCACCGCCGCTGTCGAGGAAGCTGGTCGACGGCTGCGTCGAGTCGGAGGTGCTGAGCGTCGAGACGAAGTTCGGCGTGTAGACGGCCTTGAACTGCGTCACCGACAGGTCCTGCAACTGCGGGTTGATACGCTGCACCTGGAGATCCAGGTTCTGCTCGAGGGCCGTGGCCACGGCGTCATCGATGCTCATGCGGCGAACGGGGCCCTGTTGCGCGGCCGGTGTTGTCTGCGCGTGAACAGGGGACGGCCCAAAAACGGACACTGCGGCGGCCAGCAGGCCAGCCTTCACAGCGGTTCGGGCACAAAAACGCTTATCAAAACGCATCACACTGCTACTCCAGTCGAGAAATCGGCGGGTCTGTGGCTCGGCGAACAGCAAAACGGGTGCCGCAGGCCAGACGTCAGCCCACCATCATAGACGGGACGGGCACCCTGTGGGTTCGCCTCAATCGTTTGAAACGGCGCCGTTCGACCGTTGAAACCCGCCGTTGGCGGGGAAGCCGCAGGCGCTTGCCCCTCATATACTTAGGACAATGACTGAAGCAGAAGTGCTCACCATCTTCCGGCGCTCCGGCGCCTTGCTCGAAGGCCATTTTCGTCTCTCATCGGGCCTGCACAGCCCCGGCTACCTCCAGTGCGCGCTGGTCCTGCAGCACCCGAGCGAGGCCGAAGCCCTGGGTGCAGCCCTGGGCAGCCTTGTGCGGTCGCTTGGTGTCCAGACCGTGCTGTCGCCGGCGCTGGGCGGCATCGTGATCGGCCAGGAAGTCGGCCGGGCGCTCGGCGTGCGCGCCATCTTTGCGGAACGCCAGGATGGCACGCTGACGCTCCGTCGCGGATTCACGCTCGAGCCCGGCGAAAAGGTCCTCGTCGTCGAAGACGTCGTGACGACCGGCGGCTCGACGCGCGAGACGATGGACGTGGCGCGCGCGGCGGGGGCGACCGTGGTTGGCGCCTGCGCCATTGTCGATCGCAGCGGCGGCAAGCAGGGACTGGACGTGCCGTTCCACGCGCTGCTGCCGATGGACGTGAAGGCCTACACGGAAGACGCGTGTCCGCTCTGCCAGCAGGGTCTGCCGGTGGTCAAACCAGGATCGCGCGCGCCGAAGTAGGTCTTGAGGACGTTCAAGCTCACGATCGCCTACGACGGCACGCACTACGCCGGCTGGCAGCGCCAGGCCAACGCGCTGTCGATCCAGCAGGTCCTCGAGGAGGAGATCGACGCAATCGTCGGCGCACACCACCCGCTGAACGCCGCCGGACGCACCGACGCCGGCGTGCACGCGGCGGCGCAGGTGGCGAGCATCTCGTTCGATCACGAGATCGCCATTGAGGACTTGCAGCGCGCGCTCAATGCCCGATTGAAGGCGCGGAACTCCGGCGACATCGTGATTCGCGCGATCGAGGAGATGCCCGATCGATGGGACGCGCGCATCTTCTCGAAGTCGAAGACCTACCGCTACGCGATCTGGAACGGGTCCATTCCAAGCCCGTTCTTCCGCCACGTCGTCTGGCATGTGCCGATGCCGCTTGACCTCGATCGGATGCGGCGCGCCACCGCTCCACTGGTCGGCGAGCACGACTTTGTCGCCTTCAAGGGGCGCGGCACCGACGTGCAAACCACGGTGCGCACGGTGTTGTCTGCCCAGATCAACGCGATCGATCTCGACACCGATCAGCCGGTTGCGCTGTCGCCGCTCGAGTCCCTGCCCGACGATCGCGGCCGGTTGCTGCGATTGGAGATCAGCGGCACAGGCTTTCTACGCCACATGGTTCGCACCATCGCCGGAACGCTGGTCGATATCGGGCGCGGCAACATGGAGGTCGACGACATGCGCGCGATCCTCGAGAAGGGTGAGCGCGCCATGACGGGGCAGACCGCCCCGCCTCAAGGCCTGATGCTTTGGAGGGTGAAGTACTAAGGGGCCTTCGGCGCCGCTGACTCGTCCGCGGGCCGGCCAATCCACAGGCTCACCAGCCACACCAGCGCTGCCGCCGCGACAATCACCATCAGCAGCCGGAGCCCCGCGGCCGCGCCGGCCATCGTGAACTCGGGGAAACGATAGGTGAGCAGCGTCGTGCCGCGGTCCATGGCCCAGTGCCACGCAGTGTGCGCGATGAGCGCCGACATCAGGATCGTGCCGATGCGTTCCGCGACCACGAAGCGGAAGATCAGCGACAGCAGCGGAATTGCGATCAGCAACACCAGCAGCTGCCCGATTTCCACACCCACGTTAAACGCCAGCAGCGACGCCACCAGGTGGTCGCCGGCAAACTGCAGGCGCTCCCGCAGTAGGAACGAGAAGCCGAAGCCGTGGATCAAGCCGAACCCGAACGTCACCATCCAGCGGCGCTGTAACTGCGCGCCAACGATGTTCTCGAAGGCCATGTAGACGATCGAGATCGCGATGAAGGTCTCGATCAGGGGCGGAAACCACAGCGTGTCCGGCGCCATGCCGTAGGCGGAGGCGATCAGCGTCACCGAGTGCGCGACGGTGAACGAGGTGATCACGATCGCCAGCGGTTTCAGCTTGCGGTACGGGATCACGAGGCACAGCAGGAACAGCAGGTGATCCGTGCCGTCGAGGATGTGGAAGAAGCCTTCCCGGGCAAACAGGTAGAAGGCCTGGTGCCACCGGGGATCGAGATGGACGATCCCGGTCTCGGCGTGCACGTCGAAGGCCCGCTCGGGCTTTCCCGGCTGCTGGAAGCGCAAGACGATGTTGACCTGCAGGCCGAGCCGGGTGAGCCCGGGCTGGATCGCGAAGTCCGACTGGTCCGAGTTGATCGGCGTCTCGAACAGGACGTCGAGCATGCCGTTGTCCCAGTAGATCTCGGTGCTGTTGTCGAGCCTGGCGCCGGTCAGGATGTTGGCCAGCGCGGTGTCGTAATTCTCGAACGACTTGTCGGAGGGCAGCGACGTGCGGGTCGAGATGATCTGCACCAGGGGCAGCTCGACGTCGTTCTCGTAGACGTGGATGAAATCGCGAATCCAGATCTGCGCGGCGTGCCGCTCGGCCGCTTCCATCTTCGTGAAGTCCAGGAAGCCGTTGGACTGTTCCGGGACGTCGACGTCGCGCATCGATTTGAGGGGCGCGCGGACCAGCAGGCGGAGGGTCTTGCCCTCCGGCCGGACGAACCCGAACACGGTGACTTCGTTCGGGACTTCATGCGCCCTGATTATGGGTGCCATAGCGGCGATAAGAAGGACCGCCACGGCCAATCGGCTCAATGATTTGCTGGAATGCGACGCGCTCGACACGGTTATCGGTCCCAAGTATACTGGCGCCCGCTTGCCGAGGCTTTGCCTTGGAGGGCACTGTTGTTTTGTCCGGCCCGTAGGCGGACCACTGGTGGGGGAGCCATCGTGAAAATGAATCGTAAATTCTTGACGGGCGCGGCATTCGCGGCCGTGCTTGCCGGTCTGGGACTGGCGCAGTCCATTCTTGATGAAGCGGCAGCCCAGGCGAAGCAGGTGCCGCGCTTCGAGGTTGATCCGTACTGGCCGAAGCCGATGCCCAACAACTGGGTGTTCGGTCAGACCATTGGTCTCGGCATTTCGGCCGACGACCACGTGTGGATCATTCACCGCGGCAACGACGCGGGGAACCTCGATCGCACGGAAATGGCGCAGCCGACCGCCAACGGTCCGCGCGTCTCCGAGTGCTGCATGCCGGCGCCGCCGGTCGTTGAATTCGACCCCGCCGGCAACAACGTCGGCGCGTGGGGTGGCCCGGTTGCCGGTGCGCCCTACCAGTGGCCCGAGAGCAACCACGGCATCGTGGTCGACCACAAGAACTTCGTGTGGATCGGTGGCAACGGCCAGCCGGACTCGCACATCCTGAAGTTCACGCGCGACGGCAAGTTCGTGGCGCAGTACGGCAAGCCCGGCGCCCGCAAGGATCCGGCCTCGCCCGCTGACAAGCCTGTCTATCGCTCGAACAGCAAGGACATGGACAACTTCGGCCGCGTCGCCAAGATCTTTATCGATCCCAAGGCGAACGAGGGCTACGTCTCCGACGGTTACCTGAACAAGCGCGTCGCGGTCATCGACCTCGACAACGGCAAGATCAAGCGCATGTGGGGTGCCTACGGCGAGCCGCCGACCGACGAGAACCTCGGACCGTACGATCCGACCGCGCCGCTGCCGCGCCAGTTCCGCAACCCGATGCACTGTGCGGAAATGTCGAACGACGGCCTCGTCTACACCTGCGACCGCCCGAACGATCGTGTCCAGGTCTTCACGACCCAGGGCAAGTTCGTCGCCGAGTACCGCATTGAGCCGAATACCCGCTCGGACGGTTCAGTGTGGGATATCGCCTTCTCGAAGGATCCCGCGCAGCAGTTCCTCTACATGGCTGACGGCGCCAACGAACACGTCCGCGTGTTCGACCGCAAGACCATGACCGAGCTCTACAACTTCGGCTACGGCGGCCGCCAGCCCGGCATGTTCCTGGGCGTGCACAGCATTGCCGTCGATTCGAAGGGCAACATCTACACGACCGAAACCTACACCGGCAAGCGCCTGCAGAAGTTCGTCTACAAGGGCCTTGGCCCGGCGCCGAAGAGCAGCAAGGTTCCGGCCTGGCCGGGCGCAGGCAACTAAGCGTCCCAGGCGTCACGTTTTTGCCTCAAGGCCGGCCCGGGCATACC
>JAYQOO010000016.1:7735-47340 GCA_038144855.1 Acidimicrobiia bacterium | reverse complement strand
GGCGAGAAACCGCGTCTGCTCGAGCAGCTGTGCGGCACCTTGATCGGACTCCGCGGCCGGCGCGAGTTCCCCGGTCGGCAGACGGTCAAAAGCATCAACCGTTCGACCACCGCGGCGGATGTGATCGTAGAGCGCGAGCATTTCCGCGACAAGGGCGGGCCGCACGTGGAACGGCGGCGGCGCTCCAGCGTCTTCGGCATCGCGGGCCCCTGCCGCCAGCATTGCGTCACGCTCGAACGCCGTCAGCATCCGCGGCGGTGACGGGAGGCGCTCGAGCAGCGAGTGATACAGGTCTGCCCTCGTACCCACCAGTGGCAGCGCCTCGACGGCGCCAAGGCGTTCGCGGATCGTCCGCCGCAATTGCCCGGCCGCTGCGGAGGTCGGCACCAGCACGAACGTATCGGCGGCCAGCGTCGCCTCGAGCGTGCGGACGATGTCAACGAGCGCGGTTCGATAGCCGGCAAGATCCGCGGCGCGGCAGAGCGCAATGCGACGGGGCGTGATCACTTGCTGGACGGCGGCTCCATCGCGGTCAACTGATCCGCGCGGGCACGCTGATAGAGCATCAACGCGCCGGCCGCTGCAGACGACGCGCGTTGCGCTGTGTCGATGTTGTTGTCTTGCACCGACTGGAGTCGCAGCAGGAAGGCATTGTCGGCAAGTTCCCAGGCGCTCGCGATAATGGCGTGGGCGGCAGCAAGCTCTGACGGAGGCGCGACCTTCAGGAAGTTGCGCGTCGCCTGTGCAACGCGCTTGGCCAGCGGCGTGATCGTGTGAGAGGCCGGCCCCTGCATCGAGCGGATCTGCTCGAGGGCGAGCGCCGCGTCCTGGAATACCTTGAAGGACCCGTTGGTCGAGCGGCGATACTTGCGAAAGGCGGGCGCCCGCCGATCCCACTGCTTGCGCGCGTCGCGGAGTTCGACCGCTGCGGCGGCCTGCAGATCAATGGTCGCCAGGAGCGCGGCGATTTCGCCGGCCCGCTGGCCGCCGAGCTTGCGGTCTTCTGACTTCACGCGCTCCCGCAGTTTCTCGAGGTCCGAGGTACGCCCCCTGGTCGCCAGCTTGATCGCTTCGGCGAGCGATTTCGATCGCAACTCGTCGTAGGCCTTCTCCGTGCGCCGCTCGCGC
Organism: Acidimicrobiia bacterium; assembly: GCA_038144855.1. Taxonomy (GTDB): domain Bacteria; phylum Acidobacteriota; class Vicinamibacteria; order Vicinamibacterales; family UBA2999; genus 12-FULL-67-14b. The sequence continues at coordinate 46,212 of JAYQOO010000016.1, read as the reverse complement.
TCCAGGTCGCTGCCGACTGTAGTTCGCATGCGCGAGGCCCACTCAGCCGGCATCAGGCCGATCGCACGATCGATCAGTCGCATGACGGTTTGCAGCAGGCCAACGCGTTCGGCCGGCGCGTCCGCAATCGACGCCGCGGCCACGAACTGCTCAACCAACTCGGCATCCGTCGGTGGCGGCAGCGGTGGCGGCGGGGGCTCCGCCAACGGGGTGCTCGCGCTCAGCGACAAGTCGAAGCGTGTCATCCCGACCGCCACGCGCAACTGCGCGATCACTTCGTCGAGGACGCTTAGCGCATCCCGGACCTCGCCGACGCGATAGCCGTGGTGGGAGGCCGGCCACTCGGCAAGCTTCTGTCGAGCGCGCTCGGCCGTGGCCAGGCGGACGCCGGGATCCGGAATCTGCGCCACCTCGTTGAGGACCTTGGCCACCTCGCTGCTGAACTCCGCAAAGTCCGCGTCACCACGCGAGGCGGCGTACGCGGCGGCCCGCACGGACACGGCATATTGCTCAGTCCGGGGCCAGTCCACCCGTTGTGCAGGAATCGTGACGAGGTGCAGTTCGACCGGATCGCGCGACAATTGCGCCGGCATCGAGAAAATCACGCGATCGTCCAGTCTGGCCCACTCCCCGTAACTCGACAGTACGCGACCGTCCACCAGGAACACGCGAAACAGCACGCGGCTGGCTGCGGACTGGGCAAGAATTTCCGACGGAATCAGCGCGGCCACGACGGCAATGGCCACGCAGCGAGCGGCGCGCAACATGCTGGGAATGGCTAGTGTATCGCCCCTGTGGAAAAGCTGTGGATGAACCGTCAATAAACTGTGGATCGCGCGACAGGAAAAAATATTTCCGCGCCGATCTCTCTATGATGGTGACGCCCGAACGCGCCGAATGGCCGCTTTCGTGCCGCTCTTCGCTTGTTTAGCCGTGACGAAGCCGTAAAATCGAACGCTCGACATCGTGACGGTTCATCATTTCGAAGAGCACATCGCCGGGCGCACGTACCTGATTGAGGTGTCGCCTGTTTCCGCCTCGCGCTGGCGGGCGCAAATCGCCCGTCGCCCGGGTATGCCTACGGCCATGATGCCGTTTTACGGTCAGACGCCCGATGAGGCTGCACGGGAGCTGAGCAAATGGCTCTCAATGGTCACCGCTCCGGCTCCGGCCAATACATAATTAGCAGCGTATGAACGCTGTGAAGTCCCGGCTCCTGCCGGCTGCTCTCCTGGTGGCCCTGATCGGGCTGATTCAACCCCTGACGGCGCAACGCGAGCAGGCCGCCCTGCCGCGGGTCCACTTCGTGGCCACCGGCGGCACCATCTCCAACCGCGACGGCGGACGGCTATCGGCCGAGGAACTGGCCAAGTCCATGCCGGGGGTCGAGCGCTACGCGCGGTTGACCCACGAGCAGTTTGCCAACGTGGCCAGCAGCGAGCTGACCCTTGCGCAGTGGCTCGGCCTTGCGAAACGGGTCAACGAGGTGTTTGCCAGCGACAAGGAACTCGCCGGCATCGTCGTCACCAGCGGCACGGACACGCTCGAAGAGACGGCATTCTTCCTTCACTTGACGGTGCGCGATCCGCGGCCGGTCGTCGTGGTGGGATCGATGCGCAATCCAAGCACGGTCGGCTACGAGGGCGCGGCCAACCTGCTCGAAGGCGTGCGCGTCGCGGCTGATCCCGTGTCGAGGAACAAGGGGGCGCTCGTCGTCTTGAACGATGAGATCAACTCCGCGCGCAACGTGACGAAGACCGACGCGTTGCGGCTGCAGACCTTCCGCAGCCGTGAATACGGCCAGCTCGGCGTGGTCGATCGCGATCGCGTCGTCTACTTCAACCAGATCACGCAAAAGCACAACGAACAGATGGAGTTCGACCTCAGCAAGGTGACCGCCCTGCCCCGTGTCGACATCATCATGGTCTACCAGGGCGCCCCCGCCGACCTGATCAAGGCCGCCGTGGACAACGGCGCCAAGGGCATTGTGATCGCCGTGGCCGGTGCCGGCGCCACCAGTGGCAACCAGAACGAAGGCTTGAATTACGCCGCATCAAAGGGCGTGATCATCGTGACAAGCACGCGCACGGGCAGCGGCCGCATCGCGCCGCCGAGAGCGCCCGAAGGCGGCGGTGGTGGCGGTAATTTCCAGCCGACGCCCGAACAGCAACGTCGCCGCCAGTTCACGGTGGCCGGTGAAGATCACACGCCGATCAAGGCGCGCGTATTGCTGATGGTGGCCTTGACCAAGACCACCGATCGCAACGAGCTGCAGCGAATTTTCAGCGAGTACTAGTTAGAGCGCCTGACCGCGAGCTGCGCGACGGAACGCCGCGCGCACTCGCGAGATCAGCACTTCCGGTTCAAAAGGCTTCGACACGTAGTCGTCGGCGCCCATCTCCAGCACCTTGGCTTCCACTTCGTTGCTGGTGTCTGACGTCAGCACGATCACCGGCACGGACATCAGCTTCTCGTCGCCGCGCGTCGGCGTCGCGCACTTCGCCGACCATGATGATGTTGGGGTCCTGGCGCATCACACTGCGCAGCACGGTGGCGAACGTCGTGCCTTGCTTGGTGTTGACCGGAATCTGGGTCACGCCATCGATCTGCCGCTCGACCGGATCCTCGACGGTGACGATGTTGACGCGGCCGGTCTTGAGATAGGCCAGGGCGGCATAGAGCACCGTGGTCTTGCCGGATCCGGTCGGGCCAGTCACGAGCACGAGCCCATCGGGCTTCGAGAGCGCGGCGATCAACGCCTTGGCGCTGCGTTCCTCGTAGCCACGGGAGTCGATCGTCAGCAGACCGGACCCGCCCTGGATCACGCGCATCACGATCTTCTCGCCGTGGATCGTCGGCACCGTCGACAGGCGAACGTCAAGCGCCTCGTCATCTACGGTGACACGGAATGCGCCGTCCTGCGGCCGCTGCTTCATGGCGATATCGGTCTTCGCCATCAGCTTGAAACGATTGGTGACGCCGCGTACCGCGCCCTGCGGCAATGTCAGCATCGGCTCGAGAATGCCCGAAATGCGATGCCGCACCGGTGCGCCGTTCAGGCCGGGCTCGATATGGATATCGCTGGCGCCGGCGGCAATCGCCGTGGCGACAATGCGGTTGCAGACCTCGATGATCGGCGAGTCGTTGGCCTCGGTGATCGACTGCGATTCGCTCTGCTCGGCCTGTACTTCGGCCATCCTGATGCGATCGATCAGCCGGTCGATCTCGTGGCCCATCTTGTAGGCCTGGCCGAGCGCGGCGGCGAGCTGCGATCGCATCACGACCACCATCTGCGGCCGGCGGCCGGACGCAAACGCCACATCTCGATCAACTTCCGCATTGAAGAGATTCGGCGTGGCGTAGGTCATCGTGCGGTTGTCCTCCGCGATGGCGATCACGTGATGCTTCTTCGAGACCCGCTCCGGAAGGAGCCGTGCCGCAGTCGGCTGCGGCGGCGTCACGCGCAGGTTCACGAACGGGCGATCCATCCATTCGGCAAAGCACGCGTAGGCCTTGGACTCGTTCATGAAGCCCAGCGCGACCACGGCATCGACCAGGTTGGTCGTGTGCTTGTCGGCGTGCTGCACGACGGTTGCGAGATCTTTCTCGTTCAGGAAGCCGGCAAGGTAAGTCCCAAAGCCTGCGCCGAGCCGGCCGGGGCCTTGCTAGGGCGCGCTGACTTTGGTGCCGAGGCTGCCCTGGCGGTCCAGTGGTCCTGAGGGATCGGAGCCTCTGCCGCTCAGTGTAGACCGAACCGGGCGCGCGGGCGCGCCCGGTCTGTTCAATTGAGTTGATGAACTACGCCTTCAGAAACGGCCTGATCTCGGCGAGGACTTCCTCCGGCACGTCTTCCTGCAGGTTGTGGCCGCCATTGAGGCCCTTGCCCGACACCGTGACGCCCTTCTGCTTCCAGATCGCGAGCACGTCGTAGATGCGACCCATCGGGCCCTTCAACCCCCACAGGGTCATCAGCGGGCAGGCGACCTTCTTCGACAGGTCGGCCTCATCGTGCTGCAGATCGATCGAAGCGCCAGCCCGGTAGTCCTCGCACATCGCGTGGATATTCGCGGGATCGCTTGAGGTGCGAAGGTACTCGAGCTGTACGTCGTTTGTGGTCCTGGCCTTCTGCGCTTCGTATTGCGCCTTCAGATCGTTCTCGGGGCCCGGAGCTGCGCGCACGTTGTTGAACCAGTGGAAGTACGACTGGATAAAGCGGATGTCGACGTGCGTATAGAGGTAGTGCGTGGGAATGATGTCGAGCACCGCCAGCGTCGTCACCTTGTCCGGATGATCAAGCGCCATGCGGTGTCCGACGCGGCCGCCGCGATCGTGACCAACCACGGCGAACTTGTCGAAACCGAAGCTCTTCATCACTTCGACCTGGTCGAGCGCCATCGCGCGCTTCGAATAGCCGGCATGGTTCTCGCCGTCGGCAGGCTTGCTGCTGTCTCCGTAGCCGCGCAAGTCCGGCACGATGACGGTGTAATCCTTCGCCAGTTCCGGCGCGATCAGCCGCATCGACACGTGGGTTTGCGGCGCACCATGCATCAACAACAACGGCGGACCCGATCCGGCGTGGACCAGGTTGATCTCGGCTCCGCTGGTCTTGACGCGCCTGGACTGGAAGCCCGGGAAAAATCGCAGCGTGCCTGCAGACTGCGCGGCAGCGGCGGATCCCGTGGAGACCACCGCGGCCGCGGCAGCGAGTTCGAGCATTTCTCGACGTGTGAGCTGTGCCATGGGTGTGTGCTCTCTGGATGTGGAGACTAGGGAGAAACCGGCGCCGAGTCGAGCCGCACCTTGATCGCCGCAAACGCCGGCGTCGGCCCGTGCCACTCGAGTTCATCAACCGAATCAAACACGTGAATGTCGGTGCGCAGTGTCGCCAGCTCTCGAAACAGCATCGCCTTCTCGCGATCGCGTTCGAGCGTCGCCGACAGCGCCGCCGCGCGCACGTTCACGCCCCAGGTCGTGTGGTCGGCCGGGATCAGGTTGATGTGCTTGAACTTGGCGAGCACGGCTGCCGCGGACTTCGCACCCCAGCCCTGCAGGCCCGGGTATCCGTCCGAGGTGTCGCCGACCAGCGCGAGGTAATCCGCGACCGACTCTGGCGGGACGCCGAACTTTGCGATCACGCCGGCTTCGTCGCGAATGCTGCGCCGCATGCGGTCTTCCTGGACGATGCGGGTGCCGCTCACGCACTGTGACAGGTCCTTGTCCGGCGTGCAGATGCGCACCTGCGTGACGCGCGGATCATCGGCGGCCTTGACGGCTGCCGCCGCCAGCGCGTCATCAGCCTCGAATTCGATCATCGGCCACACCTTCACCCCGAACGCGGTGAGTGCGTCTTCGAGAAAGTGAAACTGCGACAGCAACGCCGGATCGATGCCTTCACCGGTCTTGTAGCCGGGCCAGAGATCGTTGCGGAACGATTCAATGACATGGTCGGTGGCGACGCCGATGTGCGTGGCCACCTTGCTGTTCAGCATCCCGCGGATCGAGGCGAGCACGCCGCGCACCGCCGCCACCTCGCCACCGTCCTTCGCCTGCGCCTGCGGCACGGCGTAGAAGTGCCTGAACAGCTCAAACGTTCCGTCAATAAGATGAACGACCACGGCCTGCCACATTATTACGGACTGGCGAGTGCCGGCTCGCGCAAAAGTGCGGGGCTCCCGAAGTCGGGGTGGTAGCATCGCGAGTCGACCCCAACATGCCTCTTCCACACTGGGCTTCGAGCGGAGCGCTCGCAATGATCCTGAGCATGGCCGCCTGCAGTTCGCCTGGCGATCCGCCGCCGGCCGCGCCTGCGCCTGCTGTCCCAACGACGGCGGAGGTCTCGGGGGTCGCGTCCCGCCACGCCATCGTGACCCTGCTGCCCACAGGGGACGTCGATGCGCCTCCGCTGGAACCGGCCGTCATGGACCAACGCGCCAAGCAGTTTCTTCCAGGGGTGTTAATCGCTCACGTCGGACAACCCGTTGAATTCAGGAACAGCGAAGACATGCCGCACAACGTCGCCGTCACAAGGCGCGAGAGCGGGAGCGAAATCTTCAACGTCGGGACCGAGCCCCATCAGAAGTACGTGCACACCTTCGAACGCGTCGGTCAGTTCGAGGTGAAGTGCGACATTCACGAAGGGATGGAGGCGACGGTGATCGTCGCGAAGGGACCCCTGACGCTGATTGCCGAGGATGACGGCCGGTTCGTGTTTTCAAACGTGGCGCCGGGCTCCTATACGGTCAGCGTCACGTTCGCAGGCCAGACGGTCGAGCAGACATTGGACGTCAAAGCGCCAAAGACGAGCTTCAACCTCAACACTCGATAACTCGGGCGTGGTTTTTGCACCTCAGCCCGTAGGAGCCGAGGATGAGGTGGATACCGTTTCGTACCGTGCTGGTCATCACTGCGCTTGTGGCGTGCGTCAACGAGCCACATGCGCAACCACAACACCTGACCACACCTGATGCCAACATTGCCGAACTCTGGCAAGAACCGGTCGATCTGCTGCAGCGCGATCTCTTCCTCGGGCCGGCCGGCACCGCCCTGACGCCGCCGGCCGACGGCGGGTCGTTCGAGTTTGTCGCCTTTAAAGACCACTGGCACCAATCCCGGCTACGACGTGCGCGACCCCTCCGGCCGTGAGTGGAGCGTCAAGCTCGGCGTCGAAGCGCAATCAGAGGTGACCTCGTCGCGCATTCTGTGGGCCATGGGCTTCCACCAGCCGCCGCAGTACTTCGTGCGACAGTTCACGCTCACCGGCAGTGACGCCGGAATCAAGCAGGAGGCGCGGTTTCGCACCGACCTGCAGCCGTGGCATTCGAGCGGAGCGTGGTCGTGGGCCGAGAATCCGTTCCTGAACGCGCCGGAGTTCCGCGGACTGATTGCCGCACAGTTGATCCTGAACAACTGGGACATGAAGACCGACAACAACCGCATCTACGAAACGACGGCCGTGTCGTCGCCAGCGAGGCGGCACTTCATGGTGCGGGACATGGGTTCGTCGCTGGGGCACTCCCGCCAGTTCTGGCTGTTTGCCACCCTCGGTACGCGAGGGATGCAGGGCAGCAAAAACAACATCGACGACTTCGAGACCCAGGGCTTCATCACGAAGGTCGAGGGTGACGACGTGGACTTCGACTATCGAGGCATGAACCAGGCGCTGGTCGATCGAGTGATGGTGCCGGACGTGATCTGGGCCTGCCGGCTGCTCGATCGCATTCCCGACGGACACTGGCAGGCAGCGTTCCGCGCCGGTGCGTATCCGACGGATCACGCGGAGCGGTTCATCAGGAAGATCAAGGAGAAGGTCGCGCAGGGCCTCGCCCTGCAGGCGTCGACTACGCGCTAGACGCGGGCCGCTGCAGCTTGAGAAGCACGACCAGATCGCGATGCGCGAGCACCGCTTCGGGGAGTTCCTGCAACGCGGCATGGTACCGATTTGCGTACTCGGTACCGGCTTCCGGCGCGACCAGACCGCGCGCGGTCGCCACCAGCGGGCCGGTCTCGATTTCTGACTTCGGCGGATCGTTCGGGCGCGGCCGGGTCTCCAGCGCCTCGTCGATCCGGACGATCAACCCCGACATCAAGCGCAGCCACGCGAATGCCGGGTCGTTGAACATTACGTTCAAGAGCTGCGACGTCTGCAGGCGACCGTGCACGCGCTCGTAGTCGGCGCGCTGCCAGTCGATCAAGGTCTTGTGGAGGTTGAGCAGCAGTCGGCGCATCTCGGCGAGTAACGCCCGGTCCGATTCGGTCATTGCTGTAATCGTACTCCGGTACCCGTCGACCGCCAGTCGCGATCCCGGCCGGTGAGATGAACGCCACCCAGCCAGCGATCAAGGCCGCAGAGTAGCACGCGGTCCTGCCTGCCGTTGAGCACGTCGCGGCCTGCCGCGGTCAGCTCAATCGTGCCGGACGGCGACGGCCGGTCCGAGGCGCCGGCCATAGCCAGCAGCGCGGGTGAGGCGTCGGCCAGCGCACGGACCCGAGCCATCAGCATCCTGTCGGTGACATACAACCACCGTTCACCATCATGCATCCCGGCAAGCATCTCGCCGAGCGGCGTAGGACCGTCGGCCGCCCGCTCCATCAACCGCCGCTCGCTGCGCGACAGACCATCGCGCTGAGATGGAAACTCCTCGAGGTGACGTCGAAGCGCGTCGGCGAGAAACGGCAACGCGGTGGTGTCGGTGTGCAGCACCGCCTCAATGGCGCTGGGCTCGGGAGCGCGAAACGCCAGCCACGCGCGTTGCGCAACCGCGATCTGCGCGGCCGTGACCGGCAGACGAGACGGAAACAGCGCCGCGATCTCGGGCGGCGACAATTCGCCAAGCCCCTTGAAGTTCGGGTGCCCGGCGTGCCGGTCAATGCAGATCATCGTGACCGGCTTTGGCCACGATGCGCGCTTGCCGAGATGCGCGAGCAATTGAATCAGATTGAGTTGATCGAACAGGTCGTGCTCGAACCAGAGCACGAGTTCGTCGTAGGCGTCGGTATCGTCGACCTTTGCACGCCAGCCCGTCAGGTCAGATGCGATTGCGTCCGCGCTGTCTTCAGACGCCGCGAGGAACCGGGCGCGGATCCGCACCAGCTCCTCATCGGTGACACCGCCGGGCACAGGCCCTTCATACAGGGGATCGCACCACACCATGGTGCGCCCTGGCAGGCCCGATCGATCGATCAGGCCTGTCGCGCTGTGTCCATTGCTGACGTGCAGGATCACTACTGCTTGACGAACAGCTTTTCGTCGACGGTGACGTTCTGTTCGATCTTGGTAAACGTCATGGTGAGACCCTGCACCGACGACTGGATCTGCAGCTTGTAGGGCACCTTGACGCCGTCGAGATCGCGGAAGTCGGACGGATCGGCATTCTGCTCGACCTCGCCGAATTGCGGGACCGTCGCCTTGATCACCGTTCGCAACGGCATGAACGTCGCCGCGTCCACGTACTGCTTGATCGGCGGGCCGCTTGGCGGCTGGAACACCAGGACAAAGGCATCCTTGTCGAGGATCTTCTCATTGCCGCTCAGCTGCACGCTCGCTCACTGCGTCTTGTAGTTGAGGAACGGGTGCGGAAACGCGTTGGCCTTCATCGTCTCAAGCTGCTGCCCGGTGATCTCGCGATCACCCTGCAGCGTGTCGATCACGTAGCCCTTGGTGCCGTCGAAGCGCTGATCGATCAGCATCGGACCGGCACCAAAGGCCGACAGGTCCGCCTTGATCACGGTGCGGGCCTTGTTCGGAACGGCGTTCAGGATCTCGATCGTGCCCTGGATGTCTCCGGCCGGCGTGCCAATGGCGAGCGTCCCGGTCATCTGGCGCGACTTCACTTTCTCCAAGGCGGCGCGCCCGCCCATCGCCGCAATGCTCTTTTCGATGATTTCGTCAGCCGTTTGTGCGGCTGCGCTTTGTGCCAAAAGAAGAATGACAAGTGCCGCCGCGAGGCGAAGAATGCGTGTCTGCATCCCTCGATCTTACTCCCGGATTTCGCCAGCGCGAACACGCTCGGCGCGCGCAAAGTCGGCGCGAAAGTGCTCTACATGTCCGGCTACATCGACGATCAGCGCGTGATGGGCCCCGGCGAGCACTTTATCGGTAAGCCGTTTTCGAGCGCCGCCCTGCTGCAAACAATTCGTGAGGTCCTTCACGAACCGCCGCGCGGCGCGACAGCGGCCATTCCCGAATAGGCGCCGGCGCAAGGCGCCGCACGGCCTTGATGACGGCGATCCAGCGCGCCAGGGCGCGCGCATCCTGCTCGCGCCACTCGAAGCCGTAGGCCTCCCGCAACTTCTCCGGCAAGGTGCCAATGGTGAGCAGTTGCACGGCGCGGAAGGCCGGCCACGCCATCCACCACCGCGGCGGAAACAGCACGGCCCTGGCGAGCGCGCGGCTCGCCTCGGTCACAACCAGTTGATCGCCGTCCAGCATCTCGCGCATGTAGGCGTCGAGTTGCCCCGCATGCCTGGGCAACCACCCCTCGGGCATGCCGAGCAGCGGCTCCATGATGGACGCTTCGGCACAGTATCTGTCGCGCTCCCGCTCAGTGATGGGGCCAACCAGCAATTGGTAGGTAAGCGGGATCGATTCGAGAAGGGTGGCGTGCACCCAACGCTGCAAGCCGGGGTCATGAGCCGAATACTGGCCGCGCCCTGTGTCGACCGGGCCGCGTACGCGGTCGTGAATGGCGTTGATGCCCGCCGCGGCTGTCACCATGTCCTCAGGGTCGCCGAACGCGATGGCCAGCATCGCACCGACCGTGGAGTCGAGTCGCCTGAACCCTGATCCCAGGCTGCCTCGAAACGAGCTGTGATGATGCACGCCGGCCGCGACCGATGGATGCGCGAGTTGCATGAGGATTGCGCGCCCCCAGCCGGCTACCACCACCATCTCGCGATTGATCTTCCAGGTCACGCTGTCCGGGCCTGGACGCACGTGCGGCGAGCGGTCGAGCCGCGCCCGGATCGCGGAGCGGTGCCGTTCGAGCGCGTCCACCTTTTGACTTTAGTTTGTAAAGCTCTTTATGTCAATCGACCTGGGCGCGGATCCTCGATGGTCGGCCGCCGCTACGGAGTATGGGAGGGAGGGACGCGTTTCTTCGTGGCCTGTTCGAACGCGAAGGCAATGCCCATCAGCTTCGGGTCTTCGCAGTGCGTGCCAACGAAGCTCACGCCGAACGGCCGCACCTTGTCGGTCGAGCCTTTGGCGTCATCGCTGGCGTTGGTCACCATGCCGAACGGCACGACAATGATCGGATAGCCGGCCTTGGTGGCGTAGTTGGCCCCCGACGACCCTGGAAACAGGATCGCATCGAGCTTGTGCTGGGTGATGACCGCGTCGAGGCCCTGTTCCCGGGTCAGCACCAGGTCCTCGCGCCGATCGCGCTCGAAGCGGGCTTTGTCCTTCTCAACATCGACGGCATCGGCAGCATCGAGCCGGCCCTGACCGTAGCGGATCGCACCGGCATCCTTGTGCGCGGTGTTCCAGGCCCGCAACTCGGTCAGTGACTTCACCGGGGCTGAGGCACCGAGCGTTGCGAGCCACAGGTTGAAGTCGCGTTTCATTCCGTAGCGAATGACCGTCGAACACAAGTCATCCGCCGTCGTGCCCGCCGGCAGCAGTTCACAGATGTTGTGCGAGGTCAGATTCGCTGCCGGTTCTGTGGCGACCATGCTTGGCAGATCCGCAGGATCCACGACCTCTGCGCCCGCCGCCTTGATCGCAGCGATCGCTGCTTCCATCGATTGCTTCTCGTCGTCTCGCAAGCCGCGGAACGGACGCGCCTTCCCAGGAAACTCGCGCGCCTCGTAGTAGCCCGCGCGCGGCACGCCGATGCGCGCTCCCTTGAGCGCGTCGGCCTTCAGGAACGGCAGGTAGTCGTTGTTTGCCGGCGCCTTGCATTCGCTGGTGCGCGGATCGTTGGCGTCTGGTGCGCCTTCCATCGCGCCCAGCATCAGCGCGCCGTCGGCGACCGATCGCGTCATCGGGCCGGCCGTGTCTTGATCGAGCGACAGCGGCACGATGCCGTAGCGGCTGATGCGGCCGGTCGATGGCCGAATACCAACCAGCATGCTGGCGTTCGATGGCCCTTCGATCGATCCGCCGGTGCTGGTGCCGACGTTGGCGGCCCACAGGCTCGCCGCAACACCGCCGCCTGAACTCGATCCGCTGACATCGAGAATCGGAATGCCCTGGTCGTTGGCGCGCGGATCGTATGGGTTGTAGCTCTGCCCCACCGCGCCGTTGTAGCCACCGGGCCGGAAACTGTCGCCGAACCAACCCGCCAGCTCACTCATCGTCGACTTGGCGAGGATGATCGCGCCGGCGTTCTTCAGGTTCGTCACCAGCGTGGCGTCGTACGGCGCCATGTAGTGCTTGAACGCCAGCATGCCGCCGCTGGTCGGCAGATCATCCTTGGTGAGGATGTTGTCCTTGAGCGCGACGGGAATGCCGTGTAGCGGTCCGCGAACCTTCCCGCTCGCCCGCTCGCGATCGAGCGCATCCGCCTGCGCGAGTGCATTGGCGTTGATCGCAACGGCGGCGTTCAGTCGATCCTCATAGAGGCCGATCCGCGTCAAGTATTGCGTCACGATCTGCCGCGACGTGATCCGCCCGTCTCGCATCGCCGCCTGCATGTCGGCGATGGAAGCGGTTTCAACCTTGATCGGAACAGCTTCAGTCGCGGCCTGTCGCTCGCCGCAAGCCGCCAGCGTGAGTGTGAATCCAAGGACGATGACGAATTGGGATCGCTTCACGGAGTGCCTACTTCCGCGCCAGTTCATCGGCGATGAACTTGTTCATCTGCTCCTCGAGCACGGGGAGCGGCACCGATCCAAGTGCCAGGAACGCATCGTGGAACCGGCGCTGGTCGAACTTCGCGCCAAGCTTTTCATCCGCTTCGCGGCGATGGCGTCGGATCTGGATCTCACCGAGCTTGTAGGCAAGCGCCTGTCCCGGCCATGCGATGTAGCGATCGATCTCGGTCGTGATCTCATGCTCGGACAGCGGCGCGCGATCGCGCAGGTAGGCCAGCGCCTGGTCGCGGGTCCACCCAAACTGGTGGATCCCCGTATCGATCACAAGACGGCATGCGCGCCACATCTCGTAGGTGAGGCGACCCATGTCTTCGTACGGCGTTTCGTAGATGCCCATCAGCGTGCCGAGCCACTCCGTGTAGAGGCCCCAGCCTTCGCCGTAGCCGGAGAAGCTGGTGCCGCGGCGAAATGCCGGGCGCTCCGGTCCCTCCTGGGCCAGCGCGGCCTGGAAGCTGTGTCCGGGCGTGCACTCATGCAACGTCAGGGACGCGAGCGTGTAGAGCGGGCGCGCCGGCAGGTTGTAGGTGTTCATCAGGCACGACTCGAGTCCTCCTCGGCCGCCGGTGTAGATCGGCGCGATCGCGTCAGGCACTGGACGTATGCCGTGACGGCGGCGAGGCAGGAATCCAAAGAATTCGCCAAGCTTGTCGTCGGCCTTCTTCGACACGTAGGCGGAATACGACAACAGCTCGCGCGGGGTCTTGGCGTAGAACTGCGGATCCGTCCTCATGAACTTGAAGAACTCCGCCATGGTGCCCTTGAACTTGGCGCGGTCCTTGGTTGCGCGCATCTCCGCCTCGATGCGGGCCACTTCCTTCAGGCCGATCTCGTGAATCTCTTTCGGCGTCAGCGTGAGGGTGGTGTGCTTCTCGATCTGCGCCTGGTAGAACTTCGTGCCGTCCGGCATCTCGAACGCGCCAAGTGTGCGCCGCGCCTTCTCGAGATACTCATTGCGAATCATCGACAGCAGATTCGAGTACGCAGGCGCGATCACGTCCTTCATCACCGCATCGGCTTCGGCCTTCAGCGCGGCCTGTTCGGCCGCTGGAATGCTGGCGGGCATTTGCGCGAACGGCGCATAGAGCGGATTGGTCGCGTCGGCCTTCACATACGGCACGATTGTCTGGTCGCGCCCGATCACCGAGACCCGCGGCACGCTGTAGCCGCGCGCCAGGCCGGCGCGCATGTTGACGATCTGCTCGTCGAAGTAGCGCGGCACGTCCTTCAGGCGATTGAGGTAGGCGCGATAGGCGGCGGCGTTCGCGAATCCTTGCCGTGGCGTGAACGACGTCCAGAAGAACGTGTCGCTGTTGAACGGCGCTTCGTAGGTCTTGTACTGAATGTCGATGACCTGCTCTTTGATCGACGTTCGGAAGATCTGCGCGTTGATCTTCTCTTCGGGCGACAGTTCGTTGAACGGGATCGCATCAAGTGCCGCGAGCGTCTTGGTCCAGTAGGCGAGGCGCGCCTGCTGCGTCGCAGCATCGACCTTGGCGAAGCCGTCGCTGCCGCGGCCGAACTCCTTGCCCCGCCAGTTCCACTCCTCCGTATACAGCGCGCGGAGTCGCGCGTCGGCCGAGCCCGCAGCCGGCGTCTGTGCCGATGACGGCATCGTCACAATGGCGACGCCCATAAGAACTGCGAATGAGATCCTTCCAAGGCCGTTCAACATGCCGCCGATTATTGTCCATTTCAGCAGCGCGGACGATTCCCCACCTCTCGGGCAAATCTTCCGGACCACGCTGGATCACAGTCGTACCAAGCCAGTTTTCGCTGCGGAATTCTGAACTCCGCCCCGGTGCAACTCTTGCAGTGCTGTGCGGCATGAGAAGACAACTTGCGCAGTTCATGATCATCAGCCTCGTTGCCGCAACACCGGTGCTGGCTCAGGGCGGGCGCGGCGGCATGATGGGTGACGCTTCGCACCAGGTGGACATGCAGGTGTTCCACCAGTTGTTCGAGCACCGTGCAGAAATTGACCGTCAAGTCACGAAGCGGGCCGACGGCATTGAGACGCTGACCGAATCGACGAACCCCGAGGTCACCCGCCTATTGAAGACGCACGCATCGGCAATGCTGGCGCGGGTCAAAGAGGCGCGCCCGATCCATCAACGCGATCCGCTGTTTGCCGAACTGTTCAAGCACACGGACCAGATCGTCGCGTCGTATCAGCCAACGGCGAAAGGCGTGCGCGTCGTGGAGACGTCGAAGGACCCGTACGTGGTCAAGCTGCTGCAGGCTCACGCCGACCTGATCGGTGCGTTCCTCGCCAACGGCATGTCTGAAATGATGAAGAACCACCCGGTGCCTGAGCGCCCGCAGGAGTAACTATGCAGAGTCTGCCGCATCTGTACTGGGTCTCGGCCAAGGCGGCCACGGCCGGCGATGTGGAGTTGAGCGCCACCGGCCTGGTGCCGATGCGGTCAGCGTCACCGGCCGAATTCGATGGACCTGGTGATCGCTGGTCACCGGAGACGCTGCTGGTCGGCGCCGTCGCCGACTGCCTGATTCTGACTTTCCGGGCAGTTGCGAAAGCGTCGAACGTGCCCTGGGTTTCGCTGGAGTGCGACGCCAGGGGCACGCTCGACCGCGTTGAGCGCGTCACGCAGTTCGTGCGGATCGATGTTCAGGCGCGGCTGACGGTTCCTCCCGGCACCAACCCCGAACTGGCGCGCATGGCGCTGGTCAAGGCCGAGAAGAACTGCCTGATCTCCAACTCGCTGAAAGCGGCCGTAGTGCTGGAGACGGACGTCACCGTTGCTGCGGAGGCCGAGCTGACGGTGTCGACCTAGGATCGCGCGAGACCGCTACTTCGCCTTATTCGCGTCGTCCCACGCCATCGGCTCCCACAGTTCGATCTTGTTGCCGTCGGGATCGAGGATCCACGTGAACTTGCCGTTCTCGTGCGACTCGGGGCCTTTGAGGATCTCGACGCCGTTGCCATGCAATTGCACGAGCATCTCCGTCATGTTGTCGATGCGGTAGTTGATCATGAAGCTCGCGGCGCTCGGGCTGAACCACTTGGTGTCTGCCGCCGCTGCGTTCCACACGGTCATGCCGCCGTCGTCGGCTTTATCGTCGGGCCACTTCAGGACCGCGCCGCCCCAGGACTCGAGCGGGATCCCGAGGTTCTTGCTATACCACTCGGCCAGCGCCTTGTGATCGTTGGTGGACTTAAAGAACACGCCGCCGATGCCCGTGACCTTTGCCATCGCCATCTCCCCCGCCGTCAGTCGGCTTGGAGTATTCCACAACCCGACAGGTCTTGATTCTTCGCATGCACGTCACGGCGCGCGAACTATCGTTCGCGAACCTGGCGCGCCCGCAGGTATCATCACGTCGTGCGACGAATCATCGGCGTGCTGGTACTGACAACGTCAGTCGGTGCCGCTCAATACCAGGGGTGGTACATCCCTGAGGGCGGCCGCGACGAAAAGAGTCCGCTGGCCTCGGTTGCTGGTTCGGCTGACAAGGGCAAGGCGCTCTACGGCACCCACTGCGCGAGATGCCACGGGGCCCAGGGCAAGGGGGATGGAGCGGCATCAGACTACGCCTCGGACCTGACCGACGATCTGCGCACGGAACTCAACACCGAGGGAGTGCTGTTCTACAAGATCCTCAATGGGCGCATCAAATACGGCAAGGGGCCGACGGAGGACATGCCGGCATTCCAGGGGAAGCTCCAGAAGGGCGAAATCTGGGAACTGGTGGAATACCTGAAGGTTCTGAGGGCTCCCAAGGCCAATCACTGAGGATTTGCCCGATCGCGCCCAAAACAGCTACAATCAATCTCTTGCTCGGCCTTTGCTGGTAGTCATCTGCAGCCGACCGAGGATCCCAAAGTGGGCCAGTAGCGCAGTTGGGAGCGCGCATGAATGGCATTCATGAGGTCACCGGTTCGATCCCGGTCTGGTCCACCAACCTCCAACTCCCTGACGCATCGTCGGCTACGCCGATGGCCGCTCCCTGTTGCTCGCGCAAGGCGAAGCTGACACACCCACCGCTCGAAGTCCCAGGAGCCTGTGCGCGCGCGGTCGAGGTGCCTCGCGTCATTTCAATCCGCCAAGTTCGTGGTACACGACGGGGATGAAGTCCTTGGCAGTCCACGTTGCCTCCTGGCCCCATTTCGCGTCGTAGCGAGCCGTGATTCCCGCGGCCATCACCTCCGCCAATGTCTTGCGCTCCTGGATCAGCGCCCGGACGCGATCGCGGATGTCGACCGTCATGTCCCGGAACTCGACCAACGCATCACGCCCGACGATGGACAGGCCGTGCCCTGGAATGATCTTCGTCGAAGGCCCCGTGAGGCTGATCGCGAGGTCGAGCGCTTTGATCGTACCAGCCAGGCTGCCGCCGTTGTAGGTGTCGATGATCGGATAACTCGACGTGCGGAACACGTCGCCAAGATGCAGGACGTCCGACTGCGGAAACTGCACGAAGCTGTCGCCGTCGGTATGCGCAGGCGGCACGAGAAAGGCGCGGACCTCTTCGCCATTGATGTGCATGCCGATCGCGTCGTTGTAGGTGACGACCGGACGTGCCCGCTCGACCGGCTGCGCGACGAATTGCCCACCCTCGCGCGGAAAGCGAAGCCGTTCCAAACTGCGAAGGCGAACATTGTCGTGCGCGAAGATCAGCACGCCGCGGCTGGCGAGCGGCTCGTTGCCCCCGATGTGATCTGGATGGACGTGCGTGTTGATGAGGAAGCGGATCGGTCGATCGCTCACCTGCCTGACCGCGGCGACGAGGCGGTCCGCCAGGGGAGCGAACAGGGAGTCCACCAGCAGCACTCCGTCCGCGCCGACGAGCGCGCCGATGTTGCCGCCGCCTCCAGGGCGCTGCACCATGTAGACGTTGCCGCCCGCGTGCACGGTCGTCAAGGCGACACCCGCGAACTGATCGGCCTGGTGCGCCGGTCTGGCGGCCGCCACCGTGATCCCCGCTCCGAGCAGGACGGCGAGGGTCACAAATCGTCGGTTCATGACGCCTCCTGGGCTGGCCGCCACCGTGATCAGTCTGTCGTCTTTGCCTGCCGTCATCTCCAGTTTCCTCCCATTCAGCAATTTCCGTCCCATTCCGCTGCCTGGCGACTCGGAGTGGTTGAACCGCCGTAACTCGGTTGGGCTACCCGTCCGGTCCGCCTGACGGGCGCCGGGGCAGGCTCAGGTCGACCGCCAGGCCAGGCGCGGCGTTTCGAGCCGCAATCCGCCCTCCGTGCAGCGCCACCGCCCGCCGACTGATGGCGAGGCCGAGTCCGACACCACTGGACATGCGCTGGAGGTCGTCGTCGACTCGGTAGAAGGGGGTGAACAGATGCGGAAGGGCAGCCTCGGGCACGCCAGGGCCGCGGTCGCGCACCGATACGTGAACACTCTCAGCCGTGGTCGAGACATGGATCGTCACGGCAGTACCCTCCGGGGTGTACCGCAGCGCGTTCCGCACCAGGTTCTCCACGGCCCGCCGCAACAGTTCCGCATCGCCTGACACGACGCCCGCAGTCTCGCCCGTCACCTCGATTCGGCGACCGGCGGTTGCCTCGATTCGACACGCGTCCGCAACGTCCTCCAGGAGCCGATCGATGTCGACCGGGCCAAAACGTCGCTGGAGGCTATTCGACTCGAATCGGGCCGACTGGAGAATCTCGCCAATCAGCTGATCCAGTCGCTCCGCCTCCGTCTCGATTTGCTGCAGGCTGGCCTCGTCGCGTGGATCCGAGCGCAGCAGGTCTGCGGCGATCGTGAGGCGGGCGAGCGGCGAGCGAAGCTCGTGCGAGATGTCGAGCAACAGGCGGCGCTGTCCCTCCACCAGTTCCTCGATCCGATCGGCCATCGCGTCGAACGTTCGGGCGAGCATGCCAATCTCGTCCCGCCGCGCTGAACCCGTTCGAATCGCCACGTTCCCTTGGCCGAACTGTTCGACGGTCCGCTGCAGTTGAATCACCGGCGCACTGAGGCGTCGTGCGAGCACCCAACACAGCGCGACGACGGCCGCGAGGCCCATCATCAGCTGCGGTGACAGAAGCGCCGGAGGGCCACCGAGGTGCGACAGCGACACGAGGATTCGGTACTGCCCGTCGGTGCTCGCGCGACTGAAGACCGGCGCTCGATTCATGACGGCCTCTGCGATCGGACTCCATGGCGCGCTCTCTGGAGCCGTCAGCGTCCGCCCGGTGAGCACGTCACGCCCACCAGCATCCGCAATCCGCAGGGACGTTCCGAACCCTCGCTCGAAGTCGCGCGCCACCCGCTCGAGACCGGCCGACCCCTCGCGCTCGAACGCTCCCCGAGCCACCTCCAGTTGCGCACTGAGGAGCGCGTCGACCACCGTTGACCAACGGGTTGGCCGATCGAGCCACTGATTGGCGAGCACCATTACGCCGGCACTCACGCCGCCGGCCACTGCGAACCCGGCCAGCACTCTCGCGAAGAGTGATCTCATCTGGTGTCGCCTTTGCTGGACACGAACTGGTAGCCGATCCCGCGTACCGTTCGAATGCGCTGCGCATCCCCGAGCTTGTGACGAAGGTGACTGATATGCACATCGATCGCGCGGTCGAACGACTCGACGACGCGACCATCGATGCGCGCGATGAGGGTGTCGCGCGACAACACCCGGCCCGCCGACTCCATGAGTGCATGGAGCAGGTCGAACTCCATGGTCGTCAGTTCGATCGGCCGGCCGTCCACGGCGACCGAGCGTGCCCCGCTGTCCAGGCGCACACCGGCCACGTCCAGCAGGAGCCCAGCGCGCCCACCGGTGTCTGGCCGCCTCCGGCGCAGGATCGCTCGAATCCGCGCGATCAGCTCGCGTGGGTGGAACGGCTTGGCCAGGTAGTCATCCGCACCGCTCTCGAGGCCGACGATACGATCGACGTCATCACCGCGGGCCGTCAGCATGAGCACCGGCACGTCGCTCTCACGGCGGATTTCACGGAGGATCTCGAACCCGTCGCCGCCCGGCAGCATGACATCGAGTACGACCAGATCGTCGATGCCCCGCCGCGCACGCGCCAGCCCCTGTCGGCCGTCGTGGCAGAACTCGACGACCAAGTCGGTCTTCGCGAACACGCGCGTGAGCAGGCCCGCCAACTCTCGGTCATCGTCGATCACGAGAATGCTCATGGGGCTACGATAGCAGTCCTGGCCGCTCAGCCGCAGGTCCTTAACAAATCTACACGCCCGCTTCAGACGTACTTCACCGTGGTTCTTCACCATGGGGCTCGTTGACAGCGGAGGGCGGCAGCCCTCTGTCTTCGTCCGTAATCAGCGCGTCGGCAAACCGGTTGAGAGGAGTGAGTTCATGATTCGTAAGGGACTGGCAGTTCTAATGTGCGCCGTAGTGCTGGCGCCGGCGCTCGTCATGGCGCAGGCCAACGCCTTCGTCGGCGACTGGCTCCTGACGATTGAAGGCAATCAGGGTACGCAGGAGAGTTCGTTGACGATCAAGGATGCCGGCGGCAAGCTCTCGGCCGAACTGCACGGCGCCCGTGGTACGGTGGCGATCTCGGACGTGACGGTCAAGGGCTCCGAGGCCGTGTTGAAGTTTGACGTCGAAACGCCGCAGGGTGTGGCCGATGTCGTCATGACCCTGACCCTCAAGAATGGCGCCTTGGCTGTGAAGCGGGACATCGCGGGCGGCCAGGTCAGTCACACCGGCACGGGCAAGAAGAAAGGCTGACGTCGCACACCACCGTCGAGGAGGCCTGTAATGTTGTCGATCGTCCGCACCGCCGTGATGGCGGGCCTGATTTTCATCGTCGCGCAATCCGCGACCCATGCGCAGAGTTTCGATGGTCTGCGGGTGTACTTCTGCGGTACCGGCGGTCCATTGGCGACGTCCGGTCGCGCTCAGCCCTGCACCGCGGTCCTCGCTGGGGACTCGCTCTACCTGATCGACAACGGGGTCGGTGGCTGGGACAACCTGCGTCGGATGGGGGCACCGCTCACGAAATTGAAAGTGATCTTCATTACGCACCTCCACAGCGACCATATTGCGGGCGTGGGCGAGGCTGCAGAACAAAGCTGGATCAACGGTCGAAGCGAGGCGTTGACGATCGTCGGGCCGGATGGCGTCGGCAACCTCGCCCGTGGCTTCAACCTGGTCTACGAGCGCGACCAGGTCTTTCGCAAGGCGCTTCACGAAAAAGGGGACGTCAGGTTCCCGCTGGATGCCGCTCGACTTGCAGCACGGACCATCACGATCCCCAAGCCTGATGGCAGGGCGCCTGCATGGAAGAATGGCGAACTGACCGTCACCGCGATCCGCGTGGCCCATGAACCGGTCAGCCCCGCCTTCGGCTACCGCTTCGACTACAAGGGCCGCTCCATCGTGATCAGTGGCGACACCAAGCCCTGGCCGCCGCTGGCTGCCGCCGCCAAGGGCGCCGATGTACTGATCCACGAGGCCGAGAAGGGCGACTTGATGATGGCCGTGTCCCGGGTCGCGCCGACACCGAGGGGCGCTGCAATTCTGGCTGACAGCGTCACCTACCACACCGAGCCCAAGGCCGCCGCCGACCTGGCACGCGCTGCGGGTGTGCGCATGCTCGTTGTGAGCCACCTGACCCAGGCGGGCATGCCGGGTTTCGCGGAGACCTTCACGCAAGGGATGGACGATGGCGGCAAGCTCGACTGGCGGTTGGCGAAGGACGGCATGAGGATGGACCTTCCGGCGGGAGGGACCGAGATCAGGATCTCGGAGCGGTGATTGGCATCCGTCAGAACTCCGATTGAGAGGCCCGAATGAAGATTCAAGTCGCAATGTCCCTTGGCGCGGCGATGGTGGTGCTGGCTGCTTCGTCGGGTGGGGTGACCGCCCAGCAGGGGACGGCACGCGACGTGCCGCCGCGGCCGGTGCGAAACGACGTGCCGAAACCTGGCCGCGAACTGGCCGTCCTTCGTAATCACCAGCTACGCAAGGGCGGGCACGAGCCCTTCTTCCAATTCAGTCGCGACGGTTTGTGGCCCTACATCGCCCGAATCGGTGCCCGCGTCGTCGGGCAGTGGAAGGTGATCGAACCGGCCAGCACGGCTGCCGACCGCGAGGACGTCTACCGGATGACGCGCTATGCCAGCTTCGAGCACTGGCGAGGCACGCGGTCAGGAAACGCGAATCCGATCGGGGGCGACGGTCCTGCGTGGCAGGCAGGGCAGTCCGGCCTCACCGAACGGACGAACGTTGAGCTCGGGTCCGCCGGTGCCTACTTCCTCGAAGGGCGGATGGCTCCGGATAGTCCCATCTTCATGCCCGCGCTCAACGAACGTTACCGACTGGCCCAGTCGGGCCAGCGTCCGCCCGCCACGTCGGCGGACATTCCCGTGCGAGCCGATGTCGCCAGGCCCGGTCAGGAGATCGTCGAGTTGCGCTACCAGCGCATTCGAAAGGGCACGTTCGATCAGTTCGTGGAGTTGACCGCGAGCAGCGTGTGGCCGTGGGAAGAGAAGCTGGGCGCGCGGCCGATTGGGCAGTGGAAGGTCGTCTTTCCGCAGGATCCCGGTGACGGATCGACCCGCGGCCTGACGGGGCAATCGGCGCTCCGGTTCATCACGACGCCGAGCGCCGAATACGACGAGGTCGTGACGCTCACGCGGTTCGGCAGCACGGCGCATCGCGAGGCCATCGCCACGCCCGAGCGCGCCGTGTTCGAAGGCGGCAACGGTCCCGACTTCGTGGCCTGGAAGTCCGCGATCGATCGACAGAATGCGCTGACGATCAGCACGCGCGCCGAGGTGCTTCAGGGCTTCATGTACAACAGCCCGCCCATGTACCTCCCAGCGCTGCCTGAGCGGTTTGAGCGAGTTCGGTAGGCGAACTTTCAATATCCGTTCTCAGCTGATGCCCTGACCGCACCGCACTCTTGTGGAGAACACACCAGCGTGAGAAGAGCGTCATACGGACTGATCGGCCTGGTGGTGCTGTTCGGCGTTTTCGTCCTTGCGTTGCCGACAATCCTCCACAAGGCGGGACTGCACCCGGAGTATCACGGCCCGAAGGTCGAGCTGCCCGGTAAGCGCGCCCTGGTGATCACCACCAGTCACGATGTGCTTGCCGCGCCTGGTGAAACGGATGGTCCCGCTACGGGAGTGGTTGCTTCGGAGCTGACCCACCCTTACTACGCGTTCCTTGATGCGGGTATGCAGGTTGACGTAGCCAGTATCAACGGAGGGCAGATTCCTGTTGCTCCGGAGTCGCTGTCACGTCTTCATTGTGTTTCTGGCCGGTGGTTGGGGCGCCGCCTATGACCTCGGCTATTCCACCGTGTTGGCAACGAAGATCAGTGACGCCTACTACGGGGATCGTCAGCCGCTGATTGGTGGCGTGTGCCACGGCGTGCTTGGTTTGATCAATGCCAAAGCTCGCGACGGCAATTTGCTGATTGCCGGACGTCGCATGACCGGGGTCAGCGACGAGCAGATCGGAGAACTCAATATTGAAATCACCCCGCAGCACCCGGAAACCGAGCTGCGCAAGGCCGGCGCCGTGTACGAGAGCGCGACTGCGTTTCGCGACATGTTCGCGACTCGCGTGGTCGTGGATGATGAGAGGCGTTTTGTCACCGGTCAGAACCAGAATTCCGCCACAGAAACGGCACACAGGATGATGCAGGTTATTGCTGCGAGGGAACGGTAACGACGAAGCCTCCTCGATAGTCGATGGCCGGGTGCTGGTCGAGCAGCCCGGCGAAGGCCGCGCGCTGCCCGGCAACGGCGACCAACGTTGCCAGCCACATCACAGCGGCCGCCATCACAAGCTTCACCCCGACAGACTACTCCACCCTCGTCACGGGCCTCACCCCACTTCTCCACCTCGCCGTCCGGCTCTCCTCACCTCTGGTTCAAACAGGCATAATGTCTTTCATGCAGCTGATTCGTTGTGTACTTGCCTTTGCCTTCCTGGCCCCCACCGTGGCGTTCGCGCAGAATTCGACTCCCAGCCTCATCCTGCCGCCGGTGGTCGTCACCGCGCAGAAGGATTCCTCCGACATCAAGGAGGTGCCCGCCAGCGTGACGGCGGTGACGTCGACGACGATTGCGAACGCTGGGCTGCTGGCAATCACCGATGCCGGGATATTTGCCCCGAACACGGTTTTTACGGAGTTCACGGCGCGCAAGGTCAGCAACGCGCGGTTTCGCGGTATCGGCTCGAGCCCGGCCAATCCCGCCGTCACCACCTACATCGACGGCGTGCCGCAGTTGAACAGCATCAGCTCGAACATCGAACTGCTGGACGTCGGCCAGATCGAATTCGTGCGCGGACCGCAAAGCCCGCTGTTTGGCCGCAACACACTCGGTGGCGTGGTGAACGTCGTGACGGCCCGGCCGAACATGTCGAAGTGGACCGGCACGCTGATGGGCCCGTTCGGCAACGCGGGTCTGTACGACGTGCGCGGCAACGTGTCGGGACCAATCGGCAGCAAGGCCGGCATGAGCGTGGCGCTCGGCAAGCAACAGCGCGATGGTTTCACCGAGAACTCGGTCACCGGCAACGACCTCGATTACCGCGACGGCATGTTCGGCAAGGCGCAAGTGGTGGTTCTGCCCAACGCGAACTGGGAAGCGCGGATGATCTATTCACAGGAGCGCGATCGTGATGGCGATTACGCGCTCGGCGACCTGAGCGCCATTCGCATTGCGCCGTTCCGCGTCAGCCGCAACTTCGAAGGCTTCACCAATCGCGACATCAAGAACGGCACGCTGAACATCCGCGGTATCGGTCAGAACTTCCGGGTGGAGGCCACATCCGGCTTGGTCAAGTGGAATACCGAGGATCAAACCGACCTGGATTACACGCCGCTACCGCTGGCGGTGCGCAGCAACGTTGAAGACGCGACGCAGTTCACGCAGGAGATCCGCGTGTCGTCACCGGATAACGCGCCGCTGCCGCTCGGCTCCGCGATGCTGAAGTGGCAAGCCGGCGTCGAATACTTCAACCAGGACTACAACCAGGACGCGGTCAATACGTTGAGCGCGTTCGTGCTGTCACCACAGGTCGGCTTCCCCGTGGCGATGCACTCGCCCGAGGCGGCCATCACCACGACGGGGATCGGCCTGTTCGGCCGCGCCACGTTGACCTTTGCCGAGAAGGCAGATCTGACGGCCGGCCTGCGCTTCGATCGCGAGTCGAGCGACGCCAGCCTCAACACCTTCATGGTCCCGGCCATTTCACCAGCGAATGTGGTGGCGGCCGAAGACGACTTCAGCGACCTGTCCCCGAGCGTCGCCTTCGCGTACCGCTTCAAGCCCGAAGCGATGGGCTACGTGTCGGCGGCGCGCGGCTTCAAGGCCGGCGGCTTCAATCCGGCGGCGCTGCCTGGCGGCGAGGCGTACGGCGAAGAACACGCCTGGCACCTTGAAGCCGGCGTCAAGAGCTCGCTGGCAGGTGGCAGGGTCTCGGCCAACGCCGCGCTGTTCTTCATCAACTGGGACGACATGCAATTGAACGTGCCGAACCCGTTCGTGCCCGGGCAGTTCTACATCTCCAACGTCGGCCGCGCCCGCAGCCGCGGCCTGGAAGTCGACCTGGCCGCACGGCCGCTGGCCGACGTTGACCTGTTTGCCAATCTAGGCGTCACCGGCGCGCGCTTTGCGGACGGCACCATGGCCGGCGGCGTCAACGTCGGTGACAACGAGTTGCCGTATACCCCCGACTACACCGCAACGATCGGTGGGCAATGGACGCGCGTGCTGACCTCAGCCATCAGTGGCTTCGTGCGTGGCGAGCTGGTGATGACCGGCGCCTTCCACTATGACGAGGCGAACGCGCAGGCCCAGGACGCGTTTAGGCTGGCCAACTTCCGCGCCGGCGCGAAGCACAAGTTCCTGTTCGGCGAAGTCTGGATTCGCAACGCCTTCGACCAGCGCTACGTGCCGATCGCGATCCCGTACCCAGGCTTTGCGCCGTCCGGCTTCATCGGCGAGAACGGGCGGCCGCGCACGTTCGGCATCAGCATCGGGACGAGCTTCTAGCCATGGCAACCGGCGCCGCCTTTGCCATCGCGATCGTCGCGTTGTATCTCAACGCGGTGGTCAACTGGCGACAGGCGGCGCTATTCCTGGTCGGCGCGGGAGCCGGCATCGTGCTCTACCACGCGGCGTTCGGGTTCACGTCGTCATGGTGCGTCTTCATCTCGGATCGCCGTGGCGCGGGCCTGCGGGCGCAGATGCTGATGCTTGCCATCACGTGCGCCGTGTACTTCCCGATCCTCGCCAGCGGCACCGTGTTCGGCCAGCAAGTGCGTGGATCGGTCTCGCCAGTTGGCGTCGGCGTGTTCATCTTCGGCATCGGCATGCAACTCGGCGGCGGCTGCGCATCCGGCACGCTGTTCAGCGTCGGCGGCGGCAGCACGCGCATGCTGATCACCTTGTTCTTCTTCATCATTGGATCGGTCGTGGGGACGGCGCACATGGGCTGGTGGACGGCACAGCCCGCGTTTGCGGCAACGTCACTAGTCAGCACGATGGGGCCGTGGCTGGGCCTGGCGGCAAGCCTGGTGGTGTTTGGCGCGATTGCGTGGATGACGACGGTGTTCGAGAAGCAGCGGCACGGACAGCTCGTCGACGACACGAAACCGGCACGAGGGCCGCGCTGGCTCACCGGGCCGTGGCCCCTCGTCGCCGGGGCGATTGGCCTGGCCATCGTCAACATCGCCACGCTGACGATCGGCGGCCGCCCGTGGGGGTAACGTCTGCATTTGCGCTGTGGGGCGCCAAGTGGTTCGCAGCACTGGGGATCGATGTCGCCTCATGGCCGTACTGGACCACGCCGGCGCAAGCGACGGCATTGCAGTCGAGCGTGTTGAGGGACGTCACGTCGGTGATGGACTTCGGCATCATCCTGGGCGCGCTGCTGGCAGCGATCCTCGCCGGCAAGTTCGCGCCAGTGTGGAAGATCTCCACGCGCTCGCTGGCCGCCGCCGTGATCGGCGGCCTGTTGCTGGGCTACGGCGCGCGCATCGCCTACGGCTGCAACATCGGGGCATATTTCAGCGGCATCGCCTCTGGCAGCCTGCATGGATGGCTGTGGCTCGTGGCCGCATTCGCAGGCAACGTCGCCGGCACCAGCCTGCGGCCGGTGTTCGATCTCAACGTGGAGAAAACCCGCAGCGCCTGCTGATCGGCCGGTCACGACCGGCCAAACCATTCGCTCCAGTGTCTAATGGGCGTGATGCCGAAATCGATTCGCCTGCTCGCTGTCGCATTCGTGCTGTTCGCCACCACAACGATCACGGCACAGACACCGGCACCGTCGTGGACGCGGTGGGGTGGACCGACAGGCGACTTCATGGTGCCGTCGACGGGGCTGGCCAACTCGTGGCCGGCAACCGGGCCCAGGCGGCTGTGGTCGCGCGCGCTCGGCGAGGGACATTCCGCAATCGCCGTGGAGAACGGCCGTCTCTACACCCAGTACCGCCCTCTCTCCGCTACCGGCCGCAGCCAGGAAGAAGTGGTCACGGCGCTCGATGCGGCGACCGGCGCCACCATCTGGGAACATCGCTCTCCGTCGTCAACCACGGGTGTGGATTTCAGTGAAGGCGCGGGACCACACGCCACGCCACTCATCGCCGGCAACAAGCTGATCGTTGTGGGGTCGCGGCGCGAGTTCATGGCGCTCGACAAGACCACCGGCACGTTGCTGTGGTCTCACGACCTGATCAAGGAGTACCGCGCGCCGGACATCGACCGCGGCATGGCCAACAGCCCGATGCTGTTCAACAACACGGTCCTGCTGCCGATCGGTGACAAGGGACAGGCGCTTGGCGCGTTCAACGTCGAGACCGGGGCACTGATCTGGAAGTCCGGTCATGCGAGCTATTCGCCGGCGTCTCCGATGGTGATTGACGTCGACGGCCAGAAGCAGGCGGTCGTGTTCGGCGGCGATCGCATCATCGGTCTTGATCCCACGAGTGGCGCCGAACTGTGGAACCATCCCCACCGCACCGACTGGGGGCTCAACATCAGCTCGCCGGTCTGGAATTCGACCGATCATCTGCTCGTGTTTTCGTCGGCCTACGGCACCGGCGCACGCGCGCTCGAGTTGCGGCAGTCGGCCGGCAAGACGTCGGTACGGGAGGCATGGGCCGTGAGCCGCGTGCGCGTCCATATCGGCACGATCATTCGCGTCGGCGACACGGCCTATATGTCGAGTGGTGATTTCGGTCCGGCATTCCTGACGGCGATGAACGTCAAGACCGGGGCGATCCATTGGCAGGATCGCGCCTTCGCCAGGGCCCAATTGCTGTACG
This sequence comes from Acidimicrobiia bacterium, assembly GCA_038144855.1. GTDB lineage: Bacteria > Acidobacteriota > Vicinamibacteria > Vicinamibacterales > UBA2999 > 12-FULL-67-14b. The sequence continues at coordinate 18,659 of JAYQOO010000016.1, read as the reverse complement.
CCGACGGCAAGCTCATCCTGCTGGACGAAGACGGCACGCTCGGACTCGCGCAGGTGTCGCCCCAGGGCGTCAAGGTGCTGGGGCGCGCGTCGATCCTGGAGAATCGCGCCTGGACGCCGCCATCGCTGGTGGGGCGAACCCTCTACGTCCGCGATCGCAAGACCATGGCGGCATTCGACCTGGGCTGACGGCCGCGTCACGATCCATCGCCGAAACCGAGTCGACCATTCGAAGAAGTCGAGGTTTGGCGGCGTCGGCGAACGGTTTTACGATAGTCATCTGGTCGGCGTCCGCCCGTGCCCAACCAACCGGGCCGCCGCAAGCTCGAGCATGTCAAAGGAGATACGAATGAAGCGATCGGTACTGGCTGTGGCCCTGGCGGCAACAGCAATTGCGTTTGGCGCGTCCGTGCACGCGCAGAAGACCACGCCCGTGCACCCCGGCAAGGCCGGCAGCCCGCACGTGAAGACGGAGTGGACGATTGACGGCGCCAACGTCTCGATCGAGTACGGACGGCCGTCCCTGAAGGGCCGCACGCCCGGCAAGGACGTCGACCCGTACGACGGCCGCGAATGGCGCACCGGCGCCGACGAGGCGACCACGCTGACAACAGACAAGGCGCTGAAGTTCGGCACGCTGGCGGTGCCCGCAGGCACCTACACCCTGTACACGATTCCCACGGGTGGCACCTGGCACCTGATCGTCAGCAAGAAGACCGGACAGTGGGGCGTGCCCTACCCGAAGGGCGAAGACCTGGGCCGCGTGCCGATGACGGCCGGCAAGGCTCCCGCAGCCGCCGAGCAGCTCACGATCTCGGTGACCGACACGCCGGCCGGCGGTACGCTCCACATCGATTGGGGCACCACCCGCGCCAGCATTCCGTTCACGATCGGCTAGTCGTCGCACGACCGCGAGAAATTGCCGAAGGGCCGCCTGACCGGGCGGCCCTTCTGGCATAAGCTGAAGCCTCCATCGTCTGGAGGCTTTTCTTATGCAACGAGTGTCGTGGCTCGTACTGCTCTGCTCGCTCTTGATGACCGGGGTGGCCCGGTCCACCACCGTCATCCCCCCAACCTTCGAGTCACTCGTCTCAACCGCGAACACGATCTTCGTTGGCGAGGTCATGGACGTGCGCTCTGACTGGGTCAATACCCGGCAGGGCCGCGCGATCAAGACGCGCGTCACGTTCAAGGTCGAGGATGTGTGGAAAGGCACGTCCGGCACCGTCACCCAACTGGAGTTCCTCGGCGGCACCGTCGGGGAGATGACGATGAAGGTGCACGGAATGCCGGAGTTCCACGAGGGCCAGCGAAGCGTGCTGTTCGTCTCGCCCAACGTGCGTACTGCCAGCCCGCTGGTCGGCTTCTGGCATGGCCGGTTGCGCATCGAGCGCGACCTCAACGGCGTCGATCGCGTTCGCACGCACGATGGCCGCTCGCTGAGCACTCCCACGGAGCTGGGCAACAACCGTCCGAGCTACATGTTGTCGTTGACGCCGATGCGCCTGTCGGACTTTGCGTCGGCGGTTCGCGGCCGCGTGCGTGGCGAGAGGGCCCGATGAGCCCGAGGCTTCGCCGCGCACTCGGCCTGCTCTCGATCGTCGCGCTGGTCGCCGGGGCGTCCCAGACGGCGGGCGGCTACTCGACCCTGGGGTCGACCTGGCCGGCCGGCACCGTCACCATGCATTTGTCACTGTCGGGTGGATCGGGCCTGAGCGACGGCAGCGCCAGTTACAACGCCGCCGTCTCCTCGGCGATGTCGATCTGGAACCAGTCGCTGAGCCGCATCCAGTTCGCCGCCGGCAGCAGTACCAGCCGCGGCGATGGTGATTCGATCAACCAGGTGTTCTTCGATTCGACCATCTACGGTGACGCGTTTGACCGCGATACGCTCGCCATCACTACCGAGTGGACACTGCGACGCACCCAGCGCGTCGAAGCCGACATCATCTTCAATAGCGCCTACCGGTGGGACTCGTATCGCGGCAACGTGCGTTCCGGCAACGTGTGGGACATTCGTCGAGTGGCGCTGCACGAACTGGGTCACGCACTCGGCCTCGACCATCCCGACGAGAACGGACAGAGCGTCTCGGCGCAGATGAACTCGATCCTTGGCAATCTCGATTCGTTGACAGCGGACGACATTGCCGGTGCCCAGTCGCTGTACGGCTCCGGCGTCACCAGCAACATCACGTTCCCGCCGCGCAACGAACCGAATGCGTTCTACCAGTCACTCCTCGCCTTGTATCGCGATGAATTGCGCGCCAGCAACTCGCCAACCTACGTCGACGCGGAAGGCGCGGTGATCTGGCTGACCGAATACGCGCGACAGCGCGTCGGACAGTGCAGCCACGCGACCGCCACGACCAACACGCTGAACCAGATCACCAGTAACGGCGGCTCGCTGGTGTGCGCCACGACACCCTCGGGCGCCATTGCTTTCCCGCCGCGAAACGAGGGCCTGTTGTTCATGAACGAGTTGAACAACACCTACCGCGATTCGTTGCGCCGCTCGCTGACCTCATCGGTGGTCGACAACGAAGGCGCGGTGGTGTGGGTCCTCGAATACCTGCGCTACCGCCTCAACAACTGCAATCACGGCGACGCCACCAGCAAGGTGCTGCAACAGATTCGGACGGGAGTGATCGCCGCGACGTGCACGGCCTAGGCCTTACGACCCGATGACCCTCTCGTAGTCCTCCGGCGTGTCGATGTCCTCGAACGCGCCGGAGTCCTTGACCTCGACGTTCAACACGCGGTCCTGATGCGCGGCAAAGACCGCTTTCGCGCCGACGTTCACGTCGGCCGCGCGCAGGTCCGCAAACACCGCCCGGTCGAAGATCACGGGGTGGCCGTGACGCGCACCATCGACCGGACGAACGATCGGTGCTCGCGTCCGGCGCCATTCGGCGATCACGCGTGCGACGGTGGCGGGTGTCACCAGCGGCACGTCAACGAGCGTGACCAAGACGCCTTCCAGTTGCGGATCGTCGACCGCCGCAAGACCCGCCAGCAACGACGACAGTTGCCCCTGCGGCCAGCCAGGATGCTCGACGACGCGCGCCCGCGACTCGTGCGAAGGCATGGCGCTCTTCACCTCATCGAGATGCGCGCCTGCAACGACCACGACCCGCGGGACGCCGGCTTCGAGCAGCGTTTGCACCACCCGCGAAGCCACGGTCTGCCCCGTCCGGCCAACCTTCAGAGCCGCCTTCGGCTGCCCCATCCGAGACGACGCGCCGGCGGCGAGAACAATGCCTGAAATCATGTATGTTCGGCCAAAAGACTGATATCCAGCGCAGCCGTAGCAGGGGCGCCGTTCATGCCATTTCGGGGTGGCTCGTCTGCTTGACTTCCCATTGTCGACCTGCCTACACTTGCCGCGTTTTCCGCGACCCCTACCCGTTGCTTCAGACTAAACGGCGGCTCCTTCGGGTCTCGCGGGACATCGGAGGATAGGTTATGCCGACCGGTACTATCGCACGGCTCCTAATCGACAAAGGCTTCGGATTCATTCGTGATGAGTCCGGCCTCGAGCACTTCTTTCACCGTAGCGCCGTTCGCGGCGCGGTGTTTGAACTGCTTCGAGAAGGCCAGCGGGTCGAATTCGCGATCGAGGAATCCCAGAAAGGGCCTCGCGCCGGAGACGTTCGACTGATCGAAGGGTAAGTCTGTTGCAACTCTGTTTGTCTTAGCTTCCTCGGTCCGGCCCGTGCTCGTGGGGCCGGATGTTCGTCCCCACCTCTGTTAGCCTTAGCAGTATCGTGAAACGCCTGTTGGTCCGAAGCGCCCTGATCGTGGGCGCTTTGGCGCTGGTCTCCCTCTATCCCCTCAGCCGTGCCGGCGCATTTCTCGTCGTCGAGGACCCGCTCGAGAAGGCCGACGGCATCGTGATCCTCGGCGGCACGATGTACGAGCGGCAGATGGAAGGCGTCGAGCTGTTCAAGGAAGGCTACGCGCCACGAGTCTTCCTGATGCGCGAGATCCAGGACTGGGGCGAGATTGAGCTGATCAAGCGCGGGATGACCTACCTACGCATGGTCGACGTCCAGGTCGATGCGATGGTCAGGCTGGGAGTGCCGCGTGAGGCGATCACCATCCTTGATCAGGCCGACAGCACCGCCCAGGAAGCCGACTACGTGTATCAGCTCGTGACCGAGCAGCACCTGTCACGGGTGATCGTGGTTACGTCAAAGCAGCACACGCGGCGCGCGCGGCTGGTCATGAACCGAAGGGTCCGCGGCACCGGTGCCGGGATCATCGTCCGTGCCTCCCGGTACGATCGGGAGGACGCGGAGCATTGGTGGCGCGACCGCGGCACGCTTCGTTTCACGCTGTTCGAGACGCAGCGGCTGTTTTTGTATTGGATTGGAGCGGCTGATTAATCCGCTATCATCGGACGACGGAAGTGAACGGGGCCCGGTGGCCCTCCCGGTCTTCAAAATCGGTCGCTGCCTCCTTGCGGGGCAGGCTGGGTTCGACTCCCAGGCGCTTCCGCCAACTCAGCGTAGCAACTCGACGACCCGCGCCGTGTCGGTGAGGTCGGGCAGCACCACATCAGCACCAGCCGCCGCCAACTGCTCTTCCGTAAATCCACCCGTCGCCACGGCAATGCACCTGGCATTGGCGACCCGCGCGCATTCGATGTCGTGCGGCGTGTCGCCAATCACGACCACACGCGCAATGGCCTCCGGCGGAATGTCGTAGGTCTCAGCGCGCCGCCTGGCAATCGGCACGAGCGCATTGCGATCGGCCGCGTCGTCGCTGAACGCGCCCCATTCAAAGAAATCGAAGATCTCGAAATGCTGCAGCTTGATCTCGGCGGCGGCGCGATAGTTTCCGGTCAGCAGCGCCAGGTGCAAGTGATGATGATCCTCGAGCGCCTCAAGGAGTTCGAGCGCTCCAGGCATCAGACCTTTGTGGCCGGTGCCCGGATGCTGGATCTCCTCGGCCAGGAGCGGAATGTAATTCGCGCGGAAGCGCTCGTGCTGCTCGGGGGTGTCCGGCAGGCCGGCGGATTGCAGGGCCTGCGACACGAGAAACGAATCCGTGCGGCCGCCGAAGTGCTGGCCGGCAAAAGCGTCCGCTATACCGAACGTCTTCTCGAACGTGCGGGTCATCGCGCGGAGGCCGGCCCGGCCGCTCAGCAGCAGCGTGCCGTCGATGTCGAACAAAATCAGGCCTGGGGTCATCCGAATAGCTTCTTGAAGAGTCCGGGAGCACGCAATTCGCCGCTCGCCGGAACGAGTTCGAGCCGTCGCCCGCCGATCGCCTTGGCCAGCGTGTCATCGGCCGTCACGGCCAGCAGCGCCAGGTTGCGCGACTGGGCGGTCTTCATCAAGTCCGCGCCGAACGCCGGCACCAGCTCTCGCGGCAGCGTCGCCGACGGATGCTCGGCGATCAGCAGCTTCGGGCCAAGCGCAATCGACTTGGCGAGGTGCACGCGCATCTGCATGTCGGGCGGCACCTTGCCGGCCGGGGCGTCGAACAGCGACTGGTCGATGCCGACGCTGCGCGCCAGTTCCCCGGCTTGCGGCACCACCCGTGGATCGATCGGGTCGACATCGAGCGTGTACGACATCGCAATATTCTGCAGGACCGAGAACGCTTCGATCAGCACGCCGCGAGCGGAGACCATGCCGACCGCATCGAGCGATTCCAGCCACGCGCCGCCGTCGGTGATCTCTTTCGTGTTCTGCCCGAGCAGCGTGACGTCGCCGGCGTCGGGCAGCGCCGCGCCGGTGATCAAGTGCACGAGCGTCTCGGCCGCCAGGCCGTCGATGCCGCCGATCACGACCACTTCGCCGGGCAGCACCCGCAACTGCGCGATCCGCAGCGGACGGAGCGCCTGGTAGTTCTTGGTCAGCCCGGTAATCTCGAGCAGGGCGCTCAATGGGTCACCCGCGAGCGTTGTTCGAGCGCGAGGAAATCCGACGGCGGAAGACCGATCGCGCCGAAAATCGCGCGGCGCGCGCGCTCGGGCTTCGAGGCGTCCTCACCATGGAAATCTGAGCCGCCGGTTACCAGCAACCCCAGGCGTGCCGCCTGGCGACGATAGGCGGTGGTGTCTTCCTGCGTGTGATCGGAGTGATAAACCTCGATTGCATCGAGGCCGCTGGCGGCGAGCGGTTCGATCAAGTCATCGCGCTTCGTCACGCCCGGGTGAGCAAACGATGCCAGCCCGCCGGCGGCGTGGATCATCTCGACGACGGCAGCCGTGCCCGGCCCGATGCGGGGCACGAATCCGGGCCTGCCCGACGCCAGCCACAGCTCGAACGCCTCCTGCACGGAGCGGACATGGCCGCTGCGCACCAGCTCTCGCGCCATCTGCGGGCGGCCGATGGACGACCCCGGCCGCTCCGCTGCGGCCTGCAGCAGCCGTTCGACGTCAACGAACAACCTGGCAGCCGCCAGCCGGTCCGCGATCTCGCGCACGCGCGCAACACGCCGCTCGCGCTGCCCGACCAGGAACTCGGCGAGTGTCGCGCTCTGCGGATCGAAGAAGTAGCCAAGCACGTGCACGTCGCGGTTGTCCTCGACGGCGGTGATCTCGATGCCGGGGACCACGCGGATGCCTGCGGTCTTGGCAAGCGCGGTGGTTTCCGCAATCGCCGCCACGGTGTCGTGATCGGTGACGCTGATCGTGGTCAGGCCCGCGGTGGCGACGCGCACGACGAGTTCGCCGGGCGTCAGCCGCCCGTCCGAAGCCGTTGTATGCATGTGCAGATCGATCAACGCGCTATCTGGCCGAGGCGCGCCGTCTCGCCGGCGCTGGCTTCACCCGCCGCCTGGCCGGCACGCTCTTGTGTTTCTTGACGAGGATCCGGTATTCGCGCAGCAGGGTCTCGAGGTGCTCGCGCTCTTCTTCCGCAAATTCGAGGAAGATGCGCTTGCCTTCCGAGTCCTCGAAGCGTTCGCCGTAGCGCTTGAAGAAGCGGTGCGAGCCGCGCTCGCAGCGGATGCCGATGCGGTAGGCCTCAAGGTCGTCGACCCCGTCGCGCTTCAACTGTTCCGCGCCGGACGAGAACAGGCCGTTGGCAGCGCCCTTGAAGAACAGGAACGTCGGACGCGACTCGAGCTGCGGGTCCTGCTGAAGCAGTTCCTGATAGCGGTTCTCGAGGGTCTTCAGGTGGTGCACTTCCTCGGTCGCCAGTTTGCGGAACACCTCGCGGGCCCGTGCGTCCCTCACCAGCCTGACGCCGCGCGCGTAGAACTCCATGCCGCTGCGTTCGGTGGCAATCGCAATCCGCAAGGCGTCGCGCGCGAACAGCAATTCTGAATTCGAGGTCGTCTCATCGGCGGCGCGCCCGGTACTGCAGGATTCGCAGGTCCCGTAGATCTGCACCACCGTCTGACGCGCGGTGAAGGCGCGCGCCGCCGCCACCTCCTCAACCAGCGTCTCGATGTCTGAGCTGAGAAACTCGAACAACCGATTGCAGGTCTTGCAAATCAGGTGAAAGTGGCGAGGATGCCGGTACGAATGCTCGAAGCGGAATCGGCCCTCGCCGAAATCCACCTTGCGGGCAATGCCCGCCTCTTCCATCCACTGGAGCGTGCGATAGACCGTGGCGCGGCTGATGCGATGGTCTTCGCGCTTCGTCAGCGCAACCAGATCGTCGGCACTGAGGTGTCCCTCCTGCTTGAGGAACACGTTGACGATCAGGTCGCGCTTGCTGGAGCGCTTCGTGCCAGCCGGCCGAAGGCGATCGAGATCTGGGATGGCCGCGCTGGAGGCCATGTCCTAACCCCTGCCCATTCTACGCCGAGAACGAGGAGCCGCAGCCGCAAGTGGACGTGGCATTCGGGTTCTTGATGGTGAACCCGCCGCCGGTAATCGTGTCCACGAAATCGACCTCGGCACCACGGAGATAGCTGATGCTGACCGGATCGACGAACAGGCGCACGCCGTTCGATTCGAACAGCTGATCGCCGACGCCGCCCGATTCTTCGATCATCAGTCCGTACTGGAAGCCCGAGCAGCCGCCACCCTGCACGAACACGCGCAGGCCGCTGTCGGTCTTGCCCTCTTCCGCCAGCAGCTCGCGGATCTTGCCCGCCGCCGCTTCGGTCACGTTGATGATGCTCTCGGGGAGCACAACCGGCACTTCCGGTGTCATGGTCTGAGTTTCCATATTGGTCCTATTTTATCCGCTTTGTCCGCCTTCGCCCGCCCAGCGAAACCGCCGAGCTAGGGCGCGACAGGCTCCTTCAGTTTCGCCAATTGCTCGCCCGAGGCCTGCTCCAGGTCCTTGTGAAGGCTGTTGCCATGGGCGTCCATCGTGACAATGGCGGGAAAGTCCCTAAGTTGTAGATGCCACATGGCCTCAGGGGTTCCAAACTCCATCAGGGATACCCCGTCCACCCGGTCGATACAGCGGGCGTAATACTGGGCGGCTCCGCCAATAGCGTTAAGGTAGACCGCGCCGTGCTGCTTGAGGCCGGCGAGGGTCTTGCCCGCCATCCCACCCTTGCCGATCACGGCGCGGACGCCAAACTTGCCGATGATGTCGGCCTGGTAAGGCTCTTCGCGAATGCTCGTCGTCGGTCCTGCGGCGGTCACCTTCCAGCCGCCGTCGGGCTGCTCGGCAACGACCGGACCGCAGTGATATATCACGCCGCCGTTCAGATCGACCGGTGGGTCGTGATGCGACAAGTGATGGTGCACGGCGTCGCGCCCGGTGTAGGCGCGGCCGCTGATCAACACCACGTCGCCGACCTTCAACGAGCGAACCTGTTCCTCGGTGATCGGCGCTTCGAGACGCGCTTCGCGGCCGGTGCGCTTGAAGCCGGCCTGGTCCATCATCGGGATCGTCGGCACCGACGGATCGCGATACAGCCATGATTTGATGGCGCCGGTAGTCGCGTCGAGCGTGACGCCAAGACGGCGGTACGCCCAGCAGTCGTAGGCCACCGAGACGAAGAAGCTGGCGGGCAGGCGATTCTGCACGCCGATCTTGCAGCCAATCAGCGAGATCTTGCCGCCGAATCCCATCGGGCCCACGCCCAGCGTGTTGGCCGTGCGCATGATCTCGGCTTCGAGGTCCGCCAGCCGAGGATCGGGGTTGATGTCGTCGAGGCTGCGGAACAACTGCTGCTTGGCCTCGACGTAGCCGCTGGTGCGGTCACCACCGATGCACACGCCAATCGCGCCCGGCGCGCAGCCCTTGCCTTGCGCGTTCCACACCGCGTGCAGGATCGCCTTGCGAACGCCGTCCATCGTGCGATCCGCGCGGCCAAGGTGCGCCAGCTCGGACGGCAGCGAGTACTGCGCGTTCATGTTCTCGCAGCCGCCGCCCTTGAGCAGCAACTTCACCTCGATCTCGTCGCGCTCCCACTGCTCGAAGTGCATCACCGGCATGCCGGGACCGAGATTGTTGCCGGTGTTCTCGCCGGTGATCGAATCGACCGAGTTGGGACGCAACTTGCCCCGCTTGGTCGCCTCGGCGATCGCCTCCTTGATCTGCTGCTTCATCCAGATCTGGTTGGCGCCGACCGGCGTCTTAATCTCGAAGGTCGGCATGCCGGTGTCCTGGCAGATCGCGCCTTCGATCTCGGCGGCCTGGTCGATGTTCTGCTTGATGATGTTGAACGCCTGACCGGCACGCGAAGACTCGTCTTCGGTACTGGCCGCGTGCTTCATCGCGGCGCGGACGTCTGGGGGGAGATCAGTGGAAGTCCTGACGATGAGCGCCAGGACGGATTCGAAGAATGATTGCATGGCCGTCCAAGTTTAATGGACGGCCGTGAGGCGGGGCTACTACTGTCGGCCTTGGTAACGCCGGGGGGGGCTATCCCGGCGGCCAGGTCAGTGTGCGGCCGCCAAGCACGTGCAGGTGAATGTGGAACACGGTCTGTCCGGCCGCGGCGTTGCAGTTGAAGACGGTCCTGAACCCTGAGGCGTCGAAGCCGCGCTGCTTCGCGATCGCCGCGGCGGTCCGCACCATTGCACCGACCAGGCCATCCTCGGCCGCTGACAGGTCGTTCAACGTCGCGACGTGCTGCTTCGGCACGACGAGCACGTGCATCGGCGCCTGCGGGTTGATGTCGTTGAAGGCGATCAGCCGGTCGTCTTCGTAGACCTTGGCCGCGGGAATCTCACCCGAGACGATCTTGCAGAACACGCAGCTCATGGTTCGGTGATCTTCCTCTCGATGATCGCTACCCGGGGAATGCGCTGCAAGTCGGCGCTGATCTTCTTCAGGTGCAGCGATGGGAACCGCTCGACGAGTTCGCGCACCGCGTCGGCGTGCTGGTGGCCGATCTCGACGAAGGCCTTGCCGCCGGGCACCAGCTGCGTCGAGGCAATCTCGATCACCTGGCGGATATCACGCAATCCATCTTCGCCGGCGGTTAGAGCCGTGCGCGGCTCGTACTCGCGCACTTCAGGCGCCAGGTCCTCGTACTCCGCGTCCGTGACATACGGCGGGTTGGAGAGAATGAAGTCGAACGGCCCCCAGGCACGGTTGACGTAGGGGTATTCTGCGAAGGTGATGCGGTCGCTCACACCGTATCGCGCCGCATTGGCGCGCGCCACATCCAGGGCGGCTTTTGAAATGTCGGTCGCGATCACCTTCAGTAGTGGCAGTTCCGCAGCGGCCGTGACGGCAAGGCAGCCGCTGCCGGTGCCGATGTCGACGGCCTTGACGGGGCGTGAGGGGAACTCCGGTGGCAGGCAGGCCAGCAGTTCCTCGATGATGATCTCGGTTTCCGGTCTCGGAATGAGCACAGCCTGGCTGACCGCGAAGTCGCGATTCCAGAATTCCTGTTCTCCGCAGATGTAGGCCACCGGTTCGCGGCGGGCCCGTCGCTCGATCAGCGGATCGTAGCGCTCGATGAAGACCGGCTTGGCCTCGTCGGTCTCGTGCGTCATCAGCGTGGCGCGATCCCACCCGAGGGTGTGGCGAGCCAGCAGATTGGCGTCGCGG
>JAYQOO010000016.1:0-7725 GCA_038144855.1 Acidimicrobiia bacterium | reverse complement strand
CCGTCCTCGATGCCGGCCGAGACGAGGCGGGCACGCGCCGCGTTGATCTTCTGGCGAAGGTTCACTTGGTCTCCGTGACTTCGCGCAGTTTCTCTGCTGTGTAGTACGTCGTCAAGGCCCCGATCAGATCGTCGAGGTGGCCGTCCAGCACGCTCTGCAGCTGGTGGCTGGTGAAGTTGATCCGATGATCGGTGACGCGGCTCTGCGGAAAGTTGTAGGTGCGGATCTTTTCCGAGCGGTCGCCGGTGCCGACCTGGCCCTTGCGCTCCTTCGCCATCGCGTCGTTCTGCTTCTGCAACTCCGCTTCGTAGAGCCGGGAACGCAACACCTTCATCGCCTTGGCGCGGTTCTTGACCTGAGACTTCTCGTCCTGCTGCGAGACAACGATGCCGGTCGGGATGTGCGTGATGCGCACGGCCGAATAGGTGGTGTTGACGCTCTGGCCGCCGGGGCCGCTCGAGCAGAAGGTGTCGATGCGGATGTCCTTGTCGTGCACCACGATGTCGATTTCGTCGGCCTCAGGCAGCACCGCGACGGTGGCGGCGGAGGTATGGATGCGCCCGCTGGCTTCCGTCGCCGGTACGCGCTGCACGCGGTGCACGCCGCTTTCGTACTTCAACTTGCTGTAGGCGCCACGACCCTCGATGCTGACGACCACGTCCTTGATGCCGCCCTGGCCGGCCTCGCTCAGCGACATCAGCTCCACCTTCCAGCGCTGACGTTCTGCGTAGCGGGTGTAGCAGCGATACAGATCGCCGGCAAACAGCGCCGCCTCTTCGCCGCCGGTGCCGGCGCGAATTTCGAGCATGACGTTGCGTTCGTCGTTGGGATCCTTGGGAACGAGGAGGAGCTTCAGCTCGTCCGAGACCCGCTCCTTGCGAACGTTGAGGTCATTGAGCTCTTCGAGCGCCATGTCGCGCATCTCGGGGTCGCCGTCCTTGACCATGTCTTCGGCGCTGGAGATCTCGGCAAGCACACCCTTGTATTCACGGTATTTCTGCACGAGCGGCTCGATCTCCGCGAGCATCTTGGACTGCTTGCGGAATTCGTTGGCGTCGCCCTGAACTTGCGAGGTGCCGAGCGAGGCCATCAGCTCTTCGTATTTGGCCTCGGTCGACGCAATCTTGTCGAACATCTCTACATTGTAACTGGGTGCGAGAGGTGCGGAGGGTGCGGACGTGCGAAAGGTGCGCCTTGCTACCCGCCGGACACCGGGGGCAGAAACGCGACTTCGTCGCCGTCAGCGACCGCGGCACTGAAGCGCGAATAGTCGGCGTTTACGGCACAGGAAATCGACTTCTCGTAGGCCGACAGCTCGGGGTAGTCGGCCACCAGCGACTGCCATACGGCCCGTACATCGGCGCCCGCTGGTGCTTCGCGAGTCAGCTCTCCCGAGCCGGCAATGTCTCTCAAGCGCGCGAAGAGGCGGACGGTCACGCGCATGCGATGCGCAGGGCCTCCTGGCGCGCGTCAACGTTCTCCGGATCGGCAGTGGCACCCTCGATCCACACGTCACCGCCCTCGAAGTATTCATGCTTCCAGATCGGCACGATCTGCTTGATGCGCTCGATGGCGTAGCGGCTGGCGGAGAACGCGTCGGCCCGGTGCGGCGATGCCGCCGCAATAATCACGCTGGCTTCCCCGATCTCCATGCGGCCAATGCGATGGTGAATGGCCAGCCGCACGTCGGGCCACCGCTCACGCGACTCCGCGACGATCACATCGAGCCCACGCAGCGCCAGCGGCTCATAGGCCTCGTAGTCGAGATACAGGACGGTACGACCCTTGTTGTGATCGCGAACCAGGCCGAGAAACACCGTCACCGCGCCGATGCCGGTCGTGTCGAGCGCTCGCACCAATGCCTCCTGGTCGAGCGGCGCCGTCGTGATGGCCGTCATCTGCATACCGGCTTTCATTGTATGCCGCGCCAGAAATGATGCAGGGGGCGGTGCCCTTTGCCGAGCGGGATGCCGTGTCGCATGGCGCCTTCGACATACGCCTTTGCAGCCGGTACCGCATCCACCAGCGCCGCGCCCCGTGCGAGCCCGGCCGCGATTGCCGCCGCAAACGTGCAACCGGTGCCGTGCGTATTCGGGCCCTCGATGCGCGGCCCGACCCATTCGTGAAATTGGCCCCGCTCGAGCAGGACATCAACCACTTCGGGGCCTGCGAGATGTCCACCCTTGATCACGACCGCGGCGGGCTTCAGCATCGCGATCCGGCTGGCGGCTTCCTTCATGTCCGCCAGCGATCGAATCGTCATCCTGGCAAGGACTTCGGCCTCGGGAATATTCGGCGTCACGACGCGGGCCAGCCTGAGCAGCGTCCAGCGGAGTGCGTGCACGGCTTCCTCATCAAGCAGGTGATCGCCGCTCTTGGCCACCATCACTGGATCGACAACCAGGTTGGGCAACTCGAGCGATTCGATCGCCGCTGCTACTGCTTCGACAATGGTCGAATTGGCGAGCATGCCGGTCTTCACCGCGTCGCATCCGATGTCGGAGACGACCGCCTCGATCTGCGCCGTCACGACGTCGTCCGGAGCGACGTGAACGCCGGTGACACCCACGGTGTTCTGGGCCGTCAGGGCCGTAATGGCCGAGGTGCCGTAGACGCCATGAGCGGCGAAAGTCTTCAAATCGGCCTGTATTCCGGCGCCGCCCCCCGAATCTGAGCCTGCGATTGTCAGGGCGGTAGGCAAGCCGGTAGAATTCTCATTCATGACATCCAGACCCTTTGTGTCGCACGCGTCCACGATTCTCGATCGCGTCAGCATGCGTGCTGCGTCCGCCAATGCGTGGACCGGCGTGCAGTTCCTGTCGGTCGTCTTCGTAACGGTGCTCACCGCCGCCGCGGCGCAGCTCAGCCTCCCGCTGCCCTTTACGCCGGTCCCGTTCACGATCCAGCCGATGATCGTCCTGATCGGCGCCGCCGCGCTGGGTTCAACACTGGGCGCGCTCAGTCAGATCCTTTATCTCATGCTTGGCATCGCCGGCCTGCCGGTGTTCGCGTTTTCACCGGAGCTGCCGCAGGGCTTCCTGCGGCTGGTCGGCCCCACGGGCGGCTACTTGATGGCTTACCCGATCGCGGCGTTTGTGACCGGCCTGCTCGCCGAGCGCGGCCTCGATCGGCGCTACCTGACGTCGATCCTGGCCATGTCGGTCGGCCTCTCGGTGATCTTCTTCGGCGGCGTGTTGTGGATCGCGCGCTTCGCGGGGATCCAGACCGCGCTCGCCACCGGCCTCTACCCGTTCATCGTCGTTGACGTGATCAAGGTGGTGGCTGCGGGCCTCGTACTGCCGACCGCCTGGAAATTCCTCAGGCACTGACCGCCAGCCGGGACGTCATCCGTGGCTGGACGTGATCGTAAGCAGGGAATGATCCTGGCCGGGATCGTTTCCCTGCTCCTCTCCACGCCGATCGACGCACAAAACCGGCAGCAAGGCGGCCACGAGCGGCGCCTGTTTCCGCCCTCTGACCTCGGACTCCTCGACGCGCCGGATCGCGATCTGTGGCAACGGCCCGACCAGATCATGGACGCCATGGGCATTGCCGACGCGTCGGTCGTGGCCGACATTGGCGCGGGCAGCGGATGGTTCACGATTCGCCTGGCTCGTCGCGTCGGACCTCAGGGCCTGGTTTACGCCGAAGACGTTCAGAAGGAAATGATCAACGCGATCTCGCGCCGCGTCAGCCGTGAAGGGTTCAACAACGTGCGGCCGGTACTCGGTCTCGGCAACGACCCGCGGCTGCCGGCCGGCTCGCTCGACGCGGTGTTGATGGTCGACGCGTACCACGAAGTCGAAGACCGCGTGTCGATGCTGGCAAACCTCGCCCGGTCCTTGAAGCCCCAGGGGCGCCTTGGCATCGTCGACTTTCGACTCGACGGCACGGGCCCGGGCCCGTCACCAGAAGAACGCGTCAGCCCTGACGTGGTGGTGAGCGACGCAAAGAAGGCCGGGCTCCGGCTGGTTCGCCAGGAACCCATTCTTCAGTACCAGTACTTCTTGATATTCGGGAAGTAGCCAGTAGCAAGTAGCCAGAAGACCGTTCCTACTTCTGGCTACTTGCTACTCTGAGCGCAGCGCCAGCATCGGATCGATGCGCGTGGCCTGTCGCGCCGGCAGCCAGGTCGCCAGCAGCGCCACGCCGCCAAGTCCGGCAATCACCGCCCCATACGTGAGGGGATCGAACGGCTGCACGCCAAACAACAGCGACGACAGCAGCCGCATCATTAGCGCTGAGGCGATAAGGCCAACGCCAAGTCCTATACCCGTCAATACCAGGCCCCGTGACACGAAGATCCGCTGCACTGATTGACTCTGCGCGCCAAACGCCATGCGGATGCCGACCTCGCGGCGGCGCTGCGCGACGATGTAGGCGATCACCCCGTAAATGCCCACCAGGCCAAGCAGCAGCGTCACGGCGCCGGCGATGCCGAGAATCACGAGCACGAACTGCGTCTGCGCCATCGACTCGCGGTAGATCTCCTGTTGCGTGCGCACGCGGGCGAGCGGCAGGTTGGGATTGATGCTCCACACCGCCTGCTGCACTTCATTCAGGAAGCCGGGGGACTGCAGCCGCTCCGAGCGGATGGCGTAGGCAAGCGAACGCTGGACGAAGGGCTTACCGTCGAAGCCGTGGGTCTTCATCGGCCAGTAGACAATCTTCGGCGCGGCCACGGTGGCACCATCCTGGCGTTCATCACCATACACGCCGACGATCTCAACCCATTGCGCCACCGCCGGATTCCGCCGGATGCGCTTACCGATAGCCAGTGCCGGCTCCTTCCAGTATTCGCGCGCCAGGTTGTCGCTGATCACCGCCACCGGCAGGTTGTTGTGTGCGTCGGCCCACGTGAGGGCGCGTCCGGCGACCACCTGGTTGCCCATGGTTTCGGCGTAGCCGCGGCCGATGTATTTGTGACGCCGCAACGGGGGGATCGCGCCCTCAAACTTGGGGAATTCCTCGACCCAGAGCGGGTCGTTGTTGTTGTTGCCGTCCATCGTCAGTGACGAGGTCACACCGACTGATGAGACGCCGGCGAGGCTCTCGATCTTCCTGACGATCTGCTCGTGGGTCAATGCGACCTGGCCGGCGTCGGCCATGATCGCAAATGGAATCGAGATCCGCATGGTGAGAATGTTCTCCGGCTGGGTGAAGCCGGGCGGAACATCGCGAATGGCGATGAAGGTGCGCACCATCAGTCCCGACGCCACCAGCAGCACCGCGGCCAGCGCCACTTGCGCAACGACGAGCGTGTTGCGGGCGCGATGACGCTGGCGGCCTTCGCTCGACCCGCGCGAACTGTCCTTGAGCGCCGACGCCACGTGCGGACGCGCGTACTTGAACACCGGGATAGCGCCGAACACCAGGCCGGCAATCAGCGAAATGCCGAGCGTGAACAGCAGCACGATCGGATCGAGCGTGATCTCGTTGAGCCTCGGCAACTGCGCCGGACGCAGATACAGCAACAACTGAATGCCACCGTACGCCAGCGCCGTGCCGAGCATGCCGCCGATCATGGCCACCAGCAGCGATTCCGACATGAGCTGCCAGGCCACCTGCCTGGCTTCCGCCCTGAGCGCGAGCCGCACGGCGAGCTCCTGCTGCCGGGCTTCCGCACGCACCAGGAACAAATTGGCCACGTTCGCACATGCCACCAGCAGGACCAGTCCGACCGTGCCGAGCAGGATCCAGAGCATGCTGCCGATGTTGCCGACCACGTCAACTTCGAGCGGCCGCACCAGCGGGCCGAAACGCGCGTCATCGAACATTTTCTGGAAAAAGCCCGGCGGCAGCGGGAACCGCTGGGTCAGCGATGGCAGCAGTCGCGCCACGTCCGCATTGGCCTGCTCGATGGTCACGCCCGGCTTGAGTCGTGCCAGCCCCTGGTAACTGAAGCCGGCCGCGTTGATGGTCGCGCCGTCGAACTTGAAGGGCACGATGATCGACGGATTCGCGCGCAGGAACTTGAACCCCCCCGGCAAGACACCGATCACCTCGCGTGCCGTGCCGTTCATGGTGATGCTCTGGCCGACGGCCGCGGGATTACCGCCCAACGCCCGCTGCCAGTATTGGTGCGACACCATCACCACGTTGGGGCCGTTCGGAAGGTCGTCGTCCAGGCTGAACTCTCGGCCCAGCGCCGGACGAATGTCCAACGCGTCCAGCGTCGCGTCGGTGACATTGAGGGTCTCGACCTGCTCCGGTTCGCCGCGCCCTGTGATGGTCGAAGAGCCATTGCTCCACAGCCCGATGTGTTCAAACGACTCGGCAGCGTCCTTGAGCATGAAATAGGTCGCGGCCGACTGCTGCAGCTCCCCCGCCATCACTCCCGGGGCGACAAACCACACCCCAACCAGGGACTGCGCGTCGCGGTACGGTAACGGTTTGAGGATGATGCCGTTGAACACGCTGAAGATCAGGGCATTGGCCCCGATGGCGGCGCCCACGGTGATGATGGCGGTCAGGGCAAACGCTGGGGTCTTGAAGAGGCGGCGAAGCGAGTGTTTCACCCAACCTGAGACGATTTCGGCCCGGGTGAAGTTCTCCCTGTGGGCTTAATGCGGGCGATCGGAGTTTGCACAGCCTTTATCAACGGGACCGGCCGTCGTGGCTGAGCTGCGGCATAATGCCGCCCTCCTCCCCGGAGCGTTTCATGAAAGCCCTGATTCGTACGTGCGTTCTCGCACTTTCTCTGCTTCCGACCTTGATTTCAGCCCAGGAGCCGCATCCCTTTGCGGGCGCCTGGAAGGGCGTGTTGGGCACGGCCGGTGCCCAATCCGAGGTTCGCATCGAGCTGCGCATCGAAGGTGACGTGGTCACTGGACCGATTCTGGGTCCGGCCGGCGAGATGTTCATGCAACCCGGCAAGGTGACTCCACGCGGCGTGTCGTTTACCAGCGGCCCTTTGAATCCGCAGGATCGGGACGTGCCATTGGTCTGGACCGGCCAGGCCACCGACGAGAACACGCTGACCTTCGTCGTCACCGCGGAAGATCTGGAAGGCCCGACCTTCGAGCTGACCGTGACGCGCGACACGGCGCGACGTTAAGACAGCGCTCGTCGGCGCGTTCGCGCGCGATCCCTTCGATCATCGAGACGACCGATGCGGGAAGTCCCGCCCCGGCGCAAAACCGATCGCCCTCAAAAAATGACAAAGCCCGCGAGGAGGTCACTCCCCGCGGGCTTCGTGCGCTTACAGGGTGTTGCTTAGTAGAGGTTGTTCAGCAGGCTGATCAGCGTTGCCGCTTCGGCAGCCGTCAACGACTTGCCGATCTCCTTGTTGATGTCGTTCTTCAGCTTGTTCAAGTGGCGTTCGCCCCCGCGCTTGCCGCCGCTCAAGAGCCTCAGCCGTCGGCCCAGCATCCACTTGCCGGCCAGTGGGCAGGGTTCCTTGCCGAGGACGGGACCGGCGAGTTCGTGGTCGATCTCCAGGTTGAAGGCGAAGTTGCGAGCGGGCCGATCATCGTGACCGCGGTCGGCGAGTTCTATGTCCGTGACGGATTTGCATCGGCGAATTCGGTCCAGTTCACGTCTGCGTCCTTGTCGCAGGGCGAGGGGCCGACTCTGACATGGACCGGCCAGTTGACGGGCAACAACGAACTGGCCTTCACCGTGGTGAGTGGCGACGGCGGACCTGCCAGGGAATTCCTGCTCAAGAAGCGCGCGACTGTTCCCGGCCGTCACTAGACCTGCGTTGCGTGGCCGTCCGCAGTTGGA
>JAYQOO010000015.1:0-49037 GCA_038144855.1 Acidimicrobiia bacterium | reverse complement strand
GAGGTAGAGCGCCAGCGCGGCGACATTGGCGAGGATGGCCAACTGCTCGAACGTGCCGGTGATGGCGAGTCCGAGCGCCAGGAGCGATTGCACGATGATGGCCGGCTGCGGCGCGCGATAGACCGGGTGAATGATCGACAGCGAGCGCGGCAGGAAACCGTCGCGTGACAACGCATAGACCATGCGTGGAATCGACAGCGTCATCCCACCGAGATACCCGAACATCGAGATCGAGGCGCCGGCCAGCAACAACGATCGCGCCCACCCCCCGAGGGACAACCCGGCGGCCTCTGCCAGTGGCGCCGCCGCGGAATCCGACAGCCCGCTGCCGAGGATGCCTTGCGCCACCATCTGCAGCAGGATGTAGAGCGCCGTGATTGCAAGCATCGCCAGCGCAATCGCGCGCGGCACGGTCCGATTCGTGTCACGCACCTCGCCGCTGGGAATCAGCGCCGACTCAAGGCCGGCAAACGCGAAGATCAGCAGCAGCGATGTTCGTGCGATGTCGCCGACGGCCGGCCACTCGGCGACGGTCAGGTTCTCACCTTTCACGAAGAACAACCCGGCAACGGCGATCAGGATCAACGGCAGCAGCTTGGCCACGGTGGCGATGGTGTTGAGCCTGACGCCGAGTTCGACGCCGCGGAGATTGATCGCCGTCCAGAACGCGAAGGCCGCGACTAATACGCCGGTGGTCGCCGCGGTACTCGACAGGCTCGGAACCAGCATCCCGATGCTTGAGGAGAAGATGGTTCCCACGGCGGCGGTCGCGAAGGTGCCGAGCATCCAGAGCATGATGCCCGCGAGAAATCCGGCGTAGGATCCCAGCGCGGTGCCGATGTAGGCGTACGGCCCGCCGGTCAACGTGACCCGTCGGCCGGCATCGGCAATGCACATGACGATCAGGCCCATGGCGACGGCGCATACGAGGTATGCAATCGGTGCGGCGGCGCCCAGCGTCGAGGCGACGTTCGAGGGCAACCTGAAGATGCCGCCACCGATCGTGATGTTGATGATGCCGGTTGCCAGCCCGAAGGTGCCGATCGCCCGGGTCAGCGATTCCCGTTCGGATTTCATCCGCGCTATTGTGTGCTGAGACATGCCGCGCGTTTGGGACATTTCGCCGCCGCTTGGGCCGCAGACCCCGGCGTTCCCGGGCGACACCACCTACCAGCAACGGTGGACGCTGGAGATCGGTCCCGGCTGCCCGGTCAACGTCAGTGCCGTGACGCTCTCGCCACACCTTGGCGCGCATGCCGACGCGCCGCTGCACTACGGCGCGGGCGCTCCCGCGATTGGCGCCGTGAGTCTCGATCCGTTTCTTGGTCCCTGCCGGGTCATTCACGCCATCGAGCGGGGCCCTCTGGTCATGCCAGCCCACCTTGAACACGCCGCCGGTGGCATACCGCCGCGTGTGCTCGTGCGGACCTGCCGGAAGGCGCCCACGACCTGGACGCCCGGGTTTGCCGCTTTCGCTCCTGAGTCGATTGACTGGCTGGCCACCCGTGGCGTCAGGCTGGTGGGACTCGATACCGCATCCGTCGATCCGTCCGACAGCAAGACGCTTCCCAGCCACATGCGTCTGCTGGCGCACGACCTGCGCGTGCTGGAGAACCTGGTGCTGGATGACGTCGAAGAAGGGGACTACGAATTGATCGCCCTGCCGCTCAAGTTAACGCACGCGTGCGCGTCACCGGTTCGCGCGATTCTCCGATCGCTGTGATGAAGTCTCGTGCCGAATGTCTCAACCTGGATACGCACGACCCGCTTGCGGCGCTCCGGAACCAGTTTGCCCTTGAGCGCGTCGACGCCGAGGGCGTGATCTACCTCGACGGCAACTCTCTCGGCGTGCTGCCGCGCTCCGCCGTCGATCGGATTGCCGGCGTGGTCAGCCATGAATGGGGCAGCGGGCTGATTCGCAGTTGGAACACTGCCGGCTGGATCACGTTGGCGCAGCGCATCGGCGACAAAATCGGCGCGCTGATCGGCGCGAAGCCGGGTGAGGTGATCGTGGCCGATTCGACCTCGGTCAACCTCTTCAAGGCGCTGAGCGCGGCGGCGTGGGCCGGGCCCAATCGGCCGAACATCATTTCCGAGCGGACCAATTTTCCCACCGACCTCTACATCGCCGACACCTTTGCCCGCGAACACGGCAAGTCGCTGATCCTCGTGGAAGAGGACGAGATTCGCCGCCACCTTGATGATCGCGCCGCCATCCTGATGTTGACGCACGTCAACTACCGCACCGGGCGCATGCACGCGATGCGCGAACTGACGCGAGCGGCGCACGACGCCGGTGCGCTGGTGATCTGGGATCTGGCGCACTCGGCAGGGGCGGTGCCCGTGGATCTGCACGACGCCGATGCGGACCTTACGATCGGCTGCGGCTACAAGTACCTGAACGGCGGCCCAGGCGCGCCGGCGTTCATCTGGGCGCATCCGCGGCTGACGGCGCGGATGGATCGGGAGAACTGGCGGCCGCCACTGTCAGGCTGGCTCGGCCATGCCCAACCGTTTGCGTTCGATCCCTACTATCAGCCGGCCAGCGGCATTCAGCGATTTGTGTGCGGGACGCCGCCGGTGCTGTCGATGGCGGCGCTCGAGTGCGGCGTCGATACCGTCGCCGCTGCGAGCATGGACGCGCTGCGCGCCAAGTCGATCGCGCTTACGGATCTGTTCATCGCGCTGGTCGAAGAGCGACTGCAGGGGCATGGCTTCTCGCTGGTGACGCCACGGCAGGCCGATCAACGCGGATCGCAAGTGTCGTTTGCCCATGCCGGTGACGGCTACGCGATCATGCAGGCAGTGATTGCCCGCGGCGTCATTGGCGACTTCCGCGCGCCAGACATCCTCCGCTTCGGCTTCACCCCGCTCTACACGCGATTCGTTGATGTGTGGGACGCGGTTGATCGCCTTGCGCTGGTGATGGCCACCGGCGAATGGACGGACGCGCGATTCCGCGTGCGCGCCGCCGTCACGTAGTACAACAGACGCGTGCCGGAACTTCCCGAAGTCGAAACCGTGCGACAGATGCTCGAGCCGGCCATGCTCGGCTCGCGCTTCCGCCGCGTCATCGTCAATCGCCCCAACCTGCGCATTCCGTTCCCGTCGCAATTCATGGAGCGGCTGCGAGGCAAGACCGTCACGGCGGTCGATCGTCGAGGCAAGTATCTCGTCGTCGAGCTGTCGTCAGGCGAGAGCCTGGTCATGCACCTTGGGATGTCAGGCTGGTTCTACCTCGCGAAGATCGGTGATCGATCGCGCGAGGCCGACCCCCACGATCACGTGGTGTTCCTGATGTCATCGGGACAGTCAGTGCTGTTCAACGATCCGCGACGCTTTGGATTCATGGACCTCGCCGGCCCTGGTCAGTTGGCCGAGTATCCGGCGATAAAGAAGATGGGGCCCGAGCCGCTATCCCAAGCGTTCGATGCGGCCAGCCTTGCGAGAGCCTGCAAGTGCAAGCGCGTGTCGCTCAAAGTCGTTCTGCTCGATCAGCGAACCGTGGCTGGACTTGGCAACATCTACGCGAGCGAGGCGTTGCATCACGCCCGCCTCTCGCCACTGCGGAAAGCATCTTCCATCGCCACGCCCGCAGGGGCGCCGAAACCGGACGCGGTTCAGCTCGCCAGGTCGATCAAGGCGGTACTGGCGGCCGCGATCAAACGCCGCGAATCCCCCTATCGTTCCGCGCGATTTCGCGTCTACGAACGCGAAGATCAGGCCTGTCTTCGGCCCGGATGTGGGGGCTCGATCAGGCGGATCTGGCAGGCCGGCCGCTCCACGTTCTACTGTCCGTCCTGCCAGCACTAAGAGGACATTTGCCGCCCGAGGCGTGCGAGGATAGCGGAATCGTGACCCGCCGTCCCCCTCGACTCGTCGTTGGTTGCCTGCTTGCCGCGTCGACGTTGTGCGCGGCCACGCCGGTGTTGGCGCAGCGTGGCGCCACGGGGCCCATCGCGGAGCTGAACACCCGGGCCCGGGAGCTGAGTGAACTGTCTCCGGAACAGTCGCTCGCCGTGGCCACCAAGGCCCGCGCCGCCGCGCAGGCTGCGGGTGATGCTCGCGGCGAAGGCGAAGCGCTCAACTACATCGCCTACGCGCATCGTGCGCAAAGCATGCTGGCCATCGCGCGCGCCGAAGCCCTCGATTCCGTGCGGCTCTTTCGGACGGCCAACGACCGGTGGGGCGAAGCTCAGGGCTACAACACCCTGGGCCTGATCGAAGCCGACGATGGCAAGTTTGCCGACGCACTGGCGTTTCACCTCAAGGCGCTCGAGATCCGCGAGGCCGACGGCGACAAGGAAGGGTTGTCCTACACCTTCAATAACCTGGGCAACATCTATCGCAACATGGGCGAGTTCCAAAAGGCGCTCGACCACCATGAACGCGGTCTGAAGCTGAAGGTGGAGCTTGGCAACAAGTCGAGCGAAGCCTACTCGCACCAGAACCTGGGCCTGGTCTACTTCGCGATGAAGGACTACCCGAAGGCGCTCGCCGCCTACCAGCGATCACTGGTGCTTCGCGAAGAGCTCGGTGACACGCGCGCGGCCGCGGCGTCGCTGAATGCCATTGGCTCAGTCGAGGTGTTGTCAGACCCCGCAGCGGCGCTCCGCACCTACGAGCGTGCCCTCACGCTGCGCCGCAAGAGCAACGATTTGCGCGGCGAGATGGCGACTGAGCTGAATCTGGTCGACGTCCATCGGCGGATGAATCGTCTGGGTCCCGCCGCCGAGGCCGCCGGTCGCGCCATGGCCATCGGCGAGAAGATCGACGCACCGCTGATGCGGTCCAATGCACTGAAAGCGCTGTCGGAGATCGACGCGCTGCGCGGCGATCACGCGTCAGCGTATCGCCACGTCCTGGAATACCAGGTCGCTCGCGATGCGATCCTCAATCAACAGACGGCCGAGCGCTTTCACCATCTGGAATCGGCGCACGAAGCGGAGCGCCAACAGCAGCAGATTCGCCTGCTCGAACGGGAGAACGACCTGCGCGAGAGCGGACTGCGCAGCGTCCGGACGTCGCGCATGATGCTGACCGTCATTGCCGGGCTGGTGATCGTCAGCCTGCTGTTGCTGTACGCGCGTCACCGCCTGAAGCACGAATCCATGGTGCTGCGCGGCCTGCTGCCGATCTGCGCGTGGTGCAAGAAGGTTCGCGACGACAAGGGCTACTGGACGCAAGTGGAAAGCTACGTTGCCAACCATAGCGGCGCGGAGTTCACGCACTGTATCTGCCCATCGTGCGTGGAACGCGTGGCGGCGGATTCGTCCTCGGACGCGCGTGCTTGAACCCGCACGCGCGTGACGCCCCGTTCGATGCGTTACTCAACAGGCTCGAGCTTCAACACCACGCCGTTCGCTTCTTCGGTCAGAAGGTAGATCAAACCGTCAGGGCCCTGCCTGACGTCGCGAATGCGCTGCTTGAGCTCCTGGAGAAACGTCTCGCGTCGCGTCTCCCACATCTTGTCGTTGAAGACCACGCGCTCAACGCCGCTGGCGCCGTTCGTGCGTCCGCGCACCGCGCTGCCGGTCATCAGGTTGCCTTTCCACGCTGGGAACTTGTTGCCGGTGTAGAAGAGCAGTCTTGAAGGGGTGATGCCCGGAATCCACACGAGCAGAGCGGGCTCGATACCGGGAACGTTGGGATGTGGAATGGGAGAACTGTCGTTGTTGCGGCCGTAGCTGTGATCCGGCCAGCCGTAGTCGCCGCCGGCTTTCAGGATGTTCACGCGGTCGCCGCCGTACGGCCCCAGTTCGACGTGAAACATCTGGCCGGTGACCGGATGCGGCGCGAGGCCGAAATGATCGCGATGGCCGACGGAATAGATCTCACCGCGCGCGCCTGGCTGGCCGACGAACGGATTGTCCGGCGGGATGGAGCCATCGTCGCGCAGGCGAATGACCTTGCCGTACGCAGTATTGGGTTTGCGCGGATCGAGTTCGGGGCCTTGAGCTCCAGCAGCGACCCGACCTGCTGCGCCGCTGACGGTCATGTAGATGGTGCCGTCCGGCGCAAATGCCATGCGCGACCCGCTCGGCGTGGTGGGGTCGCTGGTGTACACATCCTGCACGTCTGACAGCGATGTGCCGTCATACCGTCCGCGCGCGAGCGCAATCGGTGTGCGGCCTTCACCCGGCTTCGAGTACGAGAAATAGATCCACTTGTTCTCGGTGTAGCGCGGATGTATGACGATGTCGAACATGCGGCGCATGGCCGGAAGGCCCGCGACCGGCTTCGGATCTAGCACGCCTTTGCGAATGGCGCGCACCTCGTTGGTGTTGCGCACGCTGACGAGCATGTCGCCGTCCGGGAGGATCAGCAGGCTCCAGGGACGATCGATGCCCTGGGCGACGATCGACACGCGGACCTTGTGCTGGAAGGTCTCGAAAACTGCGGGCAAGGCCGGCAGTGGATATCCGCCCCGGCCGGTACGCCCCGTCGGCACTTGCGGCGTCTGTGCCGCTGGTGGATTCTGTTCGGCGACACCACCGCTGACGATGCTTGTCGCAAAGAGTAGTGCGAGTAAGAGACGAAGGCTCAGCATAGAGGCTGAGACTATAGTTCACTCCGATCGGATCGCGGCCATCGGTTGAATCGACGTGGCCCTGCGAGCCGCAGGGAAGCCGGCCAACAGAGCAACGCCGATGGCGATAGCAGAGGCGATCGCGTAAATCACCGGCTCCATCACGCCAAGCGGTTCGGTCCCGACGCTCAACGGCGTGCCCATCAGGTCGGTGAGCGTGCGAATCAGGACCGCACCAATCAGAAGCCCGCCAACGACGCCAGGAATCACCAGCCTGATCGTGTCGGTAAGCATCAGCCGGAACACGCTCCAACGTGTCGAACCCAGCGCCATGCGAACCGCGAGCTCGCGCGTACGCGTGGCCACCATGAATCCGACAACGCCGACGATGCCAAGAGCGGCGAGAATCAGGACCAATCCGCCTGCGACCCCGACCGCCGTCGACTCAGAGACAAGATCTCCGAGACTCTTGTCGATCAGGTTTTGTCCCGTCACGATGCCGGGGAAGACCTCGCCCGTCAGCGGCTGAACGCCGAGATCCCGTAACGCGCCTTCCAGAGCAGCCTTCAGTTTCGGTTCATCGCCGGCGGCGCCGCGCACGATCAGGTACACCGATGGCGTGAGTTCTTCTGGGAGTGGCAGCAGGATTTGCGGCCGATCGGTGGTCAGCTGCGACGTGGCGAAGTCCGCCGTGACGCCAATGACGGTGAAGTTCTGATCGCTCGTCTCGCCAGTGGCCCGCCGGCCAGCAACCACGCCGTCGATGGCCGCGGTGACCTGTTGGCCGATCGCTTCTTCTCCCGGGAAGAGGCGTGCGGCCAGCGGCTCGGAGATGACCGCCACGCGCGCGCCGGCGAGACGGTCGTCAGCCGTGATCGTCCGGCCGCGCAGCAGTGTCGCGCCGATCGTCTCGAGATAGTTCTCTCCCACGCGCGTCACGTGCGCCGACACAAATGCGGTGCTGCCGTTGCGAGCGATGCGGAAGATCCGATAGTCGAAGTCGATCGGCATGCCTTCGGCGACCGCAACCGATTGCACGCCGCCGGCCTGCTGCAGGTTGTCGCGCACGTTGCGGATCGAGACGCCGGCCTCAGGGTTGTTGACCGTGGTCGCCGGGACTCGCGCACCGGCCAGCCCCGCCATCGGAATGCCGAACTCCGCCGTGCGGGTTCGATCCAGCATCACGCCGCTCATCACGAGGAAGGGAACGGCGATGCCGATCTGCACCATCGCTGCGACGCGATGGACGCGAATGGTTTGCCGGCCGCCACCTGCCGCATCCTCCTTGAGCGCGGGCGCCAGTTCGGGCTTGCTGAAGCGCAGCGCCGGCAGTAGCCCGAACAGCACGCTCACCAGCACGCAGAGGCCGCCGGCCACCAACATGCTGGTTGCGTCGAAATCAACTTCTTGCGGAACGGGGAAGCCGAGATACCAGCCTGCGATTGCCGGGATCCCGAACAGTACGAACGAACTGATGCTGCCGGCCACGACGGCCAGCAAGAGGGATTCGAAGAACAGATGCTGGATGAGACGCCGCCGATCGGCGCCGAGCGCCGCGCGGATGCTCAACTCGCGTTCCCGCCTGGCCCCGCGCACCAGCATCATGCCCGAGATGTTCAGGCAGACGATGAGCAGCACCATGCCGGCAAGGCTCAACATCACGCTCAACACGCGGCGGGATTCAGGCCTGCCGGCCGCTCCCATCGACGCGTACGGTTCAACAGTGGCGCCCTTGAATTGATTGGAGTCGGGATATTGCTCAGCGATGCGCGCCACCAAAGTGGACACCAGCATGTTGGCCTGCCGGATGTCGACGCCCTCATGTAGGCGTCCGTGGACGCGGACCCAATCGGCGGACCGGTCAGTACGGAGGCCTGGTTCGGCTCGCAAACGCGGGTAGCGCTCGAACGGAAGGAAGACCAGCGCACCGGGAGCCTGAAACGCGTGAAAGTGGCCAACGAAGTCTTCGGGCGTGACTCCGACGACCGTGTGCAAGGTGCCGTCGATGGTCAAGGCTTTGCCAACGATGTCCGGGTCGGAGGCGGTGCGGCTCTTCCAGAAATCATGGCTCAGCACCACGCGCGGTTCCGGCGCCGTTGAATCGTCGCGAGCCGGATCGAATCCGGCGCCGCGAGCCATCGATACACCCAGGGTGCTGAAGTAGTTCGAGGTGATGTACAGCGCGGGGAATCGTGGCAGCGGATTCTTCTCGCCAGGAATCGGCGTGCCAAAGTCCACTTGCTCCATTGCCCATCCGGTGAGTGCCATGCCGGTGTTGGCTTCGCGCAGCGCCTGGAAGTCGGCGTAGGACCACTGCTCGATCGCCCATTCGCCCGCTTTCTCGCGTAGTGGCCCTTGCGGCAACACCAGCAGTTCCGTGAGGCCCTCGGTGTTGATCACTCGAGCCGGGGCCGTGATGGCGCGGCCAAACGTGACCAGCGCGACAAACGCGCCCATCCCGATGCCCAGCGAGATCACACAGACCAGCGCGAAGCCGCGCTCCTTGGCCAACGATCTCAGCGCGTGCGCCAGATCGCGCTTGATGGATGACAGCGATTCGATGAGTGGCATGACGACGGTCCGAAAGGCTTAGACGAACTTTATATCACAAAGTTCTCTATATGTTCGGGACCGCTCTGGCCGTCGCCGCCCTGGCGAGCGACACGGCTGAGTAGAGGACGACCACGAGCACCAGCCACCGCAGAGCATCGAGCGGCAGCGACTGCACGACCCATGCGGCGACGAGCACGCCGGGAATGCCGCCAAGCGTCAATCCGGCTGCCGCGCGCCGGTCGAATCGCCCGCGCGTAACGAACCGGACGCCGGCGATTGTGGCGACGAACGCTCCCGACCCCATCATGATCGGGAAGGCCGCCCGTGGATCCATGCCCAGCAGGCAGAAGATGATCAAGCTCGGCGCGTAGTTGCCAATGCCAACGGTGAGCAGCGCGCCAAGCACCAGGCTGACCACGACGGCGACGACGAAGGCGGCGGGTGGAAAGGTCGTAGCGCTGCCCCCGCCGGGGATCAGGCCCAGCATTCCGGTGAGCATCAAGACCGCCGCGGCCGTCAGCGCGCCCGCCATCGCAAACTGGATCGTTCGCCGCGACACGGACGCCACCACGCCGGCGCCGATCCAGCCGCCAGTGACGCAACAGGCGATCAACGCCGCCATCTGCGCCGGATTGACGTCGACAACCGTGATGAAGATCATCGCCTGCGCGATGACCGGCAGCGCATGCCCGATCAACAGCGTGCCCGGAATCAGCTCGTCGGGGACGATCCCCATCAGCCTGAACGCCGCGGTCGTGGTTGCGAACGATCCGATGCCGAGCGTATCGAAAAAATTGGTGACGAATCCAAGCGTGATCTGCAGGATGCCCGGCGCGCCCACTGCCCTCGTCGTGCCGCGCCACCACATCACCATCAACAAGAGACCGCTGCCGACCAGCACGCCAAGCAGGATCTGAACAATCGACATCGTGGACGTATAGTACGTGCGATATGTCTACGCCTGAAAGCGCTCGCGAAGACGATGCGTTCGAATTGTTTGACCTGCGGGTCGAGGTCATCGCTGGCGACCGGCCCATGGTCTGCAGCCACCGCCAGGGTCACGCCTTCGATGTCCACGGTGAGAACCTCGTGTTCGCAGCCCCTTCGACCTTTTCGATGTACTCGCTGGCTGCCCTGTTGCCCTTGCTGCCCGCCAAGCAGCGGGATACACACAGCAATGACTGGATGACAACGGACGCCGATATTGCCTGCCCCGATCCGAACTGCGGCGCCAGATTCCGGATCACCCGCACTGGCCGCCGGCGATTCCATCACCAGGACGTGACCGCCGTGCCGCTGCCTCCTCGCGTGGACCGATGACTCGGACCCGACTGACGCGCGACTATGACATTTCGCGCGTGCTCAAAGGCGGATGGCAACTGGCAGGCGGCCATGGCGCGATTGACCAGCAAGCGGCGCTTGCCGACATGGACCGCTATGTCGACGCCGGCATCACGACCTTCGACTGTGCCGACATCTATACCGGCGTCGAGGCGCTGATCGGCGGATGGCGCCGGACACGGCCAGACCGCGCCAGAAACGTCCAGGTCCACACCAAGTACGTGCCTGATCGCGATCGGCTGACGACGCACGCTCGTAGCGACGTTGAACGCGGCGTGGATCGATCGCTACAGCGGCTGCGCGCAGAAGCGCTCGACCTGGTGCAACTCCACTGGTGGGACTACGACGTGCCCGGCTATGTCGAGGCGGCGCTGTGGCTGAACCAGCTCCGGCTGGCCGGCAAGGTTCGTCACATCGGCTTGACGAACTTCGACCAGCGGCGACTGAAGGAGATCGTCGACGCTGGCGTCCCGGTGGTGTCTCACCAGGTTCAGTTCTCGGTGCTCGATCGCCGGCCGGCGTCGATGCAATCGTTGTGCGGCGAGCACGCCATCGGCATGCTCTGCTACGGCTCGCTCGCTGGCGGGTTTCTGTCGGAGCGCTGGCTCGGCGTTCAAGTTCCGGAAGGTGAGCTCGAGAACCGATCGCTCACCAAGTACCGGCTGATCATCGACGAATTTGGCGGCTGGCCGCTGTTCCAGCAACTGCTTGAGACATTGCGAGACATTGGTGCCCGTCGCAACGCCGATATTGGCGCCGTGGCCATGCGATGGGCACTCGACCAGCCCGGCGTCGCTGCAATCATCGTCGGCGTGCGTCATGCCGGCCACCTGGCATCGATCGCGTCCGCGCTCGCCATGAAGCTGGACGATCAGGATCGATCAGCGATCGCGGCTATCCACGCGCGCGCACAGGGTCCAGCCGGCGATGTCTACGGGCTGGAACGCGTGAAAGGCGGCGTCCACGCGTCGATCATGCGCTACTCACTCAATCGCGAGTGAGCGCCGGCGCTGGCAGATGATCGTGGTCGATCATGACTGGATGGGTGCGAACACGCGATCGACGGTCGGCACCGCCGCGGATACGACGTCAGCTAGTCTGCGGACCGGCGCATGATGCCGCGCCAGGTGTAGTGCTCGATCTCAGGTGGTGGTGCGGTGGTGAGCAACGACACCGCGCCGCCAACGAGGAGTGTCGCCACCAGGCCGAGCGTCGACGGCCACAAAAAACCGATCGACGTGTAGTACGCCACAAGGTACGCGGTGATCGCGCCGACCATTCCGCCGGCCAGTGCGCCGATGCTGGTCGCGCGGGCGCTGAACATCGCCAGCAGGAAGATCCCGAACAGAGGCCCGGCGAAGGAGTTGGTCAATTTGTTGACGATCTCGATGAGATTGCCGATGCCCTCGACATTGGTCGCCATCGTGGTGCCGACGACACCCATGACGACAGTCGCCCATCGCAGCAACCGCACCTGCGCGCGATCCTCGTCGGCATCCGGGGCAGCCGCTTCCGACGCCACACGATCGTGACGCTTGCCGGTAATCAGCCGATTGTAGATGTCCACGACCACGACCGAGCTGCCCGAGTGGATCGCTGCATCAACACTGGAGAGTGAGGCCGCGAGAATCGCCGCCGTCACCAGCCCCACCGTTCCAGCGGGGAACACATTCGACATGAAGTACGGCAGCATGCGATCTGCCGCCAGGCCCTCAGGCGGTGGCGTGTGCTGGAAGTACGCGAACAGGGCGAGACCAACGAACGTCAGTCCCAACATCCACAACGCATCGCCCGCGGCATTGACGATAAAGGCGCGCCGAGAGTCGTCAGTCGACTTCGTGCTCTGGATGCGCAGTGCCATCGTCTGGTCGGTCGTGTACTGAGCAGCGCGGCCGATGACCAGCGCAAAGAACAATGCCGGAACCGTCATCGGCTGGCGAAAGAACGCGACCACGTTGGCCCAAAGTCCGGTCGCGGCTGGATCACCAAGCGGCACCCAGAGCTGCGTCTTGCCTCCAAGCTGCGCTGCTTCCCAGATTCCCGGCACGCCGCCTGTGGCGGTTGTCGCCACGATCCAGACCGTGACAACGAGTCCGCCAAACATCACGGTGAACTGGATCACGTCGTTCCAGATCACCGCCTGGATGCCGCCAAGCATCGTGTAGAGCGTCACCAGGATGCCGGCGACGACGATCATCGTCGTCAGATCCACCTGGCCGCCGGATGTGGCGCTGATGGCCAGGCAGGGCACGTAGAGTGCCGTGGCCATCCAGCCCAGGCGCCACAACACGAAGATGATCGCTGCCAACGTGCGCACGCGCACATCAAAGCGAGTTTCGAGGTACTCGTAGATCGAGTAGACGTGGAGTCGCCTGAAGAACGGGAACACCACCAGCGAAACCCACGGATAGATGAACAGCCACGACAGCACGCCGAGCGCGAGCACGAGTCCGTACTGAATCGTTGCGGAGGGCTGCGTGAGGTAGTCGATGCCGCTGTTCAGCGCGGCCATTAGCGACAGCCCGACCGGCAGCCACGACATCCGGCCGCCACCGATCAAGAATGTTTCGAGGCTGCTTTGGCGGCGGGCGAAGAAAGAACCGATCGCCGCAAGGGCGACCAGGTATCCGACGATGATGAGGAGATCGAGTGTGGTGAGTGTTGCCACGGATAGACGAGGACCATCACTTCAATCCCCGCACTGATTATCGCCAGTTGGGACGGCATCTTCAAGACTGATTCCCTTCGCGCACTGATCGCGGTCGCTACTCCCGATTCTTCAGCAGTTCGTCAAACGCCAGCGCGCTCTTGAGGCGTGCATCGAGCACCTGGATTCGTCCGCGCAGTTCGTCGTCGCTTGCCAGCCCGTTCTCCGTGGCGATGACGACCTTGTTCTGCGCGGGAGGGCAACGGTAGACCACGGCGTGACCAAACGCTGTCGTGACGGCCGCGATGTCCTCTGTCATGGATTCGTGTTCGTTGACGTTGAAGGCGACAACGCCGCCGGGCGCCAGGGTCAGCTTGAGCCGCTGCAGGAGCTCGATGGTCTTGAGTCCCTTGGGCACACCGGTCGTGTCGGTGTCGTCTGACGGACGCAGGAACGCATCCATCAAGATCAGGTCGTAGCGATCTGTCGTGGATTCGATGAACGTCACCGCGTCGGCGGTGTGTATCCGCACATTGCCACCGGAGCGCGCCCCGAAGTATTGATCGGCGAGCTTCACGACGACAGGGTCGATCTCGACCGCATCGATCTGCGCATCCGGTTCGTAGTGTGTCAGGAAGCGAACCATGGCGCCGCCACCCAGGCCAACGATCAGCACGCGACGCGGACTCGGCTGATAGAGGTAGCTGGTAAACATTCCACGCGCGTACGGCGACTGAAGCGAATGCGGTGCCGACAGGTTGATGCGGGTCTGCACGGCCTCCTGCCCGTTGTCGCGCACAAACGTCAGCAGGCGAGTCTCGCCGTTGCGACGGATACGGATCTTCGAGAATGCAGAAGTCTCTTCGTGTTCCAGCGTCCCGAGCGACGCGCCCTGCATCGACCAGAAGATCAACGACACGCCGGAAGCGAGCAGGGCGACCGCGAGCACGGCCCGGGCGACAATGCTCTTTCGCCTCGCCATCGAATCTGTCATTTCGCTCAAGGATATGGCGAGGACGGCTAAGCTAACAACCGGTGCAGATGGAGAACGCGACGCCATTTGCCGCCGCCAGCGTCACGCTGGGTGCGGCATACATGTTCCTGGCCGGTGCGCCGTCGAGCTACATCCTCGTCAA
The DNA here is from genome assembly GCA_038144855.1 of Acidimicrobiia bacterium. Lineage (GTDB taxonomy): Bacteria > Acidobacteriota > Vicinamibacteria > Vicinamibacterales > UBA2999 > 12-FULL-67-14b. The sequence continues at coordinate 34,831 of JAYQOO010000015.1, read as the reverse complement.
TGCCGCGGCCCTCGTTTCGGGTGTGATCGTGGCGCGACTGGTCAGCCCGGCCGAAACGCGCTCCCAAACCTTCGCGGGGGCTTTCACGCTGGCCGTCGCCCTGGTCTTGCTTGCGACGGCGCTGGTGGGGCCGCGCGTTGATGGTGCATCGCGCTGGATACGCATCGCGGGTCTGTCGCTTCAGCCGAGCCTGGTGCTCTTGCCGCCGGCACTGATGTTCTTTACTCGCACGCAAGACTGGCTCTCGTCGATCGGGTTGGCGATCATGGCAGTTGCGCTCGCCTTACAGCCTGATCGTGCAATGTCCGGAACACTCGTCGCTGAGCTGGCGGTGATACGGCTCTATCGCCGCGAGGCCGTGGTGACGATGAATCGTTGCGACGTGCGCGTTCGCGTCAACGCTCGTGAGAAGCGACCTGGTGCCGCCGGTGCCCTTTGTTGAGCAGGTGCTCCAATCGGCATTTGCGTTCAACGCGGTGGCCGGCCTGGCGATCGCGGCGGCGTTTGGCATCATGCTGACTCCGGCTGTCGTCGGCCTTTCACGGCAGACGGAAGACCCTGCCGGCGACGCCGTGTTCGGCGCGACGTGGCTGAGCGTGATTGCATTCGCGATCATCGGAAACTACCCAACGCCGTTGGCTGGGTACGGCGCGAGCGGAATTGCCGGCTACTGCCTGAGCGCAGCGCTCCTCAGGCAGGGGTCGCCAGCAGCAGGCGATTCTTAGGTGTGACCGTTGCGGGAATGGTCTGCGTTCGCACGCGATAGCCGTGCTGTTCGAGTTTGATGGCACGCATGATGTCGACGGCGAGCGCACCGTCCACCCATCCTGACAGCGCCCCCTGGTCATTGACCTTCAACACGTGACAGCACGGCAGCACTGCAACCCGCGCGCGAGCCGCGAGGGCGCGGTCGATCACCAGGTCCGCCAGCGCGCCGCACGCATGGCTCGATACCACCACATCGTCTGGCTGAAGTTCGATCGAATCGAGCGACCTCGCCTCAAACGACACGCGTAAGCGCAGTTGCGGCCAGGTCCGCGAGAGTGCCTCGAGCAGCTTGCCTGTGGATGCGGGAAGCGCCGTATCTACCGCCACGGCAGCCGGGGACGTGCCGTCCATGATCAGCAGGATCTGCGCGAGCAATCCGTGGCCAGCCGCAAGATCGATGATTGAGGGGCTCCGGCTTTTTCAGACCACTCTGTGAGTGAGTTTTGCGGCACAATCGGCCCCGAGCGGGCCAGGAGGATGTGCCGTTAAGAAGAAGCGATTTTCGGTCGAGCAGATCACGTCGGTATTGCAGCAAGTGGCCGCCGGCGTAACCGTCGGCGACGTCTGTCGCCAGGTCGGTGTCTCGGAGCAAACGTTCTACCGCTGGAAAAAGGAGTACGGCGGGATGCTGCCAAGCGAGGCGCGCGAGCTGAAGCAGCTGTGGGACGAAAACACCAAGCTGAAGCGGCTTGTCGCCGACCTGTCGCTCGACAAGGTCATGCTGCAGGACGTCGTTCAAAAAGTTCTAAAGCCCGCCAAGTAGCGCGAGGTCATGCAGTACTTGATGGGCCGCTACACGGTCAGCGCGCGACGCGCGTGCCTGGTCATCCGGACGACCCGATCGTCGGTGTACTACACGAGCCGAAAGGATCCGCTCACCGGACTCCGCCAGCGTATGCGCGAGCTCGCCCAAACGCGGGTGCGATTCGGCTATCGGCGCCTCCGCGTCCTGATGCAGCGCGAAGGCTGGCGGGTCGGCAAAGAGCGCTTCTATCGCGTCTACACCGAGGAAGGCTTGGCACTTCGACGCGAGCGGCCCTGGCGCCACGTGACCGCCGTCCATCGCGAGCAGCGCCGACCGGCGACCGCGCGGAACGACATCTGGAGCATGGACTTCGTCGCCGACCAGCTCGCCGATGGGCGTCGCTTCCGCGCGTTGACCGTGATCGACATGTTCACGCGTGAATGCCTGGCTATCGATATTGGCCAAGGACTCGGCGGCCACGATGTCGCCGCGACGCTCGAGCGCCTGCGCTTCGAGCGAGGATTGCCGCAACGCATCTATTGTGACAACGGGACAGAGTTTGTCAGCGCGGCGATGGACCTCTGGGCCTACACGAACGGGGTCGTTCTCGACTTCAGCCGACGTGGCAAACCGACCGACCATGCCATGATCGAATTGTTCAACGGTCGGTTTCGCGCGGACTGCTTGAACGCGCATTGGTTCTTGTCGCTGGAGGACGCGCAGAAGAAGATCGATGCGTTTCGGTGGGATTACAATGAGCATCATCCTCACCGATCCCTCAAGGGTCACAGCCCTCGGGAATTCGCGAAAAGGATGCTCGCAACCGCCGCGGGCTCACTCTAGAAGTGGTCCGAGAAACCCGGTCCTCTCAAACCCCGATAAGCGGAGTCAGAGTCCGCTGTCCTACCGTTGAACGACCTCCCAACGGGGGCTGGAACCTTTGGTTATAGGAAATCACCGGCCAAACGCCAAGCCCAACTCGTGATCGTCACATCGGGCCGCGGCGATCAGCGGATGTCCAACCGCCCGATGACCTCGCGCAGGACGCTATCGCAGAGATCAGGCCGGTTACTAATCACGTACCCAAGGCGGTCTTCAGCGCTCTGCGGCGGTTGCACCACACGGCCTGGCGTGGCGGTAAGCGCCAGTGCCGCCACACCAGGCCTGGCGCAAAGATCACTGCAGTCAGGAAGGCTTCGCAGCGTTCCCGGTTGCGGGGCGGTCACAAAACGAATCGAGGCTTGCTCATGCCGGGTCGGGTCGAGTTGCGGCGTGTTGCCGGCGAGCATCCGCAGGTACGCGTCAATGAGGTCTACCCCGTAGGCGAGCCTGACGAGTTCCGGGATCATGCCCCCGGCGAGCCGCGGATTGATTTCGACAATGACGGGGCCGCTCGAGGTGTATTTCAGTTCAGTGTGCGCAGGTCCGAAGTCATACCCTACCGCCGCAAGGCCTTCCTGGACGCACTCTTCGATGGCGCGGCGCTCAGTGTGGCTGACTGCCGCCGGGAAATCGTGCCCGAGTTCGACGAACCATGGCGGCGTTGACAGGTGCTTGCGCGTGACGCCGATAATCCGAGTTTGCCCCGGGGCTAGGGTGACGGATTCCACGCTGTATTCGGGCCCGTCGAGCAGGTCTTCCACCAGGACCGTTGCGGGCTGCGCCTGCCCGCGCTCGTTGACGCAGGATACAGTGAGCCGCTCGTAGTGGTCGCACAGCTGCCGGCTGTCTTCGACGCGGAGGACACCGGTGCTTCCGCTGGACGTCGGCGGTTTCATCACACACGGATACTTCACTTCTGCGGCTGCGGCGGCGGCATCTGTGGCGGAACTGACCTCCCAATAGCGTGGCCCGGGGAGCCCGGCTGCCTTGAGCGCGCGCCGGCTCGCTATTTTGTCATGGCAGGTTGCCGCAGCGTGTGGAGACAGGAACCGCAGTCGCAGCCGCGACGCCAACTCGGCAACGGTCGTGACGTAGAACGTCGAGAACGTGACGAGCGCATCGGGAGCAAGTCGGTCGACCAGCGGTACCAGCGACGCAACATCGTTCGTGTCGGCGTCCAGGACCCTGAGACCGTCAAGGAATGGGTACTTGCTGCGGTCGCGGGTCACGAACGTGACATCGTCGCCGCGGTCGCGCAACAGCTGAACGGCAATCGCGCCGCTGCCCGTGGTGTTGCTCTCAATCAAGACCCAGTGCCTCATTCGAGACCCAGTTCGGCGAGCATGCGGCGGCTGGTCAGCGTGCCGGGCGCGTAGTAGGGGACCGAGCCATCGTGCGGCAGCGGGGACCAGCTCCACCGAGTCGCTTCGTCGACGCCGTAGCGAATACATTCGGGATCCGGTGCGGCTTCCACGCCCCACAAACCGTTCGCCTGCAGGTACGCCTGATCGTAGATCGTCCCGGCGTAACGATCCCCGCGGTCGGGGAAGAGGGCGATCACGTTGGCGCCAGGCTCGCACTTCGTGGCCACCCACGACGCCACCATGTAGGCCGCGCCCGACGAGCCCCCGCCGAAAATTGCTTCGCGGCGGGCCAATTCGTGGCATGCGCTGAAGGCCTCGCCATCGTTCACCCAATGTACTTCGTCGATGGCCGAATAGTCGATATTGCCGGCGATGATGCTGTTGCCGTGGCCACTTTGCTTGCGTGGCCGATCGGGCTGGTGAAACTGCACCGAGCCAGTCGCGTCCACCGCGATAATCCGAACGCGCGGATTACGTCGCCGCAGCGCATGTGCGGTCCCGCACACCGAACTGCCGCTACCGACGCACGCGACGAACGCGGTGATCTCGCCGACTTCGGCGAGTTCGGCGGCCAATTCCTCCTCGTACACCGTCTGGAACAGGCGATTGTCGTACTGCCTGGGCCAGAACGCGTCGGGATGCTTCTGCAGGATCTCGCCGAGTCGCTCACAGCGTCTGCGTTGCCAGCCGCCGGTGGGTGCCTGCGTTTCAACGATGTCGAGCTCGGCGCCGAAGGCGCGCAGCTTGGCGCACAATCCGGCATCGACTCGCGGGTCCGTGACGATAATGACGCGGTAGCCGAGTGCCGCACCGACTCGCGCCAGCCCCTCCGCCATGGTTCCGGACGAGCTCTCGATGACGATGCCGCCCGGCTTGAGTGCGCCTCGCTGGGCCGCATCCTGAATCACACGCCGCGCGACGCGGTCCTTCATCTGGCCGGGCATGGCCAGTTCAAGCTTGCCCCACAGTTGGCCGCGTAATGTGTGCTGCTCGCGGCCCTTCAGGCCGACGAGGGGGGTATTGCGCATCAGGTCGAGGACGTTTCGTGCAATGGTCATACAGCGGAGGTGAGTTGGTCGATGGCGTGGTGGAGTGCAGCCTCGGCGGCGGTGTGCATCGCCCGTCGCGCGACGAGCCGGCGGCGGTGTGCATCGAGCGACGACTCGAGCTCGGCCTGCTGGCGAGCGAGTGAGGGTGCGGCTGGGCCTCCACCGAATGCGGCGCCGGAGACGACGGCGAGCGGGTCGAGTGCGCCCGCGATTGCGCTCGGATGGACAGGCCGGTTGACTGCGTGCTGAAGGTATCCGGCCACCGCCGCCGGGTCGCCGCGGTCAACGTTGGCCATCACGAGCGATGCGACGGCTTCGTGCGCTGTGCGAAACGGCACTTGGCAGCCGCGCACCAGCGCATCGGCCAGTGCGGTGGCGGTCGTGTCGCCGGCGTGCGCACTCTGCTGGAGGCGGTCGGTGCGAACGATCAGGCTCTTGACCAGCAGCGTCATCAACTGTATCGCGGTGCGTGTGTGGTGGGCCGCCCGTGGGGCGCGTTCGACCACATCGCTGCTCACCTCGATCGTGTTGGTAAACGGGGTGTTCTTGAGTCCGATGACTGCCGCCACCCATTCGCCGGCGGCGTCGGTCGATCGGCCGCGGATGCTCTCGAGCACGAAGGCATTGCGCTTCTGCGGCATGATCGAACTCGTGCTGACAAGGTCATCGGGCCAGTCGAACCATCCAACCGCGGCGCTGGACCAGAGTTGCAGGTCCGTGGCCAGGCGGGTGAGGGTTGTGCCGGTGATCGCCGCCGCTGATAGGAAGTCGACCACGTAATCTCTCGAGGCAACGGCGTCGACAGAACTGGCCACCGGTCGTTCGAATCCGAGCAGTGAAGCGACGAGTTCCGGTTGGATCGGCATGCCGGTCCCGAAACCCGCGCAGGCACCCATCGGGCACGCATCCAAGCGGCGATCGATATCGAGGAGCCGGTCTGCATCGCGGTTGAGCTCGGCCGCGACACCGAGCAGATAATGGCCGAATGTCGTGGGCTGCGCCGGCTGTAGGTGCGTGAAGCCCGGCATCACGGTCGACCGATGTTCAACGGCTCGACCCAGCATCGCGGCCTGAAGATCGAGCAGGTCCTCGAGGAGCGCCATCACAACACCGCGGACGCGCAAACGCGCCACTGTGGCATTGATGTCGTTACGGCTGCGGCCCGCGTGGACTGCGCCGCCAACATCCGGGCCGCAGCGCTCGATCAGTGCTCCTTCGAACCACGCATACAGGCCGCGCGCCATACCGGTCGGCGGCGGCTCCGCCGCAATGGCAGCTCCGGCCTTCAGCACGGCCGCCGCCGCAAGACGAACCATCAGGCCACACCGCTCCAGCATCACGACATGTGCCGCGTTGATCCGTACGAGAAGTGGCAGCACTTCGCGCAAATCGTCAGCGAGCGCCGGCGCGTACAACAGCCGGTGGAGGTCAGGGTGCGGCGCTCGCGCCACCCGGCCGAACGCGTCTTTCACGACAGACTCTGAGAAGGGGAGATGGCCGCCATGGTGACATCTGCCACACGCGCACCGGTCAGCCGCAGGATATCGGCCGGCGTGATTTCGAGCATGTGAAATTCGTCGCCGCCGCCGCCGTAGACGAGCGAGTGCGCGAACACGGCGCGGTCCACAACGATCGGCACCGCTGTTGCGTGCGCCACGGGCGGCACGCCGCCGACCTCGTAGCCGATCACCGTCGACACCGTTGTGCTCGACGCGAGCTTTAGAGTCGGCAGGCCCAGTTCAGCTGCGACGCGACCGCGGTCGACACGGGCATCACCCGTGACGATGGCGACCGCGACGCACTCGCTGGACTTCTTACCTTCGAAGACGATGGTTTTGACGATTTGCGACTCCGTCACACCGAGGGCGGCGGCGGCCATGGGCACCGTCGGCATGGGCGTCTTCGGGCCGATCAGCCTGGCGGCAACCTCGCGAACCTGAATAAATTGACGAACCTGGGTGTGATCATTCATGCCGAGGTGTCCGAAAGCGCGTGCGCGAGTTGGTGGGGCGACACGTGGCCGGTGCGGAACGCGTGCACGTGCGCCACGCGCCGATCTTCAAGTTGCCTCGTGGCCTCTTGGCATCGTGCGGATAGGTTGTCGATGGCCGGATCGAAGAGCAAGGCCGCTGCCGTGCCTGAATGCGCGCACGATACCCCGGCGGCGCCGACGTCTTCCGCCAGTCGGATGAGAATATCCCACCCGTCGATACGGCAGCGGTGTTGATTCAGCGAGCCACTGGCCGTCGCCGCTCGGGCGATGCCGTATGCTGAGCCCGTACCCAGAGCGTCTTCGAAATCGCGAAGGATCGCCGCGAACGCGTCCACCTCACCTGGCGTCGGCGGATGCTGCTGCTGGTTGGCCGCCAGTTCCACTGTTGACACCGTACGGCCAGGGTCGGTGACGAAGCCCAGCGCATGGAATTCTGGCAATGGAGCGTCGTAGCGACGGAACAGCCGGCCGCAGCGGCTTCCCCATAGCAGCGTGGCACGATCATCAAGCAACAGCAGCGGGTCGCACGGGCCCTCGGCGGCGAAGACCAAGTCCAGCGCCTCGGCACTGGCCGCTGCGGGAACACCGAGCAGTTTCTCGACCGCGCGGATCGTCGCGGCGCAGTCGGCGGTCGATGACCCAGCGCCGACGCCCTCCGGTATGGTCGACCGCAGGTCGAGATCAACGCTCGTTCCGGGCGCGTAACGCTCAATGGTGAGTTGAGCGGCTTTCAGCGCCTTGGTCTTCCACGGCTGGTTGCAGGAAGTCCTCGAGCCGTGAGATTTTCTCATGGCCGTCGCCGTGACCCAACGGGTTGGGTCCGGAAGGGTGACGAGCCCTATTTGTGGGACATCGCGCACCAAAACGGGTCCCTGAATGACTTCCCCCCAGTGTGCCATGACGGATGTAATCGCCACGTGGCCATCGCTAGGTTGACTAGGCTCGTGATCCGAGGCCGCAATGGCATCAGGACCAGACACACGCATTTTCAGCTCGTCCAGCGACCACCTCTGTGGAGACGCTTCAGGCTTACCCAAAGGCAGATAATATCAACAGCCTATTACATCCGTGTGGGTGGTCAAGTCGCCGACGAATGCGCCGCTATCGTTATTTTGCAGGAGTGCTTTCTCCCGACTTTTGTGTTAGCCTCAACCATTAAATCGTGGCGGAACTTGCTCAAAACCGGCGTCGTCGTGCGCAACGTGCGCAACGTGCGAACGCAATGGTGGACGAACGCGATGTCGTTCAACGTCCGGCGGCAGCCACGACGCCGGCACTCGACGACGACAGGATCGGAGACATTTCCATGGCCGAAGGTACTACTCCCGCTGGCGTGTTTGCGAACGGCGCCCGGCTCGCAGCCGATGCAATGTTGCCTGGTGTGAGCCAGGTGGTCAATGGTGACATCAAGAGCGGTACCGCTCATGCGGCGACTGCTATCGGGGCCGCGACCTTGGTCGGCGGCGGCCTGCTGGTTCCGCTAATTTGGACTGCAGTGGGGCTGAACTCGTACTCGCGTTCAGTGACCGGCCGCAACCTGTTCGGAAATTTCGACTGGCGCAAGGCATTCGACTGGCGCAAGGCAGTCGAGTAGCCCACGAGGGCAGCCGCGCCGGCGTAGCCCCACCTCGCCGGAGGGCTGCTTCGTTTTGACGGCATTCAGACCACGCTCCGATGCCCTTGCGTGATTGCCCGTTCGCCGTCTTTCGGTGGCGGGCCTTCTCATCGTGTCAGTCATCCTGATTCACGAACATCGTTGATGGGATAAGGACCGCCACGGAGCCAGTCTGATCACATCCGTGCGATTTCCCGGAATGACGAGCGTGCCAGTACAAAAAGCAAAGTGGTAATGGGCAGCTGGCTTCCTTCTTCCCTGCTCAGGACCACGGCCAAGACGCGCGTGTTCTGCCTGCCCCACGCAGGAGCCGGCGCGTCGGCATACCGGGCATGGCCGCAGGAGCTTCCTTCCGACCTTCAGTTATGCGCGGTCCAGTTGCCGGGACGAGAAAACCGTCTTGGTGAGCCTGCGATCGACAACGTGCCGGCGATGGTGCGTGGGCTGAGCGACGGTTTGCGGCCGTTTTTCGATCGCCCATTCGTGTTGTTCGGCCACAGCATGGGCGCGCTGTTGTCGTATGAGCTCGCCTGCGAGCTTCGGCGATCGGCCGCACCGCTGCCGCACCACCTGTTTCTCTCCGCCCATCGCGCGCCACACCTTCCCGGTGAGCGGCCCCATGTGCATAACCTCGATGCGGTGCAGTTTCGTGCCGAGCTGCGTCGTCTCGAAGGGACTCCGGAAGCAGTGCTCGAAAACGAAGAGCTAATGCAAATTGCCGAGCCGATTCTGCGTGGAGACTTCAAGCTGTGCGAGACCTACGAGCATGTTCTTTCGGACCCGCTTGACGTGCCGATGAGTATCTTCGGCGGTGCCGACGATCACAAGGTCCCCGAAGCTGTGCTTCGTCCGTGGCAAGCGCACTCGAGGCATCCGCTCCGCCTCCGCATCTTGCAGGGCGGACATCTGTTCGTGCAGCATTCCAGGCCGGCATTACTATCCGCGATGCTGGACGACCTCAACATCCAGACGTGCCGGCTGACGCTCTGAACGCTGCCGCCGCGACTGCACGCGTCTAACCGCTCATTCGGTTCGTCGAGGTATTTGCCACATGGTTAGACATGGTGCCCCCGCTCGTCATCTGGTCGATCGATTGCACTGGCGGGGGAGCGCGCATCCTGAGCGCTCGGCCTTCAGTTTTGAATCCGAGGCAGGCGCCGAGACGGTCTGGACCTACGCGGAGCTCGATACGCACGCGCGCGCCGTCGCCGTCCAACTGCTGTCTGCCGCGCGGCCTGGCGACCGCATACTGCTGTTGTGCCCCGCAGGACCGGAGTTCGCCGCCGCGTTTCTCGGCGCGCTCTACGCGGGACTGGTACCGGTGCCCGCGTATCCACCCGCGAGTGCCAAGCATGTTGGCCGCGTCGAAGTCATTTTGCGCGATGCCGATACCGATCTGATTGCCACCACGCGCCGGACGCGTGAGCGCATCGAGAAGTGGCTCCGGGACGGCTCGCCGACACGCGCCTTCCGCTTCACCTGCGTCGACGAGGTCGAGGCGGCGAGCGCCGACGCATGGCGCATGCCCGACCTCGGGCCCGACTCACTTGCCTTTCTCCAGTACACGTCCGGATCCACCAGCGAGCCGAAAGGCGTGATGGTGAGCCATGGCAACCTGCTCGCCAATCTCGGCATGATCGAAGAGGCCATGCGGTTCAGCCCCGACACGTCGATGGTCAGCTGGTTGCCGATGTACCACGACATGGGGCTGATCGGGAACGTACTCGGCCCGCTTGCGGTGGGTGGTCGCACGGCGTTGATGTCCCCGCACTCGTTCGTCCGGAGTCCGGGCCGCTGGCTGCAGCTCATAACCAGACACCGTGCGACCGTCACCGGCGCGCCTAATTTTGCGTATGCCTTGGCGGTGAAGCACGCCACGGATGCCTTGAAGGCCGAGCTGGACCTGAGCACGCTGACGGTGTGCTACTGCGGCTCTGAGCCGATCCAGGCGCCGGTGATGAAGGCCTTCGTCGACACGTTCCGCCCGTGCGGTCTTCAGCCGGGCGCGTTCTACGCGTGTTATGGCATGGCCGAAACCACTCTGTTGTCGACGGGAAATGTCGTCGGCGGCGGAACGCCGGTCCTCAGGGTGGACGCCGATGCGCTGACGCGCGGTGTTGCCGTCCCGAGCGAAGCGCCCACGGCCAGGGCCGTGGTTGGATGCGGGTACTCGACCGATGGGCAGGAGTTGCGCGTTGTCGACCCCGAGACACGGCTGCCGGTGGACGATGGCCACGTGGGCGAAATCTGGGTGCGCGGTCCACATGTGACGCAGGGCTACTGGCGACGCCCGGAGCTGACCGCCGAGATTTTCGGGGCGATGCTCGCAAATGGGGACGGACCATTCTTGCGGACCGGCGATCTCGCGTTTCTCCATGAGGCCAATGTCTACGTCGCGGGCCGTCGCAAGGACCTGATCATTGTGCGCGGCCGCAATTACCATCCGCAGGACATTGAAGCCGCTGCGGCGGCGAGCAGTCCGGCGCTGAATCCCGCAGCCGCGGCATTTTCAGTGGCCCCAGATGGCGAGGCGGAGCGCGTCGTGGTCGTGTGCGAGGTCACGCGCCAGGCCAGCCGCGCCATCGACGGTCCGGAAGTGGCCGAGCGCATTCGCGAAGCCGTCCGCAGCGAAGTCGAAGTGGGTGTCGGGGCCATCGTGTTGATCAGACCAGCGACGCTGCCGCGCACGTCGAGCGGAAAGATCCGCCGTGCCGCGACGCGCGACGCCTATCTCTCGGGGGCGCTCGACGTGGTATTCACCTGGTTGGCGTCTGACGAGGTCCCCGCAGACGTCGGATCGGCTGCGCGCGCCGATGCCGTGATCGCATGGCTGCGCGACTACGCCGGACGCCGCATTGATTCGCGCCTGATGGATGAGCGGCGCACGATCCCCCCGTATATCGTGCTCGACTTCGGAAACCATGGGCTGCTTGGGTTGCAGGCGCCCCTCGAGGTGGGAGGCCTTGCGTTGACGAACCGCGACTTGTGTCGCGTGCTCGCGCAGCTGGCTGCCATCGATCTGACCCTCGCGTCGTTCGTCGGCGTGCACAACTCCCTCGGCCTGCGGCCGCTGCTGTCGTACGGGTCGGCGGCCCAACTCGACCGCCTGTTGCCCGCCGTCGCCAGCGGCCGTGAGCTGGCGAGCTTCGCCTTCACTGAGCCGGCGGCAGGTTCCAATCCCACGGCGATCGAGGCGACCGCGCGGCCAGATGGCCACGGTGGATGGTTCCTCCGCGGGTCCAAAAAATGGATTGGCACTGCAGCATGGTCCAGCCTTATCCACGTCTTCGCGCACGTCATTGACGAGCACGGTGTGCGGCGAGGCATCACGGCCTTTGCCGTCCGGCACGATGCACCGGGACTCGTCCAGGGCGCCGAAGAGCTGACGATGGGCATGCGCGGCATGGTGCAGAACACCGTGCACCTCAACGACGTGCGCGTCGCACCCGCGGATGTGATCGGCGGGATCGGTCAGGGCATGCGGATTGCCCAAGACATCATGGAGTTCGGCCGTGTGTGCATCGCCGGCAGTGCGATCGGCGTCATGATGCGCGCTGGACAGCTGATGGCTCGATACGCCTCGCGGCGCGGCGTTGCTACCGGCTGGTTGATCGACAACTTCGTGTCCCGTGAGCGCCTCACGCAATTGACGCTGGAGGCCGCCGCGCTGGAGACGTTGGTCGACCAGTTTGCCGGATGGCTTGACGCAGGCGTCGAGGTGCCAAAGGAATGCTATGCGGCAGTGAAGGTGCTGGCTGCAGAGACGTCGTATCGCGCGGTCGATCGCCTGATGCAGATGCTCGGCGGCCGTGGCTACATCGAAAGCAACCTGGTACCCCAGATGTTGCGCGATACGCGGCTGCTCCGCATCTTCGAGGGACCGACAGAGACCATGCAGATGTTTGTCGGCACGCGCGTCGCGGCCGGCAGCCCCGATTTCATCGCATTCCTGCGCCGTCTTGGAGGCGAGCGCGTCGCGGACACGCTCGTCTCGCTGGCGGATGAGCTGAACGGGCGGCGTGGCGACGGGCAGCGAACGGCGATGCTGCTGGGTGACGCGGCTCTGTGGGCCCTGTGGCTGGCGGCCGTCGAGCGTGCCGAACTCGAATCAGAAGCGCGCTGGCTGCACGGCTGCTTCGAACGCAGCGTTGTGGCGGCGCGGACGGCCCCGGCGGAGGTCCTGGACCGCGCGGCGATCGAGGCATCGATTGCCGGCTTCGCGGATCGGATAGGCGACGTCGACCAACATCGTCCCGGCGTGCTTGAGTCGATGGACGCACTGCTTCATCGGGACCTCGCCGCGGTGGCGTCCATGACCTCACACCGCGTCCCGGAGGCGCCGCCCGTAGCGACTGCGCTCCCCGCTGCGGCTCCAACACCCTCCGCGACAGACGCTGGCGGATCGACGAGAACACTTCCTGAGCTCGAACGCTGGATGCAGCAGTGGATTGGCCGGCGTTTGCAGGAGGAGTCCTCTGCGATCAGTTCGGCCAAGGCCTTTGCTGACCTGGGTCTCGACTCGTTGACCGCCGTCGAGCTGACCGCCGATCTAGAGGACCAGTTTGGGATTGGAGTCCCGCCAACTGCCACTTGGGACTACCCGAACATCCGTGCGCTCGCAGCTCACCTAGCTTGCCTGCAGCCGGCTACGCCCGTGCCGAGTGATACTCGGCCTGCCGCCCCCGCCGAACTGCCGGCTCCAACGCAGCGCGTTGAGCCTATCCGGCCGCCGCGTGCCACGGCACCGCTGCCCGCGGTGACTGCCGCAATGCCGGAGGACCATCGCGATGCGATCGCCGTGGTGGGTCTGGCGTGCCGATTCCCAGGAGGCGCGACGGATGCTGACCGGTTCTGGACGCTCCTGCGGAATGGCGTGGACGTCGTGGGCCCAGTGCCTCGTGATCGGTGGGACACTGACGAGCTCTACGACTCCGATCCCGATGCGCCCGGCAAGCTGTACATGCGTGACGGTGCGTTCCTTGACGACATCGGCCATTTCGACGCGGCATTCTTCGGCATTTCGCCCCTCGAAGCGAGCACGATGGATCCGCAGCAGCGTATGCTCCTTGAAGTGGCGTGGGAGGCGTTCGAAAACGCCGCCATAGCACCCGAGACGCTGCGCGGCACTCGCACGGGGGTATTCGTCGGGTTGATGTACCAGGACTACCTGTCGCGCCAGCTGCGGGAACGCGGGCGTGACGGGATTGGTCCTTACTTGGGCACCGGATCAACGTTCAGTGCCGCTGCCGGCCGCCTGTCCTATGTGTTCGGCTTCCAGGGACCGAGCCTGACGGTCGATACGGCGTGTTCATCGTCGTTGGTATCGGTGCACCTGGCGTGCCAGGCACTGCGCAGTGGTGAGTGCGAGACGGCGATCGCCGGGGGCGCGAATGCCATTGTCTCGCCTGAGGCGGCGATCAACCTGTCGAAGGCGCGCATGCTCTCGCCCACGGGGCGTTGCCGGACCTTCGATGCGTCAGCGGATGGATACACGCGCGGCGAAGGCTGCGGGTTGATCGTGCTCAAGCGACTCTCGAAAGCGCGAAAAGATGGCGACCGGATTCTCGGCATTATTCGAGGATCCGCCGTGAATCAGGATGGGCAGAGCAACGGTCTCACGGCCCCAAATGGTTCGGCGCAGCGGGCGCTGATCCGCCAGGCCCTCGCCTCCGCCGGAGTTCACCCTGGCGACGTATCGTACGTCGAGTGCCACGGCACCGGCACGCCGCTGGGCGATCCCATTGAGGTTGACTCGCTGCTCGCCGTCTATGGCGAGCGTGCGTCCGAGAATCCTCTAGCCCTCGGGTCGGTCAAGACGAACTTCGGGCACCTTGAGAGCGCCGCAGGCATCTGTGGCGTCATCAAAGCACTGCTGGTGTTGCAGCACCGGGAAATTCCTCCGCACCTGCACCTGCGCCAGCTAAATCCGCGGATTGACCTGGCGGGACGGCCGGTGGTGATCCCCACGCAACGGACGGAGTGGTTCACGCAACCCGGCCCCCGACTGGCCGCGGTCAGTGCGTTCGGGTTCGTGGGCACGAATGCACACGTCATCATCGAGGGCGTGGATGTTCCCACGCCCACGCCTCTCCTCGCGGACGATCGCCCGCAGATACTGACGCTGTCTGCGGCCTCCGCGCCCGCGCTCGAGGCGCTGGCCGAGCGCATGGCGAGCGTGCTGGCGACGGGGCCTAACTTGGAAGATGTGTGTTACACCACGCAGGTGGGTCGGTCCCACCTCGTGCACCGTCTTGCCGTCGTGGCTGACACTCCGCGCGCCATGCATGACGCGCTCACCAGCGGCCGAGGGCTGAGGGGCGTGGCCCCGAGCGGCCAGCGGCCACGTGTGGCCGCCTTGTTTACTGGGCAAGGCATCCGAGCCGCGGTGGACGGCAGGCGCATGTACGAGCAAGCGCCGATCTTTCGGCAGGCGCTCGACCGGTATGACGTCCGCCTGCGTTCGCACCTCGGTGTGTCTCTGGTCTCGCTGTTGTTCGACGACGCGGCGCCGTGGGATCGTACGATCTATGCCCAACCGGCGTTGGCCGCGCTCGGGCATGCGCTCTTTGTCCAGTGGAGGTCTTGGGGCGTCGAGCCCTCGGTGTTGGTTGGACACAGTGTTGGCGAGGTGACCGCCGCGTGGGCGGCCGGTATTCTCCACGAAGACGATGCTCTCCGGCTGATAGCGGCCCGCGCGCGGCTGATGCAGGCACTGCCGGTTGGCGGCGGGATGGCTGCGTTCATGGCTCCTGAATCGTGGGCCTTGAACGCTATCGCCGGCCACCGAGATTCGCTGTCGATCGCCGCGGTAAATGGGCCGTCGGAGGTCGTCGTGTCCGGCATGCAGGCTGACCTTCGTCGAGTCGTCGAAGCGGCTCGTGCTG
This sequence comes from Acidimicrobiia bacterium, assembly GCA_038144855.1. Classification (GTDB taxonomy): domain Bacteria; phylum Acidobacteriota; class Vicinamibacteria; order Vicinamibacterales; family UBA2999; genus 12-FULL-67-14b. The sequence goes on along the minus strand of JAYQOO010000015.1, from coordinate 19,531 downwards.
ACGGCATCCATGTGGTGGAGCTGCCGGTTTCCCATGCGTTCCATTCGCCGCTGATGCGACCGATACTCGCGGAGTTCAGGACAGAACTGGCCTCCATCCGGTTCGGGCGCCCGTTGCTGCCGGTGATCTCCTCGATGACCGGCCGAATGGTCGGGCAGGACATGTCGACGCCTGACTATTGGCTGGATCACGTAATGTCCCCTGTCCGCTTTGGCGATGCCATCGAGGCGGTCCACGCCATGGGCAATCACGTGCATCTCGAATTCGGGCCGCAACCCGTGCTCGGGCCGTTGGTCTCGCGGTTGTATCCCGAAGTCGTGACGGCGCACGCGCTCTCCGGGCCCGCCGCGCTGGCGACGCTGTATGTAAGCGGTGCGCCGATTGCGTGGGACGCCGTGCATGAGTCTGGCGCGCGGCGGCGAGTGGCGCTCCCAGCGTATCCGTTCCAGCGGGAGCGGCACTGGCTGACTCCGTCGTCCCCTGCGGCGCCGGAGCGTCGCACAGCGGGAGCCTTGCTTGGGGAGTTGCTGCCGCAGGCCGCGCACGATCCTCGCACATTGACATGGCATGCCGATGTCAGCCGCCCATTCCTACGCGACCATGAACTACTCGGCGTACCCGTGTGGCCAGTCGCCGCTCAAGTCGACCTCGCGATCTCTGCGGCGCGAGAGGGGCTGGGCTGGGATCGTTGCCAGGTGACGTCGATGACGTTCGAGCGGACGCTGTACGGAACCGCTGATGCCGTCCAGACGGTGCTGACACTTGACGGCGACGTGCGGATCTACAGCCGGCAGAAACCCGGTGATGACTGGGTACTGAACACGCGTGCTCGCGTGGCGGCGACGACGACGGATGCCGCCGGGGCCCCCTTGGCCTTCTCCCTGATGTTCTTCGCCGCCAAAGAGGAAGAAGAGGCGGCGCGGTATCGGCTCATCCTCGAGGCGAGCCGGTACGGCGATCGTGCGGGTTTCCAGAGCGTCTGGGTGCCGGAACGGCATTTCACCGACATGGGCAGCCTCTATCCCAATCCGTCGGTGTTGCACGCAGCGCTGGCACGTGAAACCAGCCGAATTCGCCTGATGGCCGGCAGCGTCGTGCTGCCGCTCCATAAGCCCATGCGCGTCGCTGAAGAGTGGGCGATGGTTGATAACTTGTCTGGAGGCCGCGTCGGAGTGTCGCTGGCTTCGGGATGGAACCCCCACGACTTCGCGCTGGCGCCAGAGGCCTACACCGACCGGCAACAGCGGCTCTACGACGGCGTCGACACACTGCGCCGGCTCTGGCGAGGCGAGCGGATAGATATGGCGTCGCCCGGCGGCGGCCAGGTTGCGCTCCGGACGTACCCGACGCCAGTACAGCGGGATCTTCCCGTGTGGCTGACGGCGGCTCGGAGCGTAGAGTCGTTCCGGAAGGCTGGCGCGCTCGGCGCGAATCTGCTCACGCACTTGCTGGATCAGGATGTCGAAGCGCTGGCGGCGAAGATTGCGGTTTACCGGTCTGCGCGTGCCGAGCACGGCTTTGATCCTGGCGCTGGATTGGTCACGGTCATGTGCCACACGTTAGTCGCCGCAGACATGGAGACGGCGCACCGGGCTGCGCGCAAGCCGTTCTGCGATTACCTGAAGGCGAGCAAGCCGCTTCTGCAGGGTCTGGCCCAAGCACGAAAGCAAGACGTCGATCTCGACAGCCTTAGCGATCAGGAGATGGATGCATTTGTATCGTTCTTGTACGAACGCTTCCACACCACGCGCGCGCTGATCGGGACGCCGGAGAGCTGCCGTGTTCTGGTCGACCGGCTGAGTGATGCCGGCGTGAATGAGATTGCCTGCCTGCTTGATTTCGGTCCGACCACGGACGAGGTGCTGGCGCACCTGCCGCTGCTCGACCAGCTGCGCCGTGGGCCGTCGCAGCCGGCACGGATCCCGCCTCCGGTCGACGTCGCGGCGATGCAGACGCGCTGCTCCCGCATCGTCAAGGGCGATGCGTTCTACGAAGCGCTCTCATCGTCCGGCGTGGTTTTCGATAGGCAGTTGCGGACCCTCGGAGAGGTGCATGCCGGCACCGGTGAGGCACTGGCCGCCATTCGGCCCACGGAAGAACCAGCGATCGCGATCGATGTGGCGCTGCAGGCGGCCTTCGCGGCCTTCGGGACCAGTCGGGCTGACGGGTCGATGCTGGTGCCCGCGGGCATCGAAATGGTGCGTGTGCATGCACCGGTGAACGAGAGCCGCTGGGCGGCGGTCAGGCAGTCGTCAGGGACGACGTTCGACATCACATTGGTGGATGCAGACGGCCGACCGATCGTCGAGATCGACGGCTTCCGCGTCAAGGTGGTCGCTCGGCCTTCTGAAGCCCTGAACGTGTCGAAATGGCTGTACGAGGTGCGTTGGCGGGAGCTCGAGCCGGCAGCCGCGGCAGATAACCAGCGCCCGTGGATCGTACTGGAGGATCGAGGTGGCCTGGCCGCACAGTGGGCGAAACGACATCGGGCGCCGCACCTGTTCCTCCGCCGCGGCGCAATCACTGAGGCAGTGGGGCCGCGCCGGTGGACGGTCAATGCCGACGACGGCTTCCACGCCGTGTTTGCACAAGTCGATCTTGGATCGTACGCGGGCATCCTCGATTGCTGGCCACTCGATCAGGCCGCAGACGTGGCGACCAGTCAGCGGCACGGTGTGGAAGCGGGCGTCGCCATCATCCAGGCCCTCGGCCGGGCCGAGAGCCGCCGGGTTCCTCGATTGTGGGTCGTGACGCGAGAGGCGCAGTCGGTGCGCGGCGAGTCGCCTTCGGGTGTTTCGCAGTCGCCGCTGTGGGGCTTTGCGTCTGCGGTGGCACGCGAGCATCCTGAATGGTGGGGCGGCATCGTTGATATCGATGCCGCTGCGACTGCCGCTGATTTGGAGCAGGCGGTAGGTGTTGCGAGCCCTGAGGATCAGGTGGCGATTCGCGGCGGTCGCCGCTACGGGCGTCGTATCTCCCGGGCGTCGCTCGACGAGTTGAAGCCCCTCGCGTTTGCACCAGAGGCCACATACGTAGTGGCCGGGGGACAGGGCGGCCTGGGATTGGCGATTGCACAGTGGATGGCCGTGGGCGGAGCCCGGCGCCTGCTGCTGCTGGGCCGACGGCCCGCCGACCCGGCGGCACTCGATACCATTCAGGCACAGGTCGAGTACCTGCAAGTGGACATTGGCGATGAGGCGCAAGTGGCGGCGGCACTCAACGGCCGCGACATTCGCGGCATCGTCCATGCGGCCGGCGAATTCCACGACGAGGCCATCCTTCGGCTCGATCGCGCGCGGCTCTGGCAGGTTCTACGCGCGCGCGTGGCCGGTGCGTGGGCGCTGCATCGAGCGTCAGCGAAGTCGTCGTTGGACTTTTTTGTGCTGTGCTCGAGCTTCTCAGCCCTGATGCCGCCGCACGGCCAGGCGGCATATGCCGCGGCGGCGGCCTACCTTGATGGCCTCGCCCACTGGCGCCGTGCTAATGGCATGGCCGGGCTGAGCCTGAATTGGGGGGCGTGGTCGGGGGTTGGATTTGCCGCCAGCGAGACTGGGCATCAGGCGCACGCGCGCCTCGAAGCGATGGGCCTGATTCGCATGACACCTGAGCAGGGGATTATCGCGCTCGACGCCGCGATGCGCGCGAGCGTGCCGCCACAACTCGCCGTCATGCCGATGGACCTGGGACGCGCCGCCGACATCGAATTGCTCGCGGGCGGGAGCGGTCTGTTGGCTGACCTCGCCGCTGCCGCGCCGGCGGCGCCCAGCCGCCTGGCGGCGATGACGACCTCCGAGCGCACCGCGTTCCTGCAAGAGCAGCTCGCGCGTGTCGTCGGGGACGTGTTGCAGATCGGCCCCGGCGGGTTCGACGTGCAGGCATCGCTGACCTCCCTTGGTCTCGACTCACTTGTTGCGATTCAGATCCGGAACCGGATCCAGAAGGAGATTGGTGTGACTGTTCCGCTTGTCAATGTCCTCAAGGGTGGCAGCGTCGTCTCGCTCGTCGACGACGTGCTTACCGACGTGAACGGCCAGGGGGGCCCCCAGCAATGACACCGCGGCAACTGCTCGACGAATGCGTCCGGCGTGGCATCGCGTTGTGGGCCGAAGGCGACAAGCTCCAGGTGCGCGGGCCGGCAGGTTCGGTTGACGACGCGCTGCGCGACGTCTTGAGCCGTCACAAAGACGCGCTCATGGCGCTTCTGCAGGGCAGAGCGTCGACTGTGACGGCTTCCGGCGCCGCTGGTGCTGGCAGCGGGGCGGCCTCCGAGCCATTATCACACGGTCAGCAAGGCCTGTGGTTTCTTCATCAGCTCGATCCTGCGACGCTTCCCGCGTACAACATCCGCAAGGCCCTGGAGATTGAGGGTGACCTCGACGTCGCACGCTGGCAGGCGGCGTTCCGCGCTGTGGTTGCGCGGCACGAATCGTTGCGCAGCCGTTTTGAGCTGGTTGGTGACCAGCCGATTGCCTACGTCGCACCGGCGGACGAAGTGTCGTTCGACGTGATCGACATCTCCAGCCTCGACGCCAGAGGTCAAGCCGTTGAGATTGACCGCCGCCTCGAAGCCGAAGGTCGCCACGTGTTTGACCTCCGCCGGCCGCCGCTGTTTCGCGCCTCGCTGCTTCGCCTCGGCGAGACTCGTGCCGTGTTCGTATTGAACGCGTCACACCTCGTTGCCGATGCTTGGTCGGCGGGCGTGATCCTGCGTGACCTGGCGCAGGCCTATGCAGGCACTTCGCTTCGCTCGCCTGCCTACACGTACGCGGACTACGTACGCGCACAGCGCCAGCGTGCGGAACGAGGCGAGTGGGACGTATCCCTGTCCTGGTGGGCGGATCGCCTGCGCGACCTTCCGGCGATGGAACTGCCCACGGATTCGCCGGCTCGCCGCGCCGCCGACTATGCGGGCGCCTCGCTACCATTTGCGCTCGGCCCGGACCTGTCGGCGCGCATCCGTACGTTCAGCCGCGACATGGGCGTCACGGTGTATAGCACGATGCTTGCCGCGTTTGCCTCGGCTTTGTCGCGTTTTACGGGTCAGGATGACCTGGCGCTTGGCGCATCCGTCGCGGCGCGCACGCGCCCTGAACTGGAAGACCTCGTCGGATTCGTCGCCAACGTGCTGGTGATGCGCGTCGATTTATCGGCGCGACCGACGTTCCGCGAGGCCGTGGCGCGCGTGCACCGCCTGAGTGGCGAGTCGTTCGCCCATCAGGACGTGCCGTTCGACCTTGTGGTCAAGACGCTTCGGCCGCAGCGCACCGTTGGCGTTAACCCTCTGTTCCAGGTGCTCTTCCTGTACTTGCAAGATCTGTCCGCGGCGAGCGCACTTCCCGGCGTGACGTTCCGCGAGCGGCCGCTCGCAAGTGTGGCGGCCAAGTACGATCTCAGCTTGCACGTCGTCGACGACGGTGCCGAACTCCACGGGCTCATCGAATACAAGAGTGCCCTCTTCGAGCCCTCGACCATGCAGCGGTTTCGGGACGGCTGGCTCTCGCTGCTTGCCGCGGCAGCAGAGACTCCCGACCGGCCGGTAGCGGAATTGCCGGTGCTTCCGGCCGTGGCACTTGCGCGGCTGATCTCCTCCAATCGCGTGGAGCGCGCGACGCCGCCGCACCAGACGCTGCACGAGTGGTTCGTGGCGCAGGCGGCGCGGACGCCCGATGCCATTGCGGTGGGGCAGATGTCGTATCGCGAGCTTGAGAATAGGTCCCGCCGGCTCGCCCAGACGCTGCGGTCGCGAGGGGTTGGCGCTGAGACCAGGGTCGGCTTGATGCTGGAGCGATCGCCCGACATGGTGACGGCCATCCTTGGTGTGCTGCGTGCGGGCGGGGCCTATGTCCCGATTGATCCCGGCGATCCCCAGTCGCGCGTGGACGCGATCCAGCGCGACAGCGATATGCGGATCCTGCTGACGTCGCTGCCTGCCGATGATCCATCCTCGGCAGGGGTCGTTCTGCCGCAGGTATCTGGCGGACAGGCCGCCTACGTCATCTACACGTCTGGTTCGACGGGGCAACCTCGTGGAGTCGTGGTGACGCACGACAACGTGACGAGGCTGATGGCGTCGACGGCGCAGTGGTTCGAATTCGGGCCCGGTGATGTCTGGACCCTGTGTCACTCATTCGCTTTCGACTTTTCCGTGTGGGAAATGTGGGGTGCGCTGCTCCATGGCGGCCGGCTGATTGTCGTGCCGCAGGTGGTGGCGCGGTCGCCGGAGGCGCTGCACCAGCTGCTTGCTGACGAACGAGTGACGGTGCTCAACCAAACGCCATCGGCGTTTCGAGGCCTCGTCAACCTCGAGACCACGGCGCGCCTGTCGCTCCGCTACGTCATTTTTGGTGGCGAGGCGCTCGATCCAGCGGCGCTGCGACCGTGGGTGGCACGTCACGGCGACGACGCCCCACAGTTGATCAACATGTACGGGATCACCGAAACGACGGTGCATGTGACTCGTCGTCGCATCACCCGCGCTGATGTGGACGGTGGCGCGGCCAGCGTGATCGGTGAGCGAATTCCGGATCTCTCGATATATGTGCTGGACGCCCACCTGCAGCCGGTGCCCGACGGCGTGACCGGGGAACTACATGTCGGCGGCGCCGGTCTCGCTCGCGGCTACCTGGGTCTTCCCAGCATGACCGCACAACGCTTCGTCGCGAATCCGTTCGCCCAGGACGGTGGACGGCTCTATCGCACCGGCGACCTCGCACGATGGAAACACGGTGAGCTGGAATACCTTGGCCGCGCCGACGGGCAGGTCAAGGTGCGCGGGTTCCGCATCGAGCCGGGGGAGATTGAAAGTGCCCTGCTCCAGCACCCAGGAGTCAAGGATTGCGTCGTGCTGGCACGGCACGAAGTGCCGGGTCAGGCGCGCCTGATTGCCTATTACATTCCGGCGGGCGCCGAGATCGTGGCAGCTGATTTGCGCGACTGGTGCGCGGCACGCGTGCCGGCATACATGGTGCCTGCGGCGTACGTGGCGGTGGCACAATGGCCGAGAACCAGGAACGACAAACTCGACCGTGGTCAATTGCCGCTTCCTGGCGCGGATTCCGTAGCGCGCCGGGGCTACGTGGCGCCGAGGACCGATGCGGAGCGAGCGGTGGCTGCCGCGTGGTCGCGCGCACTAGGCGTCAGCGAGGTGGGCGCCACCGACGATTTCTTCGCACTCGGCGGCGACTCGATGCTGACGCTCGAAGTGCTCGCGCTGCTGCGGGCTCGGGGCCTGCAGACGTCGGTTGGTCAGGTCTACCAGCACCCGCGGCTGGAGGATCTGGCGTCCGTGATCGAGGCCTCCGGTGCTCAGGACAGCGCCCGGGCGATTCCGCCGTTCGCCCTCGTCTCGGCTGCCGATCGTGCGCTGCTGCCTAACGGCGTCGCGGATGCGTATCCGCTGACGCAGATTCAGGCCGGCATGCTTTACGAAGAGCAGATGAGCCATGACCGCGCCGTCTACCACGACATCTTCCATTTCCACTTCCGGATGAGGGTGGACGAAGCCGCGTGGCGCCGCGTGCTGCAGGATGTTGTCGACCGGCATCCAACCTTGCGTACAGGGTTTGATGTCGGCCGCTTTAGCGATCCGCTCCAATTGGTCTATGCGTCGGTGCCGTTGCCGTGCACGTTCGATGACTGGAGCGCGCTCCCTGCAGCCGAGCAGGATCAGCGCGTCGCAGCGTGGATTGACGACGAACGCGGTCGCCGCTTTGTCTACGATGCCCCGCCACTGCTGCGCTTCCACGTGGTGCGGCGCTCCGCCGACACGATGAGCATTCTGCTGGGTTTCCACCACGGCATTCTCGACGGCTGGAGCGTGGCCTCGATGATGACGGAACTCCTTCAGGGCTATCTCGTCGAGATAGGAGCGGGCCAACGGCTGCCGGAAGATGGGCCGCCCGCCATGTGCAGCGACTTTGTAGCGCTCGAGCGGGAGGCGTTGTCATCGGAACCAAGCCGCCGCTTCTGGCGCGACGTCGTGTCGGACCTGCCGACCGCGCGGCTGTTCCGGCGGCCAGATGCCCCGGTTGGCCAGCGTCGGATCACGACGGTACCGGTAGCCGTATCCAGTGAGGTGAGCGTGGGGCTTGAAGCACTCGCGGACGAGGCGGGGGTTCCGCTGAAGAGTGTGCTGCTCGCCGCGCACCTGCGCGTCCTGGGCGTGATCACGGGCTTATCGGAGATCGTCAGTGGTTTCGTCATGAATGGCAGACCGGAGTCTGCTGGTGGCGACCGGGTGCTGGGGCTGTTCTTAAACACGCTGCCGCTCCGTTTCAACCTCGGTACCGGCACGTATGCGGACTTGGTCAAGCGCGCCTTCAATGCCGAGCGCGGCTTGCTGCCGCATCGCCGGTTCCCGATGCCGGCCGTGCGCCGCATGGCCGGTGGCCGCCCGCTCTTCGACGCCACTTTCAATTTCAACCACTTCCACGTGTACGACGAGATCATGCGGAGCACCGGCGTAGAGCTTCTGGGCCATCAGGTGCTCGAGGAGACGGACTTCCCGTTCCTCGCGGCGTTCAGCGTGTTTCCCGGCTCGTCACAGGTGGACCTGTCGCTGGTCTACGACGAAGCGGAGTTCTCTCCCGAACAGGTCGAGACGATTGCGGGTTATTACACGCGCTGCCTCGAGACCATGGCCACCGCGCCCGGCACAGAGTTTCGCACGCATTCGCTGCTGTCGCCGCGCGAGGTCATGCTGCTCGATGAATACGGCGGCGGCAAGGAGCGCTATGACACGCCCGAGGGGCTCATGCACCTCTGGTTCGAGCAGAAGGTGGATCAATTCGCGGAACGTATTGCGCTGCGGGGCGACGGCATCAGCGTCACGTATCGCGAACTTGACGACCGGTCCAATCGTCTTGCGCACCACCTCCGGGCCGCTGGTATTGGTCCGGAGGTCTTCGTCGGTGTCTGCACGGAGCGATGCGTCGACATGGTGGTGGCGATCCTCGGCATCCTAAAGGCCGGCGGCGCCTACATCCCGCTCGATCCGGCGTACCCGGCTGAACGGCTACGTATCATCATTGAGGACAGCCAGGTGCCGATCGTCGTAACGCAGCTGGCCCACGAGGAGAACCTCAAGGCGTCCGGCGCGCGGCTGGTGGTGCTCGATCGCGAGGCCGACGAGATAGCCCGACGGCCGTCCAGCCGAGTGGAGCTCCCGGTAGAGCCGGATCGCACGATGTACATCATGTACACCAGCGGTTCGACCGGCAAGCCCAAGGGCTGTGTGGTCACGCATCGCCATGTCGTCCGGCTGATGCACGCGATGAAGCCACTCTACGATCTCCGCGAGACGGATGTGTGGAGCTTGCTGCATTCGTATGGATTCGACTTTGCCGTGTGGGAGTTGTGGGGCGCCCTGCTCTACGGTGCCTGTGCGGTCGTGGTGCCCTACAGTGCGAGCCGCATCCCGTCGGAGTTCCTCGACCTGCTGTCCTCCGAAGGTGTGACCATCCTCAACAGCACGCCGCTGGCGTTCTACCGTTTGATGGGAGTCGATGACGGGCGTCCCCTCAAGCTGCGGTACGTCATCTTTGCGGGCGAGTCGATTGACATCCCGCGCATGCAGGCGTGGTTCGATCGCCGTGGCTACGATGCACCGCTGCTGGTGAACATGTACGGGATTACCGAAACAACGGTACACCTCACGTACCGTCCCCTCCGTCCGGCGGACTCGGCAAAGCCCGCCTCCTATATCGGCCGCACCATCGGCGACATGACGGCCCTGGTGCTGGATGACGCGATGCAACTGGTGCCGATTGGGGTGACCGGGGAGATCTACATTGCTGGCCCGGGCGTGACCGGCGGGTACCTGCGGCGGCCGGAAACCACGGCCGAGCGCTTCGTGATGCGCGAAGGTCAACGGCTGTACCGCACCGGCGACCTCGCGCGATGGCTGCCGACGGGCGAGATGGAGTATCTCGGTCGCATCGATCACCAGATCAAGATTCGTGGCCACCGCATCGAGCTCGGTGAAGTCGAGAACATGCTGCGCCTGTCTGGCGTGCTGCGTGACGTCGCCGTACTGTCTCCCTCGGGCGAGAGCTTGGTGGCCTACTGCGTGGCAGCCGAGGGGCACCAGCCCACGCCGGCTGACCTCCGCGCCTTCTGCGAGAAACGTCTGGCCGACTACATGGTGCCAACGGCATACGTGATGCTGGACGCGCTGCCGATCACGTCGAACGGCAAGCTTGACCGTAAGGCGCTGCCGTTGCCAGATGCGGATGCGCTGCCGCAGCAGATGTACGTGGCGCCGCGCAACGATGTCGAGCAACAGCTCTGCGCGTTCTGGGAGCAACTGCTCGGCACGACCGGTGTCGGCATCCGCCACAACTTCTTCCAGATTGGCGGCGATTCGCTGCATGCCGTGCAGCTGGTCGGACGCGTGCGCGATCGCTTCAAGGTCGAGGTGCCGCTGCGGAGCCTATTCCAGGACTCGACGATCGAGAAACTTGCGGAGTTGATCGAACGTGAGCGTGGTCAGGCAGGCCCGCGCGCCGGCGGCGGCCCGGTGACCAAGCGGTCGCGGCGGAAAGTGCAGATGACGGATCGCGGCAATGTCGTCGAGAGCTGACGCGTGACCGATTCCGCACTTCCGACTGAATTCGCGGCCGCCCCGGCCTCGTTCGCGCAGCAGGGTCTCTGGTACCAGGCCGAACTGGATCCCGGGAATCCGGCGTACCACGTACCCGTCGTGCTTCGCATGACGGGTACTGTCGACACGCGCGCGATCAGCAGCGCGGTACAGGCGATCGTCGATCGACACGAGATCCTGCGCACCACGTTCGTATGGCAGGACGGTGAGCTGCTCCAGGTCATTCATCCGCGGCTGGCTATTGCCGTCCCCGTCGAGGACATCGCCGGCGACGAAGAGACACTCGACGCCCGGATCCGGGAGCACATCCACGAACCGTTCGACCTCGTGCGAGGGCCACTCCTCCGGTTCCGGCTCTTGCGTCGTCCGCACGACGCGGTGCTCGTGGGAACGATGCACCACTTGGTGACTGACGGGTGGTCCATCGGTCTCCTGCAGAAGGAATTTGCGGCGGCGTACGTGGGTGAGCCTCTGCCGGAGTTGCCGCTTCAGTACGCCGACTTCGCCGAATGGCAACAGGAACAAGCGGCGACCGCTTGGAGGGATCAGATTGCATATTGGCGGGAGCGGCTTCGTCTTCCCTTGCCGCAGACTGAGATCCCGCCAGACTTCGCGCGCACACTCGGGAATCGCTACCACGGTGCGACCGAGCGTCTGCGCATCCCGGCGGCGACACTCGACGGCATCCGGCGCGTGAGCGCCGACGCAGGAACCACGCTGTTCATGACGCTGCTGGCGGCGTTCAAGGTGCTGATCTACCGGCACACGCGCCAGCCAGACGTCGTGGTGGGATCGCCGATCGCAGGCCGGCGCCGCGCCGAGATCGAGGACCTGGTCGGGTTCTTCGTCAACATGCAGGTGCTGCGCACCGACCTCAGCGGAACGCCCTCGTTCTTGGAGCTGCTACAGCGCGTGAAGGAGACGACGCTCGGAGCGTGGGATCACCAGGACGTGCCATTCGAAGTGCTGACTCGCGCCCTCCAGCCTGCGCGCAGCGCGTCAGCCGAGCCGTTCTATCGCGTCGTCTTCGCGCTCGAGAACGCTGCGCGCGGATCCCTGTCGTTGCCGGGCGTGACCATTGAGACGCTCGACGTTGCTACAGACGCCGCCAAGCTCGGGCTAACGTTCATCACTGAGGAGTCGGCGGGCGGCCTCGACGTGCGCGTGGAATACAGCAGCGCGCTGTTCACCGCGGATACAGCGCGTCGGCTGGGATGCCGTTACCAGCAGCTGCTCGAAGACATCGGGCGCCATCCTGAGACGTGCATCGACGGCCTGGCCCTTCTCGACGCCGATGAGTCTGCGCGGCTGGCTGAATGGGGCGCCGCCGCGGCACAGTTCCCAATCCGTGAAGGGCTGGACGCCTGGTTTGAGGACACGGCTCGCCGGTTCCCCGACCGAACGGCCGTGCGGTGCGATGGCACGGGCCTGACGTACCGGGAGCTCGACGCTCGCGCGGATGCGCTGGCCGATCGGCTGCGGAAGCGCGGCGTTGGCGCCGAGTCGCTGGTTGGGATCTGCGTCGAGCGGTCACTGGACCTTGTCGTTGGCATCTTGGGCATTCTGAAGGCTGGCGCGGCTTACGTGCCCTTGGATCCGTCTTACCCGGCGGATCGTCTGCGCTTCATGTGCGAGGACAGCCAGCTGTCGATCGTCGTTACGCACGGGCCTCATGTGGACACGTTGCGCGGTGCAGGTGCGACGCTTTTGCGTCTGGACGAACCTGTACCTGCCGACGGAGACGAGCCGAAGGGCCAGTCCGTCGCGGTGCGGCCACGTCCGGACCGTGCTGCGTACGTGATCTACACCAGCGGCTCGACCGGCACGCCGAAAGGCGTGATCGTGACCCACGCCAATGTGATGCGCCTGATGTCTGGAACAGAGGCGCTCTACCAGTTCAACGAGCATGACGTGTGGACGCTGTTCCACTCGTACGCGTTCGACTTCTCCGTATGGGAGTTGTGGGGCGCGTTGCTGTACGGCGGCACCTTGATCGTCGTGCCGCACGCAGTCAGCCGGACCCCCGACACGTTCCTGCGCCTCCTCGAGGACGAGCGCGTCACAGTGCTGAACCAGACGCCCTCGGCGTTCTACCAGCTGATGGCGGTGGACGATGGTCGTCCACTGCGGTTGCGGTACGTCGTATTTGGTGGAGAAGCGCTCGATATCCCGCGCCTCCGCGCGTGGTTCGATCGTCGGGGCGATACGCTGCCGCGACTCGTCAACATGTACGGCATCACAGAGACGACCGTGCATGTGACGTACCGACCGATTGGTGCCGCCGATACTGCGCGCGCCAGCAGCGTCATTGGCCGGGCATTGGGTGACCTCTCGCTGCGGGTGCTGGATCCCTCAGGCGCGGCGGTGCCGATCGGCATCGCTGGGGAGTTGTATGTCGGGGGTGCCGGCGTGGCCCGCGGCTACTTGCGGCGCGATGAGCTGACCGCCCAGAGATTCCTGGACCGTGACGGCGAGCGACTCTACCGCACTGGTGACCTCGTGCGGTGGCTGCCCACCGGCGAACTTGAGTACCTGGGCCGTATTGACGCGCAGGTCAAGGTGCGCGGGTTCCGAATCGAACTTGGCGAGATCGAACATGTGCTGCTTGCCGAGGACGGCGTGCAGGAAGCCGTCGTACTGCTGCGGCCCGATCCTTCCGGCCAGCCGCGCCTGGTTGCCTATGTTGTGCCGGCGCCAGGGGCCGACCCGGCGCCCTCGCGGTTGCGCCAGGCGTGCCAGGAGCGCCTGCCGGACTACATGGTGCCGGCCGCGTTCGTCGCGCTGGATGCGTTGCCGCTGACCGTCAATGGCAAGCTCGATCGCGCCGTGTTGCCGGACCCCGATTACGCGGGACGAGCCACGGATGACGACTTCGTAGCGCCGCGGAGTGCCGTGGAAGAGACGCTGGCTCGCATTTGGTGCGACGTGTTGCACCTGGAGCGCGTCGGTGTGCATGACAACTTCTTCTCGCTCGGCGGTGATTCGATTCTGCTGCTGCAGGTAGCGGCACGGTGCGGCCAGGAGGGCGTTGGCGTCACCCGGCGCAACCTGGTCGATCACCAGACAATCGCGGAGCTGGCCACGTTGGTGTCCAAATCGGAACCAGCCGAGGCCCCGAGCGAGGCGCCGGTTCACGACGGCGATAGTTACCGGCTGACGCCTCTACAAGAGGGCCTGCTGTTTCATACCGTCTCGTCACCCGGTGAGGGTGTGTACGTCGAGCAGCTCCACGGCGAGGTTGAGGGCGACCTCGACGTCGGCGCGTTCGAACGTGCCTGGCGCCGCGCCATCAAGCGCCACGACGTGTTCCGTACATCGTTCCACTGGAACAACGGCGAGCCGCGCCAGCGCGTAGCACCCGATGCGACGTTCGGGCTTGCGGTAGAGGATTGGCGGGAGCATACCGCTGAAGAACAACAGCGTCTCCTCGACGACCGTCTCGTCGAGGACCGGCGGCTCGGCTTCGACTTGGCCCGCCCGCCGCTGATGCGCGTGGCCGTCATGCGCGTCGGAGAACAGCAGTGGCGCTGGCTCTGGACGCACCATCACCTGGTGCTCGATGGCTGGTGCCTGAGCCAGGTCGTCGGCGAAGTGCTTGAGTGTTATCGCGCTGATATCGAGAGTACCGAGCCGAATCTGATCGTTCGTCGGCCGTTCCGGGACTATATCGACTGGCTCGATCGCCAGGATGCACAGGCGGCGGAGGCGTACTGGCGAGAGGCGCTGGCGGGATTCCGCTTGCCATCGCGCATCGACGCACCGAAGCCAGCCGGCCCGGCTGATGACGGCCCAGCTGAGCAGGACCTCATCATCGGCGAGGAACTGACAGCTAGGCTGCAGACGTTCGCCCGGCAGATGCAAGTTACGCCGAGCACCATGGTCACGGCGGCGTGGGCGATTCTTGTGGGGGCGTACTCCGGCTCGGACGACGTCGTGTTCGGTGTCACGGTGTCGGGTCGGCCGGCCGAACTGGCCGGGTTCGACGTGATGATCGGGCCGTTCATCAACACCTTGCCGCTCCGGGTGCGCCTCGATGCTCAGGCGCCGCTGCATATATGGCTGCGTGAGCTCCAGCGCAGCCACGCGCGCATGCGCGAGCACGAGTACAGCCGACTGGTGGATATTCAGCGATGCAGCGAGGTGCCAGCCGGCACGCCACTGTTCGATGCGCTGATGGTGTTCGAGAACTACCCGGTCGACGCGTCACTACGGGAGCAGCGCAGCGGGCTGTCGTTCGGCCCGGTGACGTTCGTGGAGCGCAGCACCTACGGCCTCGCCTTGGCGGCGATTCCGTCGAAGACGCTCACCCTTCGCCTCTATTTTGACCGCGCGCGGTTCGATCGTGCGACCGTTGCGCGCATGCTGGAGCAGCTCGAGTATTTGCTGGACTCCGCATCGGCGGGCGGCGTTGAGCGGCTTGGTGCGTGGTCGGCGCTGCCGCCGGCGGAGCGGGCGCTCGTGACGGCCGGGTGGAATGCGTCGACGCCATCGTGGAATAGTGACCGCCCGGTTCACGAGGTGTTCGACGAGTATGCCGCGGCCAACCCAAAGGCCATCGCGCTGGCGTTCGACGGCCGACGCCTGTCGTACGGCGACCTGGCGCGGCATTCCGACAGACTGTCGGCGTGGTTGCGCCGCAAGGGAGCCGGCCCCGAGACCTTGGTGGGCCTCCAGATGGATCGGTCGATCGAGATGGTGGTGGCCATCTTCGCAGTCTGGAAAGCGGGCGCAGCCTACGTCCCGCTGGATCCTTCATATCCCGCGCGCCGGCTTGCGCACATGGTCGAGGACTCGGGCGTCAACCTGGTCCTGACGGCGCCAATGGTCCAGAAGGTTCTAGCCTCGCGCTCGTCCGCACGCCCGCGGTCCGGAGTGCACGTCCGGCCCGACATGCTGGCGTACGTGATTTACACGTCGGGTTCGACTGGCATTCCCAAAGGCACGCTGGTCACCCATCGCGGTCTGGCCAACTTGGCCCACGCGCAGTCACGCACGTTCGACGTCCGCCCAGGCGACCGCGTGCTGCAGTTTGCGTCCCTCAACTTCGACGCGTCTGTGTCCGAGATCGTGATGGCGCTCTGCTTCGGTGCCACGTTGCACCTGCTGTCTCGCGACCAGATGCTACCCGGCGCGCCGTTTGTGGAGCGGCTGCGAGACGAGCGGATCACGCACGTCACGCTGCCGCCGTCGGTACTCTCGGCGCTGCCGCACGAACCATTGGCCGACTTGCGGACGCTGATCGTGGCGGGTGAATCGTGTCCGCCCGCTCTGGCCGCAACCTGGGCTGATGGCCGGCGCGTGGTCAATGCGTATGGTCCGACCGAGAACACCGTGTGCGCCTCGATGGGCGACTTCGGCTCGGGTCCGCTCAGCATCGGCCGGCCCATGGCGAACGTCCAGATCTATATCCTGGACCGCCATGGTGAGCTCGTTCCGGCCGGCGCCGCTGGAGAGGTCTACATCGGCGGCATCGGCGTGGCGCGAGGGTACCTGCGCCGTCCAGGACTGACCGCCGAGCGCTTCGTTCCGGATCCTTGGAGCACGCAGCCTGGCGCGCGCATGTACCGCAGTGGCGACCTGGCGCGATGGCTGGCAGACGGAACAATCGAGTTCCTGGGCCGCATCGATCATCAGGTGAAGATCCGCGGCCATCGTATTGAGCCTGAGGAGATCGCCAACGTACTCCGCGAGCGCGGCGGCGTGTCCGACGCCGCCGTCATCGTGGTTCCCTCCGCAGGCGGCCACCCGCGTCTCGTGGCGTACGTCGCCACCCGCGGCGGAGTGGTGACGGCCGACGCGTTGCGGGCCACCTGTGCGGAGTGGCTGCCGGACTACATGGTCCCGAGCGTCGTGGTCGTGCTCGACACACTGCCGCTGACGCCATCCGGCAAGCTGGATCGCGCGGCTTTGCCCGATCCCGAGGTGGTGTCCCAGGCGGGATTCCAGGCGCCGCGCTCCGACGCGGAACACGCACTGGCTCGCGTCTGGCAAGAGGTGCTGGGTCTCGAGCGGGTCGGAATCGACGACAACTTCTTTGCCCTTGGCGGCGATTCGATAGTGACGCTGCAGATCGTGTCGAAGGCCGCGCAAGCCGGGGTCCCCATCACCGCGCGAGATCTGTTCGCGCACCCAACTGTTGCGGGTCTCGCGCGTGTCGCCGGGCGGACCGCGACGGGCCCCGGCACCGATGTGAAACCCGGTTCGCCAATTCCGCTGAGCCCCATCCAGCAGTGGTTCTTCGAGCAGCCTCTTCGCACTCCCGATCGGTGGAACCAGGCCGTACTGGTCGAGGTCGCCGCTGCGGTTGACGCCGACGCTCTGGAGCAAGCGCTCCGCGATGTTGGCCGGCATCACATTGCGCTACTAACGCGATTCGAGCACAGGGCGGACGGATGGCAGCAGGTGCTCGGCGATGGCGAGGGCCTGATCGTCGACCGCATCGAGAGTGGCGACATCGAGGATCACGCGGAACGTGCCCACGCCTCGCTGAACCTCGCTGAGGGCCCGCTCGCGCGTGCCCTGTACTTCGTGCAAACGCGCCGTTTGCTGGTGGTCATTCACCACCTGGCGGTGGACGGTGTCTCGTGGCGCATCTTACTGGATGATGTCCAGACGCTGCTGGCAGGCGGACGGCTCCTACCGGCCACGCCCTTTGCCGCGTGGGCGCAGCGACTGTCCTCGTATGCCGCGGGGCAGGAGGTCGATGTCCGTTACTGGCTTGAATCAGGGCCGCCACCGACCATGTCCGCTCGCCAGGCCCCGAGTTCGTCCACAGATGTGCGCGTGGTCGAGCGGCGGCTAACTGCCGCCGAGACCGACCTGCTGCTCCGGCGTGTCCCATCCGTGCACGGCACTCAGGTGAACGATGTGCTCCTGGCGGCATTTGCCGCGTCGATGTCCACGGGTGGCGGGCCTGTTTGGGTCAACCTTGAGGGGCACGGGCGTGAGCCGCTGTTCGACGACCTCGATCTCTCCCGCGCGGTCGGCTGGTTCACCAGCCTCTTCCCGGTCCGTCTCGATGTGCTGTCCACTGAGCCGCGCGTGCTCCTTCGCACAATCAGCGAACAACTGAGGCGCCTGCCGAAAAACGGGATCGACTTTGGCGTCGCGCGGTACCTGCGTCGTGATGCCAACCTGCTGGCATGGCCGGAACCTGAGGTGTCCTTCAATTACCTCGGCCAACTCGATCAGCGCTCCACCGACGGCAGCATCTTCCGCCTCCTCGATGGACCCGTGGGCAACGGCGAGTCTCGCGGCGAATGGAGACGCCATGCGCTCGACGTGGTGGCATCGGTGCGGTCGGGCGAGTTCCGAATCGGCTGGCACTATGCGTCCGGCGCATACGAGGCTGAGCGCATCGAGTCCATCGCCTCGGCCTACGTGGGATGGATCCGGGAGCTGCTCGACTCGATGCGTCGCATTGCGGGCGACGACATTGACGACGTGTACGCGTTGACGCCCCTGCAGCAAGGCATGGTGTTCCACGCGTTGCAGGCAGACCGGGCCGATGTGTACGTCGAGCAGTTGCACGGCGAGCTGGCGGGCGCGATCAACCCCCACGCCTTCGAACGCGCCTGGCAGACCGTGGTGTCGCGCCATGCCATTTTCCGAACGGAGTTCGTGTGGGACGGCGCGGGCGAGCCGCTCCAGCGTGTGCGATCGCGTGTCGATTTCCGCGTCGATCACGAAGATTGGCGAGACGCTGGCGCCACCGACCAGGATCGGCGTCTCTCGGAATGGTTGCTACACGACCGGCAACGCGGCTTCGCGCTCGACCGCCCGCCGCTGCTTCGCGTCGCACTGATTCGCCTGGCGGACCAGCGCTGGCATTGGGTCTGGACCCACCATCACGTGCTCCTCGACGGCTGGTGCCTGGCACCCGTCGTGGGTGAGGTGCTTCGATGCTACGAGGCCTTCGCTGCCGGACGCGAGCCGGTCTTGCCGGCACCTCGGCCATTCCGCGCTTACATTGACTGGCTCGGGCGCCAGGACCAGGCGCGAGCCGAGGCGTACTGGCGCCGGACCCTCGCCGGGTTCGTCTCGCCGACACGCATCCGCCTCGCCGAAGAGGCCAACAATGACGAGCGTGGCGAGCTGGAAATGCGGCTCACTGCTGACGAGACGGCGCGGCTGCAGGCATGGACCCGTCGGCACCATCTCACGGCGAACACGCTCGTCACCGCCGCCTGGGGCCGGGTGCTGCAGGTGTTCAGCGGAGGCGAGGACGTGGTGTTTGGCGTCACGGTCGCCGGACGGCCGCCGGACTTGCCAGGATCGGCCGAGATGATCGGCCTGTTCATCAACACGCTGCCGCTTCGCGTCACCTCAGGGCGCCAGGCCACGCTGGTCGACTGGCTGCATGGCGTCCAGCAGCAGCAGGCAGAGCAGCGTGAGTTCGAGTACAGCCGGATCGTCGACGTGCAGCGGTGGAGCGAACTCGGGCCAGGCGAGCCCCTGTTCGAGACCCTACTCGCGTTCGACAACTACCCGGTGGATCGCACGCTCGAGCACCAATTCGGGAGCGTGGAGGTTCGCGACGTCGAGCTTCATGAGCGGACGCATTATCCGTTGACGCTGTCGGTGGTGCCCGCCGAAGAAATGCGGATGCGTGCGATCTGGGACCCGGCTCGCTTCACGGGTGCCGGAGTGCGCCGCATGCTCCAGGCATTGCGCACGCTCATTAATGCCGCGACGGTTGGCGAGTCGATCGTCGTTGATGCCTGGCCGCTGGTGGATGGAGACGAAGCAGCCGCCCTTCTGGCGCGGACTGCGTGCGCCGAGGTCCAGCCTGTCACCTCGGAGTGCCTGCACGAGTGGTTCAGCCGGGTGGCCGCCCGGCACGGAGACGCCATCGCCGTTGGCGCTGGCGCGACGTCGCGGGCATACCCCCAACTCGAATCGCGATCGAATCGCTTGGGTCACTACCATAGG
>JAYQOO010000014.1:0-49927 GCA_038144855.1 Acidimicrobiia bacterium | reverse complement strand
TACCCTCCCTTGAGCAAGAGGTACACCACTGCGATCGTGCAGGTCTAAGCTGTTGATGAGGCACTAGATCGCGCCAATCTGGCTCGTCGAAATTCAGGCTCTCTGTTCATTAACAGGTCACGCGATTACGTTTTTGTAATAAGCTCAAATCCAGGGAGTCCGCTTCAGTCCTCGAGTTTTCGGCTGAAAGGCCGCTGGGCGCCATGGCAGCCCGCATAAGGTTGCCGTCGGCTATCATTCAAAGCTTCTTCATGTTGTCGTCCGCCGCACGTTTCGTTTCCTTCCTTCTGTTCGCCCTCGTTTTCCTATTGGGTACTGCCGAAACGGCCGCGGCCCGCCAACAGGCAGCGCCGGTGGCACCAGAAGTGGTGACCCGCAACGGAGATGGCCACGCAATCCTGCGAACCACGCGCATCGCCACGCCGCTGGTGATCGACGGCAGGCTCGACGACCCCATCTACCGCGATGTCAAACCGGCATCGGACTTCATCCAGCAGGAGCCAATCGAGGGCGCACCTGCGACGGATCGGACCGAGGTGTGGGTTTTCTACGACGACCGCAACATCTACGTCGCCGCGAAAATGCTCGAGACCGACCCGTCGAAACGCGTGACCAGCGACATGCGCCGCGATTCGAACAACCTCTATAACAACGACCACATCGCGGTGCTGTTCGACACGTTCGCCGACGGACGAAACGGATTCGGTTTCTCCGTCAACGCGCAAGGCGGGATCTTCGACTGGCAGGTCACCAACGAACAGCCCAGCAACGAGTGGAACGCCCTGTTTGACGTGCGCACCGCGACTATCGAGGGCGGGTGGACCGCGGAGTTCGCGATCCCGTTTCGCTCGATGCGGTTTCGCGGCGGCGCCACAGAGTGGGGCATCAACTTTCGCCGCATGGTGCGATGGAAGAACGAACTGACGTTCCTGTCGCGGATTCCAAGTTCGTGGGGCCGCCGCGGCGTCTCGAAAGTCTCTTCGGCCGGCCGTTTGATCGGACTCGAAACGCCCGCGCGACTGCGCAGCCTCGACGTCAAGCCGTACGCACTCGGAGCATCCACGACCAACCTTCATGCCACGCCGGCCGTGCGCAATCACGGCGACTTCGAAATCGGCGGCGACGCCAAGTGGGCCATCACGCAGTCGGTGGTCGCCGACCTGACCTACAACACCGACTTCGCCCAAGTGGAAGACGACGAGGCACAGGTCAACCTGACGCGATTCAGCTTGCTCTTTCCGGAAAAGCGTGACTTCTTTCTCGAAGGGCAGGACATCTTCAACTTTGCGGGCGCCGGCGGCGGACGCGGTGGTGGCCGCGGCCCGCAGGCCATTCCCGGCGGCGGCGACAGCGGCGGCGGAAGCAACGTCACCCCGGTGCTGTTCTTCAGCCGGCGGATCGGCCTGCAGAGCGGCCGCGTGGTGCCGATTCTCGGCGGAGGCCGGGTCATTGGACGCGGCAACGGGTTCCAGGTCGGCGCCATTCACATGCGCACCGACGACGATGCGAGCGCCGACATTCCGGAGGCCGACTTCTCGGTCCTGCGCGTCAACAAGGACTTTCTCAAGCGCAGTCGTGTTGGCATGATCGCGACGCAGCGATCGCCCGGCGTCGCAACCACCGACAAGACCTTCGCCTACGGCATCGACACCACGCTCAATCCCTTGGAAGAACTGCAGATCAATGCCTACTGGAGCGGGTCGTCAAAACCCGCTGGCGGTAGCGACACGAGCGATCGCAGCAGCTATCGGGCGCAACTGCAGTGGAACGCTGATCGCACCGGCCTGCAATTGGAGCACCTGTCGGTCGGCGATGACTTCAACCCTGAAATCGGCTTCTTGCGGCGCACGGCGTTTCGACGCACCTACGGGCAGGGCCGCTTCAGCCCGCGTCCAACGCAGTGGCAGGCCGTCCGCAAGCTGTTCTTCGAGGCCAGCTACGACTATTTCGAGGATCGCGCCGGCCGCCCTGAATCGCGGGAAGCGCAAGGCTCCTATCGAATGGAACTGTCCTCGGGCGACGGGCTGGCGGTGGAATATTCGCGGCTGTTCGAGGGGCTCGAGGCGTCGTTTGACGTGACGACCGGCGTCACCGTGCCGGCGGGGCACTACGATTTCCAGCAGACCAAGCTGCTGTTCACCACCGCGCCGCAGCGGCCGCTGTCGGGCACGCTGGTTCTGACGTATGGCGGCTTCTACGGCGGAACGCTCAAAGAAGCGTCGTGGCGCGGCCGCGTCGAATTTGGATCGCGCTTCTACGCCGAGCCGATTCTCTCGCTGAACTACTTCAAGACGCCGTCCGGCGACGGCGACGCCAACATCATCGCGTCACGCTTGACCTACACCTTGACGCCGCGGATGTTCGCGTCGGCGCTGGTCCAGTATCAGTCGGCCACGTCGTCGGTGGCCACGAACGCCCGCTTCCGCTGGGAATACCAGCCTGGCAGCGAGCTGTTCGTGGTCTACAGCGACGGGAGAAGGACGACCGGGCCAGGCTTTCCCGCGCTCGACAACCGCAGCTTCGTCGTCAAGCTCACGAAGCTGTTCCGGTTCTAGCCTTCTGGCCCGCCGTCCCGGTGGCCGGGGCTTACTCCTCGGCCATGAACGGGTACTTGTAGTCGGTCGGCGGCGCGAACGTTTCCTTGACCGTTCGGGCACTGACCCAGCGGATCAGGTTCATCTTCGAGCCGGCCTTGTCGTTGGTGCCCGACGCACGCGCACCACCAAACGGCTGCTGACCCACGACGGCGCCGGTCGGCTTGTCGTTGATGTAGAAGTTACCGGCCGCATTGCGAAGCGCCGACGACGCTTCGATCACCGCCGCGCGATCCCTTGCGAACACCGCACCGGTCAAGGCGTACGGCGACGTGCGATCGACGATCTCGAGCGTCTCACTCCACTTCGCATCGTCATACACGTAGACCGAGAGCACCGGTCCGAAGATCTCTTCGCACAAGAGCCGGTAGTTCGGATCTGCCGATTCCACCAGCGTCGGCTCGATGAAGTAGCCCTCATCACTCTTGCAGCCGCCACCCGCGATCAGCGTGGCGTTCTTCTTGCCGTCGTCGATATAGGCGGAGATCTTGTCGAACGCCTTCTTGTCGATCACCGCGCCCATGAAGTTACGGAAGTCGCGCACGTCGCCGACCTTGATGTCATTCATCATCGCGACCATGCGATCGCGGATGTCGTTCCAACGCGACTTCGGCACATACATGCGGCTGGCCGCTGAGCACTTCTGCCCCTGGAACTCGAACGCGCCACGGACGGCGGCGACCGCCACTTCCTGCGGATCGGCAGAGGCGTGCACGACGATGAAGTCCTTGCCGCCGGTTTCGCCGACGAGCCGCGGATAGCCGCGGTACTTGCCGAGGTTCTGGCCAACCTTCTGCCACATGCTGTTGAAGACGCCGGTGCTGCCGGTGAAGTGAATGCCGGCCAGATCGGGGTGATCGAGGACGACATTGGAGATGGTGACCGGATCGCCAGGAATGAAGTTGATGACGCCCGGCGGCAGGCCGGCGGTCTCGAGCAACCGCATTACGTAGTACGAGCTGAGCATCGACGTAGCCGCCGGCTTCCACAGCACCGCATTGCCCATCAACGCCGGAGCGCCGGCGAGGTTGCCGCCGATGGCGGTGAAGTTGAACGGTGAGATGGCGTAGATGAAGCCCTCGAGCGGCCGGTACTCCATCTGGTTCCACGTCGTGTGCGTGCTGTCTGGCTGTTCCGACAGCAGTTCCTGCGCGAACGCGACGTTGAAGCGCCAGAAGTCGACCAACTCGGAGGCCGCGTCGATCTCCGCCTGGAACGCCGTCTTCGACTGGCCAAGCATGGTCGCCGCAACGACCGTCGAACGCCAGGTCGTCGTCAAGAGCTCAGCGGCGCGCAGAAACACCGCGGCGCGATCATCGAACGACCAGCTCGACCACTCCTTGCGGGCCTTGATCGCCACGTCGGCAGCCTGCCGGACATGTTCATCGGTAGCCTTGTGGAACGAGCCAAGCACGTGCCCGTGCTTGTGGGGCATCACGACCTTTTCGGTCGCGCCGGTGCGGATCTCTTTGCCGCCAATGATGATCGGGATGTCGACCGTCTCGCCGGCCATCTGGGTGAGGCGGGCTTTCAGCTCGGCACGGGCTGGCGTCCCGGGAGCATAAGACAGGTTCGGGTCGTTCTCGGGCCGCGGCACCCGGCGGCGGCCGGCAAATACGTCGGGCATATGAATGTCCTTGTGAAAGATGACGACCTTCAATTGTAGTCCGGAGCTTCTTGGCTTCTAGAGTCATAAGCTTTGTCGAGCCAATCCCTGCGCCTCGATCCCTGAACCCTGTAGAATTCCGCCCGTACGCCGCCGATTTGTCCTGCCTGTTGCCCTGCTCGTCCTGGGGCTGAGCGCGAGCGCGGCTGCCCAGCCGTCCGACGCGCGACGGCTCGTCTACGGCGGCGACCATGAATTCCCCCCATACGAATACCTCGACGAACAAGGCCGGCCCGACGGTTTCAACATCCACCTGATTCGCGCGTTGGCGCGCGAGGCGGGCATGACGATCGAGATCCGCCTGGGCCAGCGCGAAGAGCGCATGCGGGAGTTCGACGCCGGGAACACCGACGTGATGTTCCTGTCGTACACCGAGGAGCGCGCGGCCAAGTACCAGTTGCTCGACCAGACGTGGACGCTGGCGCAAGTCGTGATGATGCGGCCGGGCCTGCCGCGCTACCCGACCGGTCTCGACGACATGTGGGGCGTGCGGATCGCGGTCGACCGCAACTCGATCAATCACCAGTTGCTGGCCGGGCTGCCGGAATCCCGCCGCCCGATCCTGACCGTCGTCACCACGCGCGAGGAAGAAATTCGCGCGTTTGAGCGCGGCGAGGTCGACGGCGCTGCCGGCAATCACCTGACGATGCGGTTCCTGATGGGCGCGCTGGCGGAGTCGGCGGTCGAAGTGCCGCTGAACTCGCGGCCGTATCACCTTGCCGTCCTGAAGGGGCGCGATCACGTGGTGGCGCCGCTGCGGGTGGCGCTCGATCGACTCAAGAACAGCGGCGAGTTCGACCGGCTGGTCGAACAGCACCTGGCACGCCCGATTCGGGCGTCGTGGCTCGAGCGCTAAGCAACGGTGCTGTCGGTCGGCGGCGCACTGGTCGTGTTGCTGTTCGTCGGCGGCACCGCGTGGAATCGCTCTCTGCACAAGCAGGTGCAGGCACGCACCAAGACGGTCGAACGCACCGAGCGACGCTACCGTGACCTGGTCGACAACGCGAGCGACATGATCTACCGGACCGATCCCTACGGGCGGTTCACGTTCGTCAATCCGGTGGCGACCCGGATCCTCGGATTCGACGAGGGCGAGTTGTTGTCGATGAAGTATTTCGAGCTGATGCGCCCTGACTGGGTGCCGCGCGCGATGAGCTTCTACGAGAAGGCCACCAAGACCCGCGACTCCACCTACCTGGAGTTTCCGGTCCGCAGGAAGGACGGCCAGGAAATCTGGGTCGGCCAGCACGTGCGGCCGATCCTGACCAACGGCCGGCTCGAAGGCTTCCAGGGCATGGCGCGCGACATCACCGATCGCGTCAACGCGCAGGCGGAACTGCGCGCCGAGCGCGATTTCAAACAGGGCGGCGGGATTCGCGTCGCGTCGCGCGAGGGTCAGGGCGCGACGTTTACCCTGACGGTGCCGCTGGTCTGAAGAAAGTAGCCGGTAGCCAGTGGCCGGTGGCCAGAAGAACCTTTCGCGGAATCGCCGATTGCCGTTCTGGCTACTGGCTACCGGCTACTGGCTACTGCTTAGTGAGACACCTTGATCGACCGCCACTTGCCTTGGCGGAAACGGGCGACCGACAGGACGCAGCGGGTGAAGTGACCCAGGACGATCGCCAGCCAGATGTCGCCCGGCACCAGCTGGCGGCTCGCCTGGATCATGGTACACATCCCGATCGGCACGGCAATCTGCGACAGCAGCGTGATCACCAGCGGACTGCGCGTGTCGCCGGTGCCCTGCAGGCCGCCGGTGTACGTCAGCGCCAGCGTGATGAAAAAGCCTGACAGGGCGAGGTACTGCAGCAGTTGCTCGCCAATCGTGGCGACCGCCGCCTCGGTCGCGCCAAACGCGCCGAGCAAGGCTTCCGGGAACACCACGAACATCAGGCCCACGCCCGCAGCCACCGACAGCCCGATGCGTGATGCGGTGTGGACACCCTGGACGGCGCGATCGGGCTGGCCGGCGCCGAGATTCTGCCCGGCAATCGTCGCCGCCGCGCCCATCAGGCCCACCGACGTCCAGGTGATCAGCGAGAACAATTCCGTATAGCCGATTGCGAAGGCGGCTTGCGCGGCGGCGCTCTGGTTTAATGAGCCGATGAAGCGCAGCATCAACACACCGGCGATGTTCATCGCGATGCCCTGCACGCCGGTCGGCAGGCCGAATCGAAACAGCGAACGAATGATCGTCCAGTCCGGCTTCCACTCCATGTGCGTCGTGAAGTGGATGACGAGGCGGCCCTTGAACAATTGATAGAGCGCGTATGCGCTGACCGTGCTCGACGCGATCACGGTGCCAAGCGCGGAGCCGGCGGTCCCCATTGCCGGGATCGGGCCAAGACCCGGAATCAGGATCAGGTTCAGCACCACGTTCATCACCGTCATGGTGACGCCCAGGCGCAGCGGCGTCTTCGCGTCGCCGGCAGCGCGCAGCGCCGACGTCAACATGAAGAACAGCAGCATGCCGATACTGAACGAGAAGTTGATGCGCAGAAACGGCATTGCCAGCTCGCGCACCTCAGGCGACGCATTGACGAGCGAGAGCAGGGACGGCGACAGGAAGTAGCCGATCGGCGCCATCACCGCGTACATCGCAACTGCCGTGAGGAACGCCTGCTGAACGGTCTTGTTGACCTTGTCGTCGTCACCGGCGCCGACGTAGCGTGCCACCAGCACGGCCTGGCCGCTGAACAGCGAGGCCATGAAGACGATCACAACGAGGAAGATTTGCCAGCTGACGCCGATGGCGGCGTTACCCGTGTAGCCGATCAAGTGACCGACGAGGATGTGATCGACCACGCCCTGCAGACCCGCGATGACGTTCTGCAGCATGGTCGGCCACGCCAGCTTCCAGACGGCGGGACCGATAGGGCCTTCGACGAGCGAACGATCGAACCGGGACTTCTTCTTTTCCGCGCCCTGATCAGACAAACGGCCTAGATTGTACCGCTAAACATCCAGCTCAACGGCATCCTCAGCGCGGTCCATGATGAACCGGAATCGGGCCGACGCATCCTTGCCCATCAGCTCGTTGATCACACGATCCGTCACCAGTTGGTCGGCGATCTCGACCTTCAGCAGGCGCCGCGTGCGCGGATTCAGGGTGGTCTCCCACAGCACCTTCGGCATCATCTCGCCGAGACCTTTGAAGCGCGTGATCTCGGGGTGGGCACGACCGGCTTTCTTGACGATCTGCTCCTTCTGCGACTCGTCGAGCGCCCAGTGCGTTTCCTTGCCGATGTCGATGCGATAGAGCGGCGGTTGCGCCAGGTAGACCCGGCCGGCGGTGATCAACTGCGGCAGGTGCCGGAAGATGAAGGTCAGCAGCAGCGTGGCGATGTGATGGCCATCGGAATCCGCATCGGCGAGGATGATCACCTTGCCGTAGCGCATCCGCGACAGCTCAAAGCTCTTGCCGAAGCCGCAGCCAAGCGCGGTCACGAGATCAGCGAGCTCCTTGTTCTCGAGCACTTTCGCCGTCGAGACACCTTCGGTATTCAGCACCTTGCCGCGCAGCGGCAGGATTGCCTGTCTTGCGCGATCTCGGCCCTGCTTCGCTGATCCGCCTGCCGAGTCGCCTTCGACGACGAACAGCTCGCTGGTGATCGAACCGGGGCTGGTGCAATCTGCAAGCTTGCCAGGCAGATTGACGCGACCGGCAGTCGGCCCCTTGCGCACCACCTCGGCCTGCGCCGCCCGGCTCGCTTCACGTGCCCGCGCCGACAGGATGATGCGAGCGACGATCGCTTCGGCGATCGATTGGTTGTTGTTCAGCCAGTGCTCGAGTCCCGGGCGCACCAGGCCGTCGACCGCCGACATCACTTCCGGATTGTTCAGACGATCCTTCGTCTGGCCCTGGAACTGCGGCTCGGCGACAAAGACCGAGAGAATGCCGGTCATGCCTTCGCGAATGTCCTCGGCGGTGAGCGTGACGCCCTTCGGCGACAGGTTGTGCGTCTCGATGTAGTTGCGCACCGCCTTGCTGAGACCGGCGCGAAGGCCGTTCTCGTGCGTACCGCCGGAGCCCGTCGGAATGCCGTTGACGTAGCTGCGGAGGTTCTCTTCGGTGGACTCGGTCCACTGCACGACGAACTCGAGTTTCACGCCGCCGTCTTTCTCCAGCGTGAACGGCGCTTCGTGCACCGGCTTGGCGTTCTTCTCGCCAACAATCTTTTTCAGGTAGTCGACCAGGCCTTCCTCGTGCTGGAAGACGTCTTTCTGGCCGGTCGTTTCATCCTCGAACGAGACCCTGACGCCGCGGTGCAGATAGCTTGCGATCTCCAGGCGTTCGCGGATCATCTGCGCGTCGAACTCGACCTTCGGGAAGATCTGCGGATCGGGCTTGAAGAACACCGTCGTGCCGGTGCCGCGCGCGGCGCCGACCTTCTTGAGGTTGCCGGTCGGCTTGCCCTGCTTGAAGGTCATCTCGTACTGATGACCGTCGCGCTTGATCGTGGCCACGAGTTCGCGCGACAGCGCGTTGACGACGCTGGCGCCCACGCCGTGCAGACCGCCGGCCGTCTTGTAGTTGCCGGCTTCGAACTTGCCGCCGGCGTGGAGCACCGTGAAGATCACCTCGACGGCGCTCTTCTTGGTCTTCGGGTGAACATCGACCGGCATGCCGCGGCCGTCGTCTTCGATCGTGATCGAGGCGCCGTCCTTGTGCAGCGTCACGCGAATGTTCTTCGCGTGACCATTCATCGCCTCGTCGATGGAGTTGTCGAGGATTTCCCATACAAGATGGTGCAGGCCGGCGGTGCCCACGCCGCCGATGTACATGCCGGGGCGTTTCCTGACCGGCTCGAGGCCTTCAAGAACGGTAATGTCTTTGGCGGTGTAATTTGATGCCACTGCGCGAAAAAGTATAAACGGTTACGCCGTCTTCTTCTTTCGCGCAGGCGCCTTTTTCTTCTCCCCACCCG
Organism: Acidimicrobiia bacterium; assembly: GCA_038144855.1. Classification (GTDB taxonomy): domain Bacteria; phylum Acidobacteriota; class Vicinamibacteria; order Vicinamibacterales; family UBA2999; genus 12-FULL-67-14b. The sequence continues at coordinate 40,739 of JAYQOO010000014.1, read as the reverse complement.
CGGTCTTCCGTGCCTTCGCGGCCCGCTTGGCCTTGGGAGCCGTCTTCTCGGGTTCGTCGGCAACCGGCGTGACCTCGGCTTCGACGACGGGTTCGGCGATCACTTCAGGCACGGCGTCGACCACCCCCGGTGCTGCCTCGGCGGCGGCCTCGGGCACTTCTCGAATCGCCGTGCCCCAGCCGTGCGGCACCGACGCGCGAGGCGATCCGCCCGCGAATACCCGCAGTGCGCCCTGCCGGTCGCGTTCGAGCCGCAGCAGGCCGTCTTTTTGACACGCGCGCATCAGGTCAGCAATCGAGCCGTACTTTCGCTCGTCGAAGTCCGGCTGCGCGTTTCGCAGGAACTGCTTGAACTGTCTCGGATACATCGGCCAGCGCGGCGGTGTCTTCGCATCGGCCAACACCCGACGCACAAGTGCCACGCCGTCACCAAGCGACGCGTCGGCGTTGATCTCGGGCGTCGCTGAGTCGGGCTGCTCGAGCAGCTCAGTGAGACTCTCCTGTTCAGCAGCTGCGGCGGGTGTCGGGGCCGCGAGCGCCGCCTCGGGCGAACCCGATTCAGGCAATTCCACCAGCGTGCTGCGACCCTGGTGCTTGAGCGACACCAGGTTGTGCTTCGCAAGCTTGTCGGCAAACTCGCGAAACGAGCCGACGCCGTAGTCGCGCTCGGAGAACGACGAGTCCAACTGCAGCAGCGTGCTCTTCAGCAATCCAAGCTGTGGCGTCACTTCTCGCTCGGTGAGCACCTTGAGCGCGCGCGTGACCAGCGCCACCGAGTTTTCGATCGGCTGCCTGCTGGTCTGCTGGCCCGCCGGGCGGTTGGCCTGCTTCTGCTGCCGGCCGCCCCTCTCATCTCTTGACTGGGTGGGCACGACGTTTTCGTAAGCGATGAACTCGGTGCAGTTCTTCTGCATCACCTGGCTGGTGAAGGCACGGCCGCCAACCACGAACACCTTGCGGTCGTACTGCTTGAGCTTCTCGACGAGCGTGATGAAATCGCTGTCGCCGCCAACGATCACAAAAGCGTTGATGTGCGAGTGCGTAAACGCCATCTCGAGCGCGTCGAGGGCGAGATTGATGTCCGCACCGTTCTTGTCGCCGCCGGGCGTCATCACGCGCTGCACCATGCGCACGGCGTGCTGCGCCATCGCGCGGCCGTGATCGCCGGAGCGCTTCCAGTCACCGTAAGCGACCTTGGTGATGACCTCACCGCGCTCCTTGATCGCTTCGAGAACCGCACCGATATCGAACTGCAGGTTGAGGGTGGTCTTGACGCCAATTTCGATGTTGTCGAAATCAATAAAAACGGCGATTTTCAATCTCTGATCTGACATTCTTCTATGAGTCGTTTTCTGGTGTCGGCTTGTGCCAACTCGTGTATTGCTGAGGCCGGGAAACCGCGGGGATTCCGAAACGTCTAATTAAGTATATGGCGACGATGCGTTCACAGACCATGCGGTTTTTGACCGGATTTGCGGTGATTGGCCTTTTCGGCCTGTTTGCCTCATCCGTGGCCGCCCAGAAGCCCGAAGTGCAGCGGCTCTTCCAGTCCGGCTCGTACGAGCAGGCCGCCGACGCCGCGCGCGGCGGAGACGCCGCCTCGACCTACATAGCGGCGCAGTCCCTGATCAAGCTCGAACGCGCCGATCAGGCATCCGCCGAGTTCGCCCGGCTGCGCGAGACCGATCAACCGGCGTGGCGCCTGGTCGCCGAGTCCGGCGAAGCGTTGATCGGCAACGACACGGGCCGCGCCGTCGACCTCGCTCGCAAAGCGGTAGACGCCGACGAGGGCAATCCGTTCGCGCACTATCAGCTTGGCTTGTCGGCGGCAAAGGCCACCGACTGGGGAACGGCGGTCGCCGGCTTTACCAAGGCCGTGCAGCTGAAGCCTGACTTCGCCTACGCGCACTACTACGCCGCGCTTGCCTATCAACGCCAGCGCCAGCTGCCCAAGACCGCCGAACACTTCGACGCGTTCTTGCGCCTTGCACCGGACGCGCCGGAACGTTCGGCCGTGATCGCGATTCTGCGGACGATTAAGTAGCTACTTAGAAGATGTGGCCGAGGCCGAAGTAGAACTTCGGCTTTCGGCTCGCGGTTCCCAGCGCGCTGGCTGGGAAGCCGAGGTCACCGCGAATCAGGCCGACCGGCGTATCGAAGCGCAAGCCGACGCCGTACCCAACCTTCAACCCCGATAGTTTCTCGCCGCGCTGAAAGATATTGCCGGCGTCGATGAAGGCCACGGCGTTGGCCCAGCGATAGAGCGGGAAGCGCAGTTCCTGATTCAGGATGATCAGCCGGTTGCCAACTTCAGGCAGCCCCGCGGCATCGCGCCCGGCGAGACTTTCCTCACTATAGCCACGCACGCTCGTCGCGCCGCCGGCGCGGAAGCGATCGGTGAAGGACAGCTTATCTAGACCAAACGCGAAGCCCACCTGCGCGCGCGTCGCCGACACCACCCGCTTCAACGGCACGAACGCAAACTGCTGCATCAGCAACTTGCGGTTGCGGACGTCGGATCCAAGGAATAGCGCGGCCTCGTCGAACGACGCGGCACTGAAGAAGCCCTTGCGAGAGTTGATCGGATCATCGCGGCCGTCGAACACCACGGCGGTGCTCAACTTCGCGAGGTTCGCCACGGCGTCGAGCGGGAACGGATCGAGACCCGGGTCCGGATCGAAGGTGTGGTTCCGTTCAAAGCGATAGCCGTAGACGATCTGGAAACCCTTCGGCTTCCAGCGTTGATCGACGCTAATGCCCTGCCGATCCGACACCGCAACCACGGCGCTACCGGAATCATCGCGGAGGCGGTCACGGGAAAAGAAGCCATAGAGCGTTGATCGCGCCGCCCAGCCAAACAGCCGCGACGTGGCGAGGAACACCGTGGCATCACGCTGGTCGCGGGTATACATGCCGAACACGCCACCGGTCAGTGCGCGACCCAGCAGGTTGGGGTTGCGAATTTCGCTGACGACACCGGCATTGCGCGTGCTGGTGAAATCACCTAGCTGCTCCCGCCGATCGCCTTCGAACTGGAAGCCGTAGCGCAGCGACCACGACGGAAATTCCTCGACGGTAATGACGGCCTTGATCTGCTGCACGCCGTCAACAACCTCGCCCTGCGGCGTGGGCTGGATGTCGACCACGCGAAACACGTTGGTGTCGTAGAGCCGCTTCCTCGCGAGCGCCCACTCGTCGAGATTGACTGGCTTGCCCAGCTCGAACTTCAGCGCTTCCGTGAGCACCTGGTTCTTCGTGACCTCGTTGCCCGAGATCTGCACGCCTGCCAGCACCTGCTGTGGGCCCTCCGTCACCACGAACGCCAGCGAGACGGTGTCGTCGGCCGCAACCGCAGGCTGCACTTCAAGCTCCGCGGCGTTGAAGCCCGCCGCGCTGTAGAAGTCTTCAACCCGCCGCCGTGCATCGTTCACGGCACCGGCCAGAAACGGCTGCGGTGGCGACAACTTCGCGGCCTTCTGCACGTCGGCCTGCCTCGCTTCGCCAACGCCTGCCCACGTGACGTTCGTGATGTGGGCCTGCGGGCCCTCCTTGATCTCGATCAGCAGCACGCCGACGGTGCCGTCAATCGTCAGCGGACGTCCGGTCACCTCGGCCTTCAGGAATCCGTCTTCGTTGTAGGCCTGCCGCAGCGCCCGCTCGACAACCGATCGATCCAGCCACGCCTCTACTTGGAGACCGGCTTGCGCAATGACCGCATCGAGCTGCTCGCGGTCGAGCGCCAGGTTCCCGGCGTAGCGGATCTCGCGGCCGGTCACAGGCGCACCGGGCGTGACGTCAATGCGCAGGCGCTTGGTATCGGCGGCTGGATGATCGATTCGTCCGACCACGATGCTGCCCAGATCGCCGCTGGTGACAAGGTACCGGCGCACCCGATGCGTCAGGTCGTCGATCAGGAACTGATCAAACACGTTCTTGTGCCACTCGCTTTCGAGTTCCTCGATCAAGTGCTTCGGTGCAACGAACCCGTCAAACTGCAGCAGCGTCCTGGGGCCGCGGCTGACGATGAACTCGAGCGTTACCGTGCGCGCGTCATCGGATTCGGCGCGCCGGGTTCGGACGCGGGCCTCGAGAAAGCCCTGGGCGTGGAAGGTGTTGCGGATGCGATCGACATCCTTCTGCAACTCGAGGAAGTCAAAGGCGTCTCCGGCGTCGAGCTTGATCTGCTCGCGCACCAGGGCGGTGAGCGCCGCATCGACACCGCTCACGCTGATGGTCGAAATGGTTGGCCGGGCGCGCCGTTCCGACGGCGGCTTCGACGTGCCGTTACCAAACGTGATCTGGTGACGGATGCCGACGCTGACGGTGCCGCTGTCGCGCGACAGCGCGCGCAACTCCACGTTGCGGCGCGGAAAGTAGCTGACGATGAACGTCGCCTTGCCGTTTTCGCGCAGGTTCTGCGACACCGTGAACTCCACCTGATCGCTCAGCCGCTTGCCGACCGTCAGGCGCGTTGTCGGGTCCGTCCGGTCGTTGCCGATCAGCGACGGATCGTCATCAAAATCGCCGTCGGTGAAATCGCCGCGCTCCACGCGGAACGCATCGAGACCGATCGCGCGGCCCGTCACGCCGAGCAGGTCGGCCGACAGCAAGGTCAGGGCGGTCTCGGTGTTGGTCGATCCGACCAGCCGGCCGGCGATCTCGCCGGACGTCATGCCGCCGTTCTCGGATGTCAGATCAACCGTCGGTCGTTCGAGCGTGCCGGTCAGCGTGAGAGTGGCGGTGCCATCGCCGCCGCCGAGGTTCGTGTCCGCGGCAATGTTGAACTCGGGATGAATGTGGCGGCGATCGGTGAACGAGATGTCGCCGCGCGTAATACGGAAGGTGCGGCCCGCCAGGAAGATTTCGCCGCCCTCCTGGAGCGTCACGCGACCGTCCATTCCAGGGTGCGACGCGGTCCCAATCACCCGAACGCCGACGTCGGCGGCCAGCCGGCCGTAGTTGTTGTCGACGACAATGTCGTCCGTGGTGGTGACCGCGAGGTTCAGTTGCAGGCGATCGAGTAACGGGCTTGCCGCGGCGGGAGCGGCCACAACCGGTAACGCCGCCTGGCGCGCCAACGCTGCCAGCGTGATGGTCTCTGTGTAGGCGCCCTGGGCGATGCGAACGTCGCCGGTCAAGCTGGGGCTGCGCGCATCCGGGCGGAAGGTCACCAGCGCATCGAGTTCGCTCCTCAACCCCTTCGGCAATTCGATTGCCACCCCCTGGGCCTGGATATTGAGCGCGCCGCCACTCAGCGTCATGCCCTCGACCGACAAGGCGCCGTCGAGCGCCAAGGCGCCGCCGTTGGCGAGACCACGCAGGCTGTTGAACTCGATCGATGTCCCCTTGAGGTCGATGACGCCAGTGAGATCGGACAGCACCAGCCGGGGATCTGCCACCGCCACTTCCGCGCCATCGAGCGCAACGCGGCCGTCGAGCAACGGCTTGCCCACAGTACCCGCAATGCGGGTATCGACGTCGGCCGCGCCGTCGAACGCGAGCGTGCTCGTCAACGCCGACAGCACGCGCAAGTCAATGAGACCCTTCACGTTGAGGTCCAGTGGCGGATCGTCTGCCGACACGCCGACAGCGCCGGTGATCGCCAGCGGGTTCTGCGCCACCATCCACGGCACGTCGGCCATCGTCAGCCGGCCCTTCGACAGCTCGAAGCGAGACGGCCGTTGCTGTTCTACCGGGATCCCTGAAAAGGTGAATCGCGCCGTGTCGAGCACCATCGCACCGTCAACGGCTTCGAGCGACACGTCGGGAAGGCGCGCGCTGCCTTTTGCGGCGAAACTTCCGACCACGCCGCCACTCGCCACGCTCCCGGTAATGCGCTCCACCGTGAGCTGCTCACCGTTTAACGCCGCGTTCACGGTCAGCTCCTGAACCGCCGCAGGCGCACCAACCCACCCGAAGGTGCCGTTCTTGATTGAAAGCGTCCCCGAGGTGCCGAGGCGGCTGCCGTTGCTGGTCAGGTCAAATTGCATCGCGCCGGCGCCGTCGAACGAGACCGGCACACCGAACGCCTTGCCGAGGCGAATCACATTCTGGAAGTCACCCGCAAATTGCGCGCGGAAGTTGCCGTCGAGTTTCGTGTTCCACTCGCCCGCTGCCGACAGCCGGCCTGATCCAACGCGTACGGCCAGGTCCTTCAGAACGAGGTCGTCACCGCGCAACGTGGCATTGAGCGGCGACAGCAGCGAGACCGCAATGCCACCAACGCCGGCATCGAGTTCTGCGATGTTGATCGAGGCAACCTGGTCGCGATCGGCGGCGAGGCGCCCTGACGCCGTGACGGTGCCGTTGGCAAATCCAAGAACTTCCGTCTCGATCGCGCCCATGAACGGCGACAGGCGCGTCAGCTCAAAGCGATCGAGTTGCGCGGTGAGGCGATAGTCGTACGGGGTTGCGGTCGCAATGTCGGCGTTTATGAGGGCGCCGATCATCGGCAGGCGCGCGACGACTTTGGCCTGGTCGCCGAGCAGGTCTGCGGTGGCTGATCCCGAACCGATGAAGGTTCCTGCCTCACCGCCGGTCAACGCGAAGTCGAGGCTCGCCTTACCCCTCGGCTGCGTGCTCGTTCCTTCACCCTCGAACTGGATCGAGAAGATGGCCTGCGTGTCATCGGGCTCCAGCACGGTACCGGTCCACGTGAGCCGGTCGCCCTTGAACGACGCGCGGTAGGCCCCGGTTTCAGACGCGTAGCGGGCACGCCCGGACAGGTAGCCAACGCCCTGAAAGGCCTCGAGCGAGGTGACGTCGATCGCATCCACCGTGACAAGGGCCTTCGCCGTGGCACGATCGATCGCCTGGCCTGACACTTCGAGCTTCGTGCCGTTGATCGTGCTGTCGAGCAGATACTCGTCGAAGGTGCCGCCCAGCGTCGCGTCAGCGACCAGCCGGCCGGAGACGCGCCACGCCTCTGGAATCTCATCCTGCAACTCGCGGGCGTCGGGCGCCTCGACGTGAAACCTTCCATCCCACTTTTCACTGGTGATATCGGCGACCGCTCCGCCGGTGATCACCGCCGAACCGCGGCGGACATCAACCTTGGATATGGTCGCGGTCTTCATGTCGCCAACGACGGTGGCGGACGCCTTCACGCGGCCAAGCAACAACACATCGAGCGCGTCGCTAGTCAGCGATGTCTGGTATTCAGGGAATTCGTACGACCCTCCCAGCATCAGCGGCGCGTCGACCGGTCCGTGCGTTTCGTACATCACGTCCGCGATCGAAAATCCGAGTGTCGCCGCGCTGCGCGCCGCGGTGGCCACGTCGCTGACGGTCGCGACCGCCGGGCCGCTCATGGTGCTGAGCATGGCGTTGTCGTGATTGATGCGTCCCGACATGACGCCCTCGAAATCGAAGCCCGGGAAACTGTGACGGTGCTCGTAGCGGTAGTCGTCGCCGGTGATCGTGGCAGAGGTGGTGCCGGTCGCCGCCACCGCGCCTGGTCGCGCGTAACCACGAGCGCGGTTGTTGATCACGTAGCGCCGCGGCTCGCTGAATTCAAACCGTCCGTTGCCGTCAAACCTGGCGCCGATCGCCTGCGGATTCACATCAGCCAGTCGCAGCGCGGCCTGCGAATCGACGCCGTTCCATTCCGCTTCAGCGGTGCTGATCGCCGTCTTGCCCCAAGGCACGTTGAACTTCGTCCGGATTGATCCTCCCGACCGCGGAGTCAGCACGAAGTCGTGTCCGGAAAACGCGTCGAACGTCACGCGCACCGGCCCCGCGGCGGCGAGGTCACGCTCCTGGCCGACGGCTAGCGTGTTGCTGCGCACGTCGAGATCGACGACGAAGTTGCGCGCCGGCCCCGAAAGGGTGCCCTCGACGGTCGCCGTACCGGTGACCGGCACGGGGGGCGGTGGGACCCACCGCACCGCCTCGGCGAGATTCACGAGCCCCTTGATGGTGAGATCGAGCGACGGCGCGTCGAGCACGCGCGAGATGGGGCCGCTCAGGACCGCTTCCAGTTCCGGCGCCGACAAGCGCGCTTCTTTCAGCAACACGTTCGAGCCGTCGAACGTCATCGCCGTCTCGAACGGCGCCATGGTCATGGTGCGCTGCTTCAGGCGGACCTGAAGGCCGCCGCGCACACTGAAGTTGCCCGACGCGCCAAGCGCGGTGTTGAGCAGCGCGGATTCGATCCGCGGCACTTTCACGCCCCAATCGCGAAACACGTCTTCGTACTGCACGTCGAGGCCGTTCAGCGTGAGCGAGCGGATCGTCAGTTCGCGGGCCCGCTCAGGCGTCGGCGCGTTCGACGACGGCGGCAGGTTCACGATGTTGTTGGCATCGCGGTAGATGTCCACGATGCCCTGGTCGATGGTCAGGTGGTCGATCGCAAAGCGGCGCCGGTAGACGCTCCAGGGGAGCTGGACGTCAATGCGGGCGGCAACCAGAAAAGGACGGCTGGCAAACCCTTTCGCCGCGAGGCGCACGTCGGTGACCGTAATGCGGCGCGTCAGCGCGTTGTACGACAGCTGACCCGCCGCGAGTTCGAGGTCGTATCGGGTCAGGAAACCGGTGGCCCCCCCCCGCGCGCGGCCGCGCGCCCAGGGGGTGTGCAGGGCCAGAATCGCGGCCAGCATCAGTCCCGCGGCCCCCGCCGCGAGGATGACCAGCCGTTTCCGCATCACGCCCACTACTCGATTCTAGGCCGCGTTCGGCCCGTACAACGCTGAGCTTGGCCCCCCATTTGCGGTGCACTTGGGGTACCATTTCGACCCGTGGAGGATCAGTTCATGCGTATGAAGTCATGGCTCAAAGTCGCGGCGACCGCGGCATTGAGTCTGGTGACGAGCAGCGCGATGGCCCAGGCACCAGCCGTGGAGTTGAAGGTTGGTGACATGGCCCCTGCGTTCTCGGCGCCGGGATCGGACGGCAAGACACACACGCTGGCAGAGTCACGCGGCAAGCAGGCAGTGGTGCTGGCGTGGTTCCCGAAAGCGTTTACCGGTGGTTGAACGGCCGAATGCAAGTCGCTCCGTGAGAGCGGCGATCTGATTCGGCAGTACAACGTCGCGTACTACATGATCAGTACCGACACCATCGAGGACAACACCAAGTTCGCGCAGATGCACGAAGCGGACTATCCCATCCTCAGCGACATCACGAAGGAAATCGGCACGAAGTATGGCGTGCTCGGACCGACGGGAATGGCGCGGAGATGGACGTTCTATATCGGGCCTGACGGCAAGATCCTCCACATCGACAATGCCGTGAAGCCGGCATCGTCGGGACCCGATATGGTGGCGAAGCTTGGTGAACTGAAGATCGCGAAGCGCGCGAAGTAGCCGACGCGTTCGCAGATAGTTAGGGGCCGGCGGGACTTTCCTGTCGGCCCTTTTGTTTTGTCAGCCTGGCGTGACCGTGGAGTGCCTCTGCAGGCGCTTCAGCGTCGCGGCGATCAACTTCTGCAGCGTCGGCCTGCTCACGTCGTCGAGGGTCTTGATGTAGAGGCAGCTGCCGCCGATCTTGTAGACGCCAAGTTTCGCGAGCAGCTCCTTGTCGCTGCCGCCCATCAGGTAGAGTGTCAACGCGGCTTTGCGCGGCGAGAATCCGGCAGCAAACCACTTCATCGACTTGCCGCGTGAGCCGGTGTACTCGTAGTCGCCAAAGCCGACGATCGCCGGCCCCCACATCGCCGGCTTGGCCTTCGTCGCCTTGGCCATCATCGTGACCAGCTCTTTGCAGTCGGCGCGTCGCACGGGATCCTCGATCGCGTTGATGAACTTCGCGACGCTCGCCTTCGTCTTCTGGGTCTTGAGTTCCGCCATGGCGCGATTCTAAGTCGCGCCGTGGCTGCGGAACATGAAATACGCCGCGCCGCACATGCAGAGACCGGCCCACAGGTAATCCAGCTTCAGCGGCTCACGCAGATAGAACAGCGAGAACGGCACGAACACCGACAGCGTGATCACTTCCTGGATGATCTTCAACTGCGGCACGCTCATCACCGTGTTGCCGATACGATTCGCCGGCACCTGCAGCAGGTATTCGAACAACGCCACTCCCCAACTGACCAGCGCCGCGACCAGCCACGGCTTGGTGCTGAGCTCCTTCAGGTGGGCGTACCACGCGAAGGTCATGAAGACGTTGGAGAGGACGAGAAGAACGACGGTCTGGGCGACGACTGGCAAGAGAGACTCCGGGGCGTAAGAGGCTTTGGGACCTAGTGCTTCGCGGCGCGCTGTTGCCGCAACACTTCATAAAGTGCAATGCCAACGCTCGTCGAGAGATTCAATGACCTGACGAGCGGCGATGCGATCGGCATGTTCAGGAAGCGATCCTGGTACTTCTCGTGGATCTCTGGTGCGAGACCACCGGTTTCCCGACCGAATACCAGCACGACGTCGGCAGAATCGCCTAGCGGCGCGTCCCACAGATGCGTCCGCGCTTTCGTCGAAAAGAAATACGGCTCACCAAGCGACGACATGGCGGTCTCGAACGACGGCCAATCCGGCCACACTTTCAGGTCGACGTGCTCCCAGTAATCCAGGCCCGCGCGCTTCACTTGTTTCTCGTCGAGAGAGAAGCCGAGCGGCTCGATGAGGTGCAGCGTCGCGCCCGTCGCAAGACACGTGCGGCCGATGTTGCCGGTGTTCCAGTGAATCTCCGGCTGCACTAAGACAACGTGAATGCTCACGACTTGGCTCTATGGTGTGACGTCAAGAATCACCGGCAGCCAGGTGGTGGCATCGTTGTTCATCCCGTGCCGGGCGCTGCTGACTTCCAGGCGCGATGGCCGCACCTCGAAGAGCATGAAGTCGGCGCCGCGATACTCGTCCTTGTAGAACGGCTTCCACTCCGCTCGCCAGTGCGCCGCCTTTCGCGCGGCATCAGTGACAAGTGTGGCCCGGCCCAGGACGGCCACGTACTCGCTGGCTGACTGATTGAAGAACATCAACGTGACGCGCGGGTCCTTCTTGATCTCCTGCACCTTACGCGTCAGTGAGTTCGTGGCAATCCAGATCGAACCATCGGCGCCAATCAGCGGTTCGACGATGCGGGCCTGGGGATGTCCGCCCCCACCAATCGTGACCAGGGTGCACTGCCGGGCGGCCTTCATGATGTCGATGGCCGCGGCGCGAATCTGCGCCGGAGTGGGCGAGGATGGCTGGAGCAGCAGCATCAGGGTCAGCAGCGGGATCACGATCACCTCGGCCGTCATGTTAGCGCGGGCCGAGTGAAGGCGGTATCATTCGCACGGCCTGTGGGCCGGGAGATGCACGTGAAACGAGCGATGGTGTTAGGGCTGCTGGTCGCGGTCGGCAGCGTGGCGATGGTGACGGCCGAGCGGGCACAGCAGCCGGCGGCGAACGCGCCAAAGGTGGTTGACGTCGAGAAGATCAACGACAGTCTGTATGTGCTGCGCGGTCAGGGTGGCGGCGGCAACACCGCGGTGCTGATCATGGCCAACGGCGTCGCCGTTGTTGACGCGAAGAATCCGGGATGGGGCGCGCCGATCCTGGCGAAGATCAAGGAACTGACCCCCAAGCCGGTCACGATGCTGATCAACACGCATACGCACGGCGACCACGTCAGCGGCAACGTGGAGTTCCCGGCGTCGGTGGATTTCATCGCGCACGAGAACGCCAAGGTCAGCATGGAACAGATGCCGATCTTCAAGGAGAGCAAGGGCGTCGGCCTGCCGAAGCGCACCTTCAAGGACAAGATGACGATCGGCAAGGGGCCCGACCAGATCGACCTCTACTACTTCGGCCGTGGCCACACCAACGGCGACACGTTCGTCGCGTTCCCGGCGCACCGCGTGGTGCATTCCGGCGACATCTTCGCCTCCAAGGGCGTGCCGCTGATCGACACGAACAACGGCGGCAGCATGCTGCGGATCCCGGACACGCTGAAGAAGGCCCACGCCGGCATCCCGAACATCACCACGGTCATCAACGGCCACACGCCGGCGCAGACGACCTGGGCGGATCTGAAGGAGTACGCGGACTTCAACGCGGATCTCGTCGCCTATGGACGGGCCGGACTCAAGGCCGGCAAGACGCCGGAGCAGCTCGCCGCGGAGTGGAAACTGCCAGAGAAGTACAAGGGCTACTCAGCCACCGCCAGCACGATGATGGGCGGACTGGCCGGGAGATTCGCAACGCTGCAGAAAGAGATTCAGTAAGCGGATCGGCTGTCGGTAGAGGCGGGTCTTCGGACCCGCCTTCAATCATCCACGGCGGTAGCAGTACAGGAAGCCGACGGACAGCGATGCCTCAATGACCACGGTCGCTCAGGCGACCGGCCCGCTCATCGCACCGATGGCGATGCCGAACAACGTGACACAGGTCATCAGTCCGGCGACAACCGCCACCCCACCGGTGAATGCGGTCGACCCGGGCTTGACTGAATCGAGGCGGGCGGGGCGTCAGGAGCCCCGCCGACAGGCTGGGAGGACTACGAAGCGCCCTCGATCACGGGCACCGACACATCTCCCGGCACGACTCGCGTGAAGCCGCCGCGCTGCAGCAACTCTCGACCCTTGCCGCCGCGGCCGGTCACTTCGTACTTCGTGGTGCTGATGGTCTGCTCGCCGCCGCGGGTGGTTTCCACCGTCAGCAAGTCGCGATCGCCCGTCGAGACGATCGCGCCGATTACCTTGTCTTCGGGGAAATCGATCTTGATCAGGATCACGCCGCGGCCGGGACCCGAGAGGAAGTTGATCTCTTCGGCGTTCGACAGTATCGCGCGCGCACTCGACGTAGCCGCGATCACCGTCTCCTCGCCAGTCGTCAGCCCTACGTTGACGATCTCGGCGCCGTCGGCGACGCGCGCGTAGCGGCGGCCTGACCGGGTGCTGACCTCGACATAGGGCTGCAGCGAGAAGCGCATGGCGTAACCGTCGCTGGTGATGCCAATAGCGTGCACCGGCGGCACGTCGCCTTCCTTCTTCGCTTCGATCTTTTTCGCCACGCGTGAATCAAGGCTGAACGCGGCCACGATGCGCTCACCGTCCTTGAGCTTGAACAGCTTCTGGATTGGATCGCCATAGCCGGTGGACGCCGGCACATCGACAATGCGGCTGGTGTAGGCGACGCCAAAGTTGCTGAAGAACACCATGGTGGCTCTGGTGGAGCCGGCCACTGCCGCCAGCACGCCGTCGCCCTCGCGCAAGCGCGTGGTCGACAGGTCCTTCACTTCCTTCTGCCGTTTCACCCAACCATCGCGAGAGACAATCACGACGTTGTCTTCCTCGACGATGAAGGATTCGGCGGTGTATTCGACTTCTTCGGCTTCCTCGATGCGCGTCCGACGCGGGTCGATCTTCGGGTTGCCGTACTTATTCTGGATTTCTTCGAGCTCTTCGCGCACGAGCTTCCAGCGGCCTTCTTCGTCTTTCAGAAGCCCGCCGATCTGCTTGGCGCGTTTGCGCTTCTCGGCCAGCTCCTGCTGGATGACGAGAATTTCGAGGCGAGCGAGGCGATACAGCTTCAGCTCGAGGATCGCGTCGGTTTGCTCGGCATCGAGCTCGAACCGCTTCATGATCTTCTCCGCCGAGTCGGCCTTGCCGTCCGACTTGCGGATGATCCGGATGATCTCGTCGAGTGCGTCGAAGACCTTCTCGAAGCCCTCGAGGATGTGAATGCGCTTTTGCAGCTGCGCCAGTTCGTGCTCGAGCCGGCTGGTGACGACCTCCAGGCGGAAGTGGAGGAAGTGCCAGAGCATCTGCTTGAGATCGAGGCGCTCGGGGCGTCCGGCCTCCGCGTTCTCGGTCGGCACCAGGCACGTCATGTTCACGGCAAACGTCGTCTGCAACGACGTGTTCTTGAACAAGTAGGCCATCACCAGGTTGTCGTCGGCGCCGGCTTTCAACTCGAGCTCGATGCGCACGTCGTCCGTCGAGACGTCCTTGACGTCGACGAGATGCGGCATCTTGCGGCTGAGGACCACGTCGCCGATCTGCTCGACGAGCTGTGACTTGTTGACAGCGTAGGGAATGCTGGTGATGTAGAGCTTCTTGGTCGAGCGCGCTTCGGGGCCCACTTCCCACGTCGAACGCAGGCGGATGGAACCCGAGCCGGTCTTGTAGATCTCCTTCAACTCATCGGGCGAGTTGAGGATGTGGCCGCCGGTTGGAAAATCGGGGCCTTTCACCCAGCGGCACAACTGCAGCGTGGTGAGATCGGGGTTGTCGAGCAGCTTGATCAGCGCGGTGCAGATCTCGTTGAGGTTGTGCGGCGGGATGTTGGTCGCCATGCCGACCGCAATGCCCGTCGTGCCGTTGATCAGCAGGTTGGGAATGCGCGACGGCAACACCACCGGCTCGGTTTTGGTGCCGTCGTAGCTCGGGCGGAACGCGACCGTTTCCTGTTCGATCTCCTGCAGGACTTCGTCCGAGAGACGCGCGAGTCGGCACTCGGTATACCGCATCGCCGCGGCGCCATCGCCATCAAGCGATCCGAAGTTTCCCGAACCATCGATCAACGGGTAGCGCAGCGAGAACGACTGCGCCATCCGAACCAGTGTTTCGTAGATCGCGCTGTCGCCGTGGGGATGGTAGTTACCCATCACGTCGCCGACGACCTTGGCGCACTTGCGATGCTTGGCATCAGCCGTCAGGTTCTGCTGCCACATCGTGTAGAGGATGCGGCGCTGAACGGGCTTGAGGCCGTCGCGCACATCAGGCAAGGCGCGCGAGGTGATGACCGAGAGCGCGTAGTTCAGGTATCGGGACTGCGCCGCTTCGTGCAGCGGGACGTTCGACGTGCCGTCGCCGGTACCGCCGGTGATACCTCCTCGGGAGGGAGGCAGTGCGCCGCTGTCGTCTGATTCCGGGAGATCGAAAAGTGAAGGCTCTGACTTACGTTTTGCCACTGAATGCACAGAATAGCATCACGGCCGGACAGTCCCGTCCGATTTACTGCGCATCAAGCAGCCGCGACCAGTTCTGGAGCACGGTCATCACGGGGGGCACCTGCGAGGCCGCGCGGTGGCGACAATGAAGCGACTGCCGTCGGCGGTGATGTCATAGACGGGCCCCGCCGACACGATTGGTGTCAACTCGAACAGCCGTTTCGGTGCGTCGAACGCCAGTTCTGCTCCGGTGCTTCGCACCGGTACGCTCATCAACTCGCGGCCCGCGGCCAGGTAGACGATCTCCCGCCCATCGCCGCGCCAGCGCGGCGCAAGGCCGCCGTTGGCGGAAATCTGGATCTTGCTGCCGCCCTCGACGCGCACCGCGTAGACCTCGGCCTGCCCTGATTATCGCGGCGCCCCGAACTTGCTCCGGCGACATGTAGCCGGTGGTGCCCATGACCACGCCGGGCGCGGTGCCTTCACGTGTCATGGTCTGGCCGGATTCTTCCCTCACGGCCTCCCGGACAAGGCCAAAGTCGAGGATCTTCGCGTGCCCGTCGTTGACGATGAAAATGTTCTCGGGCTTCAGGTCGCGGTGAATGAACCCCGCTCGTGCGCGGCCGCCAGCCCACGCGCAATCTGGATGGCGTAGTCGATGGCCTTGCGAACGGGCATGGTGCCCGCACGAAGCCGATCGCGCAGCGTCTCGCCCTCGAGCAGCTCCATCACGATCGCACGATCCTCAAGCCCGTAGACCTGAGCGATGTTGAAGTGATTGAGCGCGGCAAGGGCCTTCGCTTCGCGTTCGAAGCGCGCCCGGCGATCCTAGTCGCCGGCCACGTCATCCGGCAACACCTTCAGCGCCACATCGCGGCCCAGCCGCGAGTCGGTGGCGCGATACACCTCTCCCATGCCGCCTTCGCCAAGCTTGGAGACGATCGTGTACGGACCGACGGTCGTGCCGGGCGACAGGCTCACGGAATCAGCTTTCCCGGATTCATCAAGTTGTTGGGATCCATGGCGCGCTTGATCGAACGCATGACGTCCAACGCGGCTCCGTGTTCGGCATCAAGATACTTCAGCTTACCGAAACCAACGCCGTGCTCGCCGCTGCAGGTGCCGCCGAATTTGAGCGCGCGCTTCACGAGCCGTTCGCTGATGCCGGTGACCGTATCGAACTCCGTCTTGTCATCCGGGTTCAACATGATGATCAAATGGAAATTGCCGTCGCCGGCATGACCAACGAGCGGCGCCTCAATCTTCGACGCCTTCAAGTCTTCCTGTGTCTCCAGAATGCATTCGGCCAGGTGCGAGATCGGCACGCAAATGTCCGTCGTCCACGCGCGCGCACCGGGGCGTGACGCCACCGCCGCATAGTAAGCGTTGTGCCGTGCCTGCCAGAGCGTGTTGCGATCCTCGAGGGATGCGGCCCACCGGAATTCCTTCGCGCCATGCTCGCGGGCGATCTCTTCGACCGCGCGGATCTGGTCGTCAACCGACACGTCGCTGATGCCGTGGAACTCGAAGAACAGCGTCGGCGCGAGTGGATAGTTTGTCTTTGAGTAGGCGTTGACGACCCGGAGCTGCACCTCATCGATGATCTCGATGCGAGCAACAGGGATCCCCAGCTGGATCGCTTGGATCACGGTCTTCGCCGCACCCTCCATGGATGTGAACGGACACACCGCCGCGCGCACCACTTCGGGACGTCCAGACAGCCGCAGCGTCAGTTCGGTGATCACGCCAAGCGTGCCTTCCGACCCAACCATCAACTTCGTGAGGTCGTAGCCCGACGACGACTTCCGCGCCCGGCCACCGGTCTTGATGACGCGGCCGTCGGCCAGCACCACCGTGGTTCCCAGCACGTTGTCGCGCATGGTGCCGTAGCGGACCGCCGTCGTGCCCGACGCACGCGTGGCGGCCATGCCGCCAATGGTGGCGTCGGCGCCGGGATCGACCGGAAACATCAGGCCGGTGTTCTTCAGGTGGGCGTCGAGCTTCAGCCGCGTCAGTCCGGCCTCGACCGTGATGTCGAGGTCCTCCGGGCTCAGGCGCAGCACCTTGGTCATACGCGTCATGTCGATCGACACGCCGCCATGGATCGCGTTGACGTGGCCTTCGAGCGAGCTGCCCATGCCGAATGGCACGATCGGCGTGCGATGCTCGGCGCACAGCTTCACGATCTGTGAGACCTCTTCGGTCGACGTCGGGAACACGACGCAGTCCGGAACGCCCGGCGCGTGCCAGGACTCGCCGTGGCTGTGGTGCTCCCGAACAGAGTCCGACGTGGACACTCGATCGCCCAGTAGTTCGCGTAACGCTGCAATCACAATGAGAGAAATAATAGTTCCAGACGATGTTTACTCCGAAGACTCTTTCCTTCCTCCGCTCACTGAAGCGCAATAACCGGCGCGAGTGGTTTCACCAGCGGCGTGATCAGTTCGATCAGCACTGCAAGGGCCCGATGCTCGAGGTGATCGCGCGCCTCGGCGAGGACCTTCCCAAGGTGGCGCCGGAGATGCTGGTCGATCCCAAGGTCGGCCTGCTGCGGCAATTTCGTGACACGCGCTTCAGCGAAGACAAGACTCCGCTCAAGACCAACATTGCGGCGACGATTCCCAACCGCGTCCTCGGCCGCATGAACGGCGCGGGGCTGTACTTCGAGGTCGCGCCCGGATGGGTCTGGATCGGCGGCGGACTGTGGGCACCGGACACATCTCAGCTGCAACTGGTGCGCGAACACGTCGCGGCGCACCACAAGCAGTTGACCAGGATTGTCACCGGCCCGGCGTTCAAGAAACTGGGCGGCCTCAAGGGCGAGCGCCTGACGCGAGTGCCGCGCGGCTTTGCCAAGGACCATCCGGCGGCGAATTACTTGCAGCACTGGCAGTTTATTGGTTTCCGCGAGGAGCCTGCGGCGTTTGCGCATTCACGCGAATTCTACAAACAACTGCTCTGGACGTTTGAGACCATGATGCCGCTCGTGCGCTTCATCAACGAGCCGCTGGTGGAATCGATGAAGGCATCCCGTCGCGCCCACGTATTCGGCGACGACGAAGCGGATTGGGACCGCTAGTCCGGGCGGGTGCTGGTCTTGGGCGCGATCACGTAGAGAATGGCACCGGCGGCAAGCGCCGCCACTCCCGAAGTGAGTTGCGCGTTCGTGGCGCCAGCGAGAATGCCGAGCGCTACGACCGACGCCACCGCGGGGATCACCGGACCAAGCGGCACCGTGAACTTCGACGGTGCAACCGCCTGAAGGGGATCGCTGAAGTGCGCCCCCACCTGCGCGGCGATCTCCCGGTCGCGCTTGCGTAACACCAAGGTCGACAGACACACCGCCAGATACATCACCAGCCGGGCAATCGCGCTGACCGCAGCCAGCGTGACGAAGGAGCCACTGAGCGCCAGGACCAGCGCGAGCGCCGCGCAGAACAGGATCGCGTTCGACGGCGTGCGGTATTCCGGATGCACCTTGCCGAACCACCGCGGAAGATCGCCGTTTTCGGCCAGCGCGAAGATGGTGCGCGAGCCGTTCAGGAGCTGGCCCATGTTGTTGCCGGTCATCGACACGACCGAGCCGATCGAGATCATGGCGGCGCCGCCGGCGCCGAGGAAGATCGCGGCCGCATCGGCGAGCGGCGTGCGGGTCCCGGCCACGTCCGGCAGGATGCCGGTCGCCACCAGCGACGTCAGCGACATCACCACCGAGACAATGATCAGGACGGCAACGAAGGCAAAGGGCACGTCCTTGCGCGGGTTCGCCGCTTCACCGGCGAGCACCCCCGTCACCTCGTAGCCGCCATACGCAAAGATCAACAGGATCGCGCCCGCCGAAATCTGTTCACGGCTCACCGCCGGCATGGTCGAGAAGTGCGACGGATCGATGAACCAGATGCCGGCGAGGATGAAGATGGTCAACGGCAGCAACTTGCCAATCGTCAGTGCGTTGACGACCCACGACGATTGCTTCACGCCGCGCACGTTGATCCACGTCAGCAGCAGCGTCAGCCCGGTGATCGTCGCCGCGCGCGGAATGCCGTTGGCCAGCGCCGGCCAATAGAACGCCAGTGCCAGCGTCAGCCCATTCACGACCGATGCGTGGCTGGTGACGCGCGAGAACCACATCATCCAGCCGACTTCAAAACCCACGAAGCGCCCGAACGCCGCTCGCGCCGGCAGATAGGGACCACCGGTCGACTCGAAGCGGCTGCCGGCTTCAGCAAAGCAGAGCGCGATCGAAAGGGAGAGCAGGCCGACGGCCATGAACGCCAAAGGTCCCCACGGACCGACTTGCTTGGCGACATCGGACGGCAACAGGAATATGGCGCTGCCAATCACCTGGTTGACGCCAATGGCGGTCAGGTCCCACTTGCCGAGAGCCCGTCGTAACTGAGGGGTGTCAGACGCTCCAGCCATCCGCTTCGCTCCTTCCGGTGATCAGTTCCTTGATCCGGGCCGCAAGAGTATCGGCGGTGAATGGCTTCATCAGCAAATTGGTCACGCCGGTCGGATCGAGACCCGCGCCGGCGCGTTCCGGATGACCCGAAATGAACAGGATCTTCAGGCCGGGACGAATGCGCTCGGCGGCCTTCGCAAGATCGGCGCCGTTCATCCGCGGCATCACCACGTCTGTGACGAGCACATCGACGCGATCCTTTTCCCGCTTGGAGATCTCGAGGGCCGCTTCACCGTCCTCGGCTTCAAGGATCGTGAAGCCGCGGCGCGTCAGCTCGGCCACCACGAGCCGCCGCACGGATCGATCGTCCTCGGCCAGGAGCACAATGCCCTCGCCCTTGACGGTCATCCCGCTCGACGGCGGGCCCGGTGGCACCGGTTCTGCCGCTTCCAACTGCTGCGGGAAGTAGAACTTGAACGTGGTCCCTTTACCGGGTGTGCTATCGACCACGACGTGGCCGCCGCTTTGCCGCACGATGGCGTGGACCATCGACAGGCCGAGGCCGGTGCCCTGCCCCTGGTCCTTGGTAGTGAAAAACGGCT
This sequence comes from Acidimicrobiia bacterium, assembly GCA_038144855.1. GTDB lineage: Bacteria > Acidobacteriota > Vicinamibacteria > Vicinamibacterales > UBA2999 > 12-FULL-67-14b. The sequence continues at coordinate 20,922 of JAYQOO010000014.1, read as the reverse complement.
CGAACAGACGGTCGCGTACCTCGGCGGTCATGCCGACCCCGGCATCCGTCACCAGCAGCGCGACGTGTGGTCCTGGAATAATGTCCACCATGTCGGTGCCGAGCTCAACATTCTCGGTCTCGATCGTCAGCGTGCCACCGCCAGGCATGGCGTCGCGCGCGTTGACGACCAGGTTCATCAGCACCTGCCCGATCTGCTGATTGTCGGCGCTGATCGTGGCCAGCGCGGGATCGAGCGAGAACTGCAGTTTGATCTCCGGGCCGATCAGCCGGCGCACCAGGTCCTCCATGTGCGCAACGACCTGGTTCACGTCCACCGACTGCGACACCATGGTCTGGCGGCGGCTGAAGGCGAGCAACTGCTGTGTCAGGGCCGACGCGCGATCGGCGGCGCGGCGCACTTCCATCGCGGCCGAGTGCAGGTTGGAGTTCGGCGGCGCCTCCTCGATCAGTTCGTCGCTGTAGCCGAGCAGCACGGTGATCAGGTTGTTGAAGTCGTGCGCAATGCCGGTGGCGAGGCGGCCGACCGCTTCCATTTTCTGCGCCTGCCGCAGTTCGCTCTCGAGCCGGCGATGCTCGGTTTGATCGCGCGCGATGGCGGTTACGCCAACCACCTGCCCGTCGCCGACGAGGACGCGGAGTTGCATGTCCACCGGCACGCGGTTGCCTTTGCGCGGCACCAGCTCGGAACGGAAAGAGCGCGGCGTGCTGTCGACGCCTTCGGCGATCATTTCGTTCAGCGCGTCAAGGTAGTCCGCGCCGAAGATCCAGTTGGGATCGAGCATCCGGATCTCGTCGCGCAGATAACCGGTGGCCTGCTCGCCGCTGCGATTGATGGTGGAGATGCGGCCGCGACGGTCGTGGACGATCAGGATCTCGCTCGAGCGATCGAACAGATCGTCGAAGCGCGCCTTGAGGGCGGTCTCGCGCGCGAGCTGCCGCCGGATGGCCTGCTCCTGCTGAGCGCTACGGCGAAACAAGACCGCCGCGACGCCGACTGCAACCGCGCCGGTTCCCGCGATCAGCCACATCCACCATGGTGCCCAGGAGAAGGAGTTGAGTAGTTCGTTCACGGACGCAACCGCCGAGCAGAAAGCCGGTTGTATCATGACACACGCATGAAGATTGCACTCATCCAGCAGCACGCGACCAAGGACAAGGACGGCAACGTGGCCCGCGGGCTCGCGGCGCTCGAGACCGCCGCTCGAAACGGCGCGCAGCTCGCCTGCTTTGCCGAGCTGGCCTTTGAGTGGTTCTATCCGCAGCTTCCAGCCGAGAGCGACTATCGAAAGCTCGCCGAGCCGCTGGACGGCCCGACCGTCACCGCCTTCAGGCAGAAGGCGAAAGAGCTCGGCATCGTCACGGTGATCAACCTCTACGAGCGTGAGGGCGACAACACCTACGACAGCTCACCGGTAATCGATGCCGACGGCACGCTGCTTGGCGTGACGCGCATGATCCATATCACCGAGTACGCGTGCTTTCACGAACAGGGCTACTACACGCCCGGGGACAAGGGCGCGCCCGTCTTCAAGACCAAGGCAGGCACGATCGGCGTCGCGATCTGCTACGACCGTCATTTCCCCGAATACATGCGCGCGCTGGCCGTCGGCGGAGCCGATCTGGTCATCGTGCCGCAGGCGGGCGCGGTCGACGAATGGCCCGAGGGATTGTACGAAGCGGAGATGCGCGTCGCTGCCTTCCAGAACGGTTATTTCACCGCACTCTGCAATCGCGTCGGCAAAGAAGACAAACTGGACTTTGCCGGTGAGTCATTCGTGTGCGCGCCCGACGGCCAGGTAGTGGCGCGCGCGAAGCAGAGCGTGGATGAGATCCTCTATGCGGATGTCGACTTCTCACAGCTTGCGCAGTCGAATGCGCGTCAGCTGTTCATGAAGCATCGCCGTCCGCAGCTCTACGCTGACTGGCTCGCGAAGTAGCTGCGGGCCTGGCAATGGTGAGCGCGCTCCCGGAGGTATCATCCTAGACATGCCCGGAACCACACGTCTTTTTGGCTTGATCCTGATCGTCCTTGGTGTCGCCAGCTACACCATGACTGGCCGCACCAGTCTGACCGCGATGATTCCAGCGTTCTTCGGCGTGGCGCTGGTCATCTGCGCGTTCATCGCGCGGTCCAGCGAATCGGCGCGCAAGCACGCCATGCACGCGGCCGTCGCCATCGGCCTGATCGGGGGCCTGGCGGCCCGTGGCCGCGGCGTTCCGGCGGCGCTCGGCGGCGACGCCACCCGCCCCGCCGTCCTGTCGCAACTCGTGATGGGCGGATTGCTGTTGATCTACGTCGCGCTGGGCGTGCAGTCGTTCATTGCGGCGCGGAAGGCACGCCTGGGCAAGTAGGCCGCGCGCTCAGAAGGGTGCGGCGGTTTTCCTTGCCGGATTGAAGAACGGCGTCGGCACGACCGTGGCCGTGGCGCGGTGACGCACGGCTTCAACCGTCATCTCCATTTCCAGCTTCGTGCCGGGCAGGTAGTGCGGCGTATCGATGGTCGCCAGCGCGATCAGCTTCTTGAGTGTTGACGACCAGGTCGTCGATGTTGCGCGCCCGACTTGCACGCGGCCCTGGTAGACCGGCACCGCTACACGTGACGTTGCGGCCGGAGCCGTCGGCGGAAGGCCAACGGCTTCGTAAAGCTTCTCCACCTCGGTCCAATCCACTTCCAGGCCAACGATCTGGCGAGAGATGCCGCGCTTCGTGTCGCGCTGCAGGGCCGCGCGGCCGATGAACGGCCCCTTCTTCATGTCCACGAGACGTCCGAGGCCAAGCTCGAAGGGCGAGTACTTTTGCGACTCGATCAGCGCCTTGCGGCTGCTGTGGAAGTCCACGTCGATCAACAGCAACCCTGCCTCGATGCGTGAAATGTCGAGCGCGAGCATGCCGGTTGGGTGCAGGTCGAACGCGTGCCCGGCGGCGGCAATTGCGTCCCACACCTGCAGTGCCGCATCCCACGGCATCCAGATCTCGTAGCCGAGATCGCCGGTGTAGCCAGTTCGCGAAATATCAACGGGTACTCCCGCAATGCGCCCGCTCGTGGCGCGGAAGTATTTCAGTGACGAGAGGTCGGCATCACACACCTGCGCGAGCAACCGCGCGGACGTCGGGCCCTGCAACGCCAGCGCGGCCACCGTTTCTGAAATGTCCTCGACGTGAACGTCGAGGCCTGACGCGTTCTCTGTCAGCCACCGCAGGTTTGGATCGGCAGCGGTCCAGCGATACGCCTGGTCCGCCACGCGGGTGACCGTTCCGTCATCGATCACCTTGCCGTCGTCATCGCACCAGGGCGTGTAGTAAACCTGCCCGATCGCCATGCGCGACGCGTCGCGCGTGATCACGCGGTTCACCAGCCGAACGGCGTCTGGCCCGGTGAGGCGATATTTGTAGAGTGGTGAAATGTCGATCAGTGCGCAGGCGTTCCTGATCGCGTTGTACTCGTGCTCGTAATGGGTTTCGTAGGCGCTGACCGCGTAGTAGCCCGCCCAGTCCCGGTAATTGAGACTCTCGCACAGCTCGAGCGTGCGCGCGTGGAAGGCGGAACCGACCGGCACGGCGAAAGTATACTTGCGGCCCGGGCGAACTTCGGTCGCCCCCTAAGACGGCATGCCGAGCGGGACCTCTAACTACGACGCGATTGTCATCGGCGGCGGGCACAACGGCCTGACCTGCGCGGCTTATCTCGCGCGAGCGGGACGCAAGGTCCTGGTGCTCGAGCGGCGCCACGTGCTCGGCGGCGCGGCCGTGACCGAAGAGGTCTTCCCCGGCTTCAAGTTCTCCGTCTGCTCCTACGTGGTGTCGCTGCTCAGGCCGGAGATCATTCGCGATCTCGACCTGCCGCGTCACGGCATGGAGCTGCTCCCGCTCGACGGCACCCTGACGCCGATGCCAAGCGGCGACTACTTGTGGCGCGTCAACGATCACTACAAGACCCGTCGCGAAATCGCGCGTCACTCCCGTCTCGACGCCGAGGCCTACGACGAGTACGGCAAGGCCATGGTCGAGATGGGCCGCTTCGCCAAGCCGATTCTCGGCATGCTGCCGCCTGATCCCACGTCGCTCGATCCTCGCGGGCTGCTCGAACTCCTGTCGGTCGGCAAGCGCTTTCGTGAAATGCGCTTTCACGATCGGCTGAACCAGGTGCAGCTGCTGACGATGAGCGCGGTGGACTTCCTGGATCAATGGTTTGAGACCGACGTCCTCAAGGCCACGATGTCGGCGTCCGGCATCATTGGCACGTTCCTCGGCGTGCGATCTCCGGGTACCGCGTACGTGCTGCTCCACCATTACATGGGCGAGATCGACGGCGCGTTCCGCTCCTGGGGATTGTCGCGTGGCGGCACGGGGGCCGTCTCGAATGCCATCGCCTCGGCTGCGCGTGAATACGGCGTCGAGATTCGCACGGAGACGCCGGTTACGCGCATCCTGACCAGGAATGGCAAGGCCAGCGGCGTGGTACTCGACAACGGTGACGAGATCCACGCCAAGGTCGTGGTGTCGAGCGTCGACCCGAACCTGACCTTCCTGAAGTTCATGGACGAAAAGGAACTGCCGTCCGACTTCGTCGAGGGCGTGCGCCGCTACAAGTACCGCGGATCATCGGGCAAGGTGAACCTCGCACTGGATGCGTTGCCCAACTTCACCTGCCTGCCTGGCGCCGGTCCACACCTCCGCGGCGCGATTTCGATCTCTCCGAGCGTCGACTACATGGAGCGCGCCTACGACGAGGCGAAGTACGGGCAGTTTTCGAGGCGGCCGTATATCGACATGGTGATTCCGTCGCTGACGGATCCGTCCGTCGCGCCGCCGGGCAAGCACGTCATGTCGTGCTTCGTGCAATACGCGCCCTACCACCTAAAAGACGCGGTGTGGGACAACCAGCAGCGAGAGGCGTTCGGCGATGCCGTCATCAATGCGATTGCTGAGTACGCGCCGAATATCAAGGACATCATCCTGCACCGGCAGGTGCTGACACCGCTCGACATCGAGCGCGACTTCGGGCTCACGGAAGGCAACATCTTCCAGGGTGAACTGACCCTCGAGCAGTTGTTCTTTCTGCGGCCGGTGCCGGGCTGGGCGCAATACACGACGCCAATCGATCACCTCTACATGTGTGGGTCAGCCACGCATCCCGGCGGCGGCATCATGGGCGCGCCGGGAAAGAACGCCGCCGAGCGCATCCTGAGGACGTCGCGATGAGTGCGAAGGCGCGCTACGACGCGATCGTGATCGGCGGCGGCGTCAACGGCTTGGCGTGCGCAACGTATCTCGCCAAGAGCGGCGTGCGCACGCTGTTGCTCGAACAGCGCGCAGAACTCGGCGGTTGCGCGGCCGAGGATGAGATCGCAGACGGCTTCCGCGTCCCGATCCTGGCGCACGCCACCGGGCCGGTGCGCCGTGACGTGGTCGAGGAACTGCAGCTCTACGCGCACGGCCTCACATTTAGCGATCCAGCCATACAGGTCAGCACGCTGTCTCCGGACGGCCGGCCGCTGGTCATTTACGAAGACCCGCGGGAGACCGCTGAATCGCTGCGCGCGTGGTCGTCGAAGGACGCCGAGCAATGGCCGGCTTTCCAGGCCACGTTGCAGCGCCTTGGAGGACTGATCGGCTCGCTGTTCGTCAGCACGCCGCCTTCGGTTGATGCTCCGTCGGCACGCGATGTGTTTGCGTTGATGCGCACGCTCAGCGACTTTCGCGCGATGCCAAAGGACGACCAGTGGCGGCTGCTGCGCTGGGGGCCGATGGCCGTAGCCGACCTCGTCGCAGAGGCCATCGAGACAGAGCAGTTGCGGGCGACCGTGGCCGCAGACGGCATCTTCGGCGCGATGCTTGGTCCATGGTCAGCGGGAAGCGGATTGCAGTTGCTGCTCGCAGCGGCCAACCGGGCACTGGCATCGCCCGCTGGGCGCGCCGTTCGCGGCGGCCCGGTCGCGCTCGCCCGCGCGCTTGAGGCCGCGGCGGTTCGCTTCGGCGTCGAGATCCGCACCGGCGCCGCGGTCGCGCGCGTGGACGCGCACGAGGATCGCGCTGTAGGTGTCACGCTCTCAACCGGCGAGCACTTCGAGTCGCGCACGGTGGTGTCTGGCGTCGATCCCAAGCGAACCTTCCTCTCGCTATGCGACGCCGATCATCTGCCGCCGGAGTTCTTGTGGCGCATGAAGCACTATCGTTCGCGAGGCACGTTAGCCAAAGTCAACCTCGCGCTCTCGGCGCTGCCAACGTTCACGGGCGCGACGCGCGACATGCTCGGCGGCCGGGTTCGCCTGGCGCCCGATATCGACTACCTCGAGCGCGCGTTCGACCACGCCAAGTACGGCCGCTTCTCGACAGCGCCGTGGATCGAGTTCACGGTGCCGTCGCTCTCCGATCCGAGTCTCGCACCCGCCGGGGCACACGTGCTGTCGGCGTACGTGCAATTTGCGCCCTACTCGCTGCGTGACGGCGCCTGGGACACATCGCGCGAGGCGCTCGGCGACGTTGCGCTCAAGACGCTCGCAATCTACGCGCCTGACCTGCCATCACTGATCGTGGCGCGACAAACACTGACGCCCGAAGATCTCGAGCGCGGCTGGGGTCTCACCGGCGGTCACATCTTTCACGGTGAGTTGTCGCTCGATCAGTTCTTCACGATGCGGCCGTTACTCGGCTTCGGCCGGTACCACACACCCATCAACGGCCTGTTCCTGTGCGGATCGGGTTCACATCCGGGCACCGGACTTACGGGCGGTTCCGGCGTCAACGCTGCACGAGAGATCCTTCGACAACGCACGTTCTGAGGCCGTTCGGCACTTCCGTCGGTCCAGGGTTATAAAGGTTCTGTGAAGAAGCTATTGATCGGGGTCTTCCTGGCTTGCGCCATTCCAGCATTCGCGCAAGGCGGCGGTGGTGGACAAGAGCGCCCCGCCGCCGGAGCGGCCGGGCGCGGTCAACGGCCGGCTCGCGCTCAGCCGCTTCAAGCCGATGCGCCGCGAGGCACCTCGGTCATGCGGGGCATCATCGTCGCCGCCGACAACGGCACGCCGATCAGGCGCGCCCAGGTGCGCATCATGTCGCCCGAAGCGCGCGAGACGCGAGTCTCGACGACCGACTCACAGGGACGATTCGAGATCAAGGAACTGCTGGCCGGCCGCTACACGATGACCGTGAGCAAAGCCGGCTTCGTCACGCTGCAATACGGACAGCGCCGCCCCTCGGAATCCGGAACGCCGATCGAGCTCGGTGACGCCCAGATACTCGACAAGCTGTCGGTGTCGCTGCCACGCGGCAGCGTCCTCGGTGGGCGCGTCGTCGACGAGTTTGGCGAGCCGGTCGCAAACGCCATGGTGACGGCGTGGCGCTATGCCTACCAGAACGGCGCGCGTCGCCTCACACCGGCCGGTCAGAACTCGCGTGACACTACGGACGACCAGGGCCACTACCGGCTGTTCGGTTTGCCGCCGGGCGATTACTACGTGAGCGCGATGCTGCGCGGCGGTCCGGAGTACACGGATCCGGCCGGAGACGTGTCCGGGTACGCGTCCACGTATTTTCCAGGCACGTCGAACGTCTCGGAAGCCGGCCGCGTCACGCTCGCCGTGTCGCAGGAGAACACCAACGTCAACTTCGGATTGATCGCCACGAAGCTGGTCCGCGTCAGCGGGCAGGTGATGATGTCGGACGGGGCGCCGGCAACGAACGGCAACGTGTTGCTTGTGCCGATGAATGGGTCCGGCCGACCCGGGATGGCGTTGCAGCAGGGCGGCAACGGCGGCCGGATCGACGGCAATGGCACCTTCCGTCTTGCCAACGTCGCGCCCGGTCGCTACCAGGTGCAGGCCCGTGCCGGCGCGGCTCGTGAGTTCGAACTGGCGCGCATGGACCTGACCGTCGGCAATGATGACGTGTCGGGTATCACGCTCGTCACGGCGCCTGGCGCGACGCTGACCGGCACAGTTGTCAGCGACACCGGCGAACCGTTTGACTTCCGCCCGTCGCAACTGCAGATCGGCGGCCGCCTTGGATCGCCCGAAGCATTTGCCGGCCCGGGCATGCAGACCTCGCGCGTGGGCGACGACTGGTCCTTCTCGTTGCGAAACCTGAGCGAACCGATGGTGATCCGCGCCACCCCGCCGCAAGGGTGGACACTGAAGTCGGTGTCCGTAAGCGGCCAGGACATCACTGACACGCCGACCGAGTTCCCCGCGGGACAAACCGTGTCCGGCGTGCAGGTGATTCTCACCAAGAAGGTCAGCACCCTGTCTGGCCAGGTGACGGATTCAAAAGGCAATCCCGTGCTCGATGCCACCGTGGTGGTGTTTCCCAGCGACGACAAGCTGTGGACCTATCAGTCGCGCTTCATCAAGGCGGCGCGTCCTGACCAGGAAGGGCGATACCGCGTCACGGCGCTGCCCGCCGAAAGCTACCTCGTGGTCGCGTTGCAGGGACTTGAAGACGGCCAGGCCGGTGACCCGGAGTTCCTCGCGTCGGTGAAGGAACTGGCGTCGAAGCTCACGATTTCGGAAGGCGAAACCAAGGCCGCCGACGTTAAACTCTCGGCCATCAAGTAGCGCCGCCAATGGCGCAGAAGACTCTGCCAGGGACCCACACATGAGCATGCGGTGCAAGCAGTGCAACGAGTCGTTCCCGAAGAACCAGCCGTTCGACCTGTTCGAGCTGCGACGGCACAAGCTGATGCCGGCCGATTCGGACCTCATGACGCACACCGACGTGATCGACGACGGCGGGATGTTCTGTTCTCGGAAATGCCTTGGCGATTACCTGCGTTCGGGGGACCGCTCGGGCATGTTCGACCTCGGCGGCGTGCGGAAGAAGACCGAGCTCTAGAAATAGTCCGCGTGCCAGTAGACCACTTCCGACGCGGTCAGCGGCGGCAGCGGCAGGATGCGATCGCGTAACGGTCGAATCATCAGCACGGACTGCGTCGGCGCCGTTGCCGCGATCTTTACCTGCGGCGGCACCAGCGCCTTCGGCCACCAGCACTTGATCTCCGGCAGGCGCTCGCCCGGATATCGCGCCAGCATGACCTGCAACATCGCGCCGAGCCGGGCTCCCGCGGGATCCCGGTCGCCGGCCTCCTCGATCGTCCAGCGGCCATTCTCTTCCGAGCTGACCAGATAGGCGACGGCCTGAAGGCCTTCCTCGACGACCAGAAATTCCGTGTTGCGCGCGCCTGACGGCGCCAGGCCGGAGTGCAGCCGCTTGCGGGTGATGTTGAAGCGGATGAATTCTTCGCTGCGATCAAGCGCCAGCCGCGCGTCCTTCGCGCGGAACACGCTCATCTCCGCAATTGATGGCAGATCCCTGTCGTCACCGCTTCGCACCAGCATCGCCGGCGCTCCGCCCCTCTTCTGGTCGACCTCAAGCGTCGTCTCGATCAGCGGTACAGGGACGAAATCGAGCTTCTCGTAGAACGCCGGAGCGATCTCAGAGAACAGCGTCGCAAACTCCTGGCCTTCGGTGACGGCGGTGTCGAGCATGCGCGTGATCAACTCGCGCGCGCAACCGCGGCTGCGGTGCGGCTCCGCGGTAAAGACCGCGCCAATACCAAGCACCCGGCGGATGCGTCCGTCGATCCGGATCGAAAGGTCGTAGCGTTTCGCGCTGCACAGCACGTGTGGCCCATCAACCAGTGCCACTCGATCCAGGTGGTGCTGTCCCCAGGGCGTCTTCAGCTGGGCTGCCCAGGATTTGGCGTAGTTCTCCCTGGAAAGCCCGTCGCCCCACAGCGGATGGGTGTCGTTGAGGACGGTGTCGAGAATGGAGCCGGTGGCAGGGACAACATGAAGAGGCATGGGGTTAAACGATTTGCGGGCGGACCCGGTCGAACTACACAGCAACCGCTCGCCGTGACTACGGCGGGCCAGCTCAAGGTTACCGTATGTTCCGAACCCTTCTTCTCGCTGTTGCACTCAGTTCTGTTGCCACTGCCGCGCCGCCAGCCCAGGACGACGAGATCGTTCACGCGCTGAATCGACTCACGTTCGGCCCCAGGCCGGGTGAGGTCGAACGGGTCAAGGCGATCGGGCTGCAGCAGTGGCTGGATGAACAGCTATCGCCCTCGCGAATCGGCAACGTTGCGCTCGATCGCCGGCTCGCGACGCTGGAAACGCTGACGCTCGACGCCGCTACCATCCAGCGCAAATACGCCGGCCCGGCGATGGAGGAACGGCGCAAGCGGCAACTCGAGAACCCTGACGCCGGACGGCCTGAACCGGGCATGCGGAACGACGCCAATCAGCCGCGCGAACCGATGAGCGAGGCGCTGCGCAAAGGCCGCCAGGTGATCTCGGACCTCGAGCAAGCCAGGCTGCTGCGCGCGGTCTACAGCGAGCGACAGCTTGAAGAAGTCCTCGTCGATTTCTGGTTCAACCACTTCAACGTGTTCGCCGGCAAGGGCGCCACCCGCAACTACGTGGGTGCCTACGAGCGCGACGCCATCCGCCCGTACGTGCTTGGGTCGTTCAGGGAGATGCTCGGCGCCACGGCAAAACACCCGGCGATGTTGTTCTATCTCGACAACTGGCTGTCATCAGGTGCGGAAAGTGCGACGGGTGCGAGAGGCGCGAACAGTGCAAGACAGGCCTCAGCGCGACGCGCCAATCCGGTGCCGCAAAGGCGATCGACGGGGCTCAACGAAAACTACGCGCGCGAACTTCTTGAGCTGCACACGCTCGGCGTCGACGGCGGCTACACGCAAAACGACATCATCAATGTCGCCAAAGCGTTTTCGGGTTGGACTATCCAGCCGCGACAGGGCTCGGGATTCGTCTACGCCGCAAACCGGCACGACCGCGGCGAGAAGATCGTCCTCGGCCAGACCATCAAGGCCGGCGGGGGCGAGAGTGATGGCGAGCGCGTGCTCGATATCGTCGCGGCGCATCCGTCGACCGCCAGACACATCGCCACCAAACTCGCGATTCGCTTCGTGAGCGACAACCCGCCCGCAGCGCTGATCGATCGTGTCGCCACACGCTTCACCGCCACCAGGGGGGATCTGCGCGAAGTCACGAAGGCGCTGCTGACCTCGCCCGAATTTCTCTCAGCCGATGCGCGGCGGGTCAAGGTGAAGACGCCGCTCGAGTTCGTGGCCAGTGCGCTCCGTGCGACCGGGGCCGAGATCCGCAACGCCATTCCGCTGGCGCGGACCCTGAGCGACATGGGCATGCCGCTGTTCTTCTGCCAGCCGCCGACCGGCTACGACGAGACGGCCACGACGTGGGTGAATGCCGGCGCGCTCGTCAGCCGCATGAACTTCGCGGTTGAGCTGTCGACGAACAACGTCCGCGGAGTGTGGGTTCCGCTCACCGAGGAACAGACGCTCGCGCTGAAGATCGGGGCGCCAGAGTTTCAACGGCAGTAGCCACAACACAAAGGAAGCGCAGACCATCATGGCCGACCACGACCGCCACGACCACGCCATTGCACCGGAGTGTTCTTCGCGACGCATCTTCTTGCGCCAGGGTGGCATGGCCCTTCTGTCACTCGGGTTTGCGCCGGCGTTCGTCTCGAGGCTTGCGGCTGAATCCGCAGAGCGCCGCAGGCTGCTGGTAGTGGTGTTTCAGCGCGGCGCCGTCGACGGGCTCAACATGGTCGTTCCGTTTGGCGACGCCGACTACTATCGCGCACGCCCGACCATCGCGGTCGCCAAACCCGGTTCCAGCGAAGGCGCCATCAATCTGGATGGGTTCTTTGGACTGCATCCACGCATGTCGGCACTGAAGCCGCTGTGGGACAACCAGTCGCTGGCGATTGTGCACGCTTCCGGCTCTCATGACGTGACCCGTTCGCATTTCGACGCCCAGGACTACATGGAGTCAGCCACGCCCGGCATCAAGAGCACGCGCGACGGCTGGCTCAATCGACTTCTCCAGGGTTCCGAAGGAAGCAGTCCGCTTCGCGGCATCGCGCTGACCAGGCAGATGCCGCGCGCATTACAGGGCACCGCGCCGGCGCTGGCGATCGGCAATACCGACGATTTTGCCGTCGCGGACATGAGCGCGCGGACGTCGTTCGAAGAACTCTACGCCGCGGCGCAGCAAGACCAGGCGCTGCGAGGCACGGCTGGTGATGCGTTTGACGCGATGAAGGTGCTGGCGAAGAAGACGGCAGGCGCATACCGTCCTGCCAACGGCGCGGCGTATCCTCGATCGCCGTTCGGCCAGGCGATGCAGGAAATCGCGCGCCTCGCCAAGTCGGACGTCGGCCTCGAGATCGCGTTTGCCGAGAGCACGAACTGGGATCACCACGTCAACGAGGGCGCCGCGACCGGACAAATCGCGAATCGTCTCGACGACTTCTCGCGGGGCGTGGCGGCGCTGGCGACCGACCTTGGCGATCGCATGGCCGACACGATCATCCTCACGATGTCGGAGTTCGGGCGCGCGGTGGCGGAAAACGGCAGCCGCGGAACGGATCACGGTCACGGTAACGCGATGTTCATCATTGGCGGCGGCGTCAAGGGCGGTCGCGTCCATGGCAAGTGGCCGGGACTAGCCACCAATGACCGCTATGAGGGCAGAGACCTCGCGGTCACGACCGATTTTCGGACGGTGTTTGGCGAGGTGATGTCGAAGCACGTGAAGATCGATCGCGCTGCGTTAGGACGCGTGCTGCCGAATTTCGACTTCAGACCGGGCGCGTCGATCGGATTGCTGTAGCGAAGACGGCGTCAGTGGATGTCTGGCGGATCGTAACGCTGGACGAAGCCGAGCTGTTCCATGCGTGCGAAGTTTTTATCGAATGACCACACGAGGCCACCGATTTCAGCCGCAGATGCGGCGATCAATAGGCCGGGCAGGCCGAAGCTCTCGCCAGCGTCGTGTGCTCTCTCGATGAACTCCGGAAGCATCTTCCAGGTCTGGTCGGTCGGATGCAATTGCGGCAGAGCACCATACAGCTTCCGAAACCGCACCCGGTCTTGGCGCGATGTGCCGGCAAGCAACTCAAGACGAACGGGCAGGGCTAGGGCGACTTCGTCCGCTTCGAGAAGCGAGCGAAGGGTTTCTGCAACCCGCTTCTGCTGCGAGGCTGCAATCCAGACGCAACTGTCGACGACGATCATTCGACGCCGAACGGCTTCTGCGGGTCCTTGACCCGCTGGCGACTCTTCGCGCGCATCTCCAAGGGGCCAGAAGTCCACTCCCACTTGGTGATCCAGTCCTTCAATTCATCTTTCCGCTTGCGGCGAATGACTTCCTGCAAGGCGAACACGACGGTGTCCGTCTTCGACTTGTATCCGATCGCTTCTCGAGCCTCTTCTACCAGGCCATCTGGCAGATCCAAAGTCGTTCGCATACGATTTAGACTATTTTATGTGCCTGTAAGCTGTCAACATATTGACTAATCGTATGCCCTCAGGTTCGCGAATGAACGAGGGGCCGCATATAATCCGCCCCCGAGGTGCGTATGCGCTGGGTTTCGGTTGTGCAGGTTTCGGTCGTGGCCGCTGTGGCCGCCGCGACGTTCGCGCTGGTAGCCAGTCCAGCGGTTGAAGGGCAGGCGCGCGCGGGCGCCATTCCGCGCGTGAACGGCAAGCCGGATCTCAATGGCCTCTGGCAGGCCATCAACTCCGCCAACTACGACATCCAGGCGCACACCGCGAAGGCGGCAATGGCCATGCGGCCGGGGCCGATCGTCCCCGTCCCGGCGAAGGAAGTGCTCGCATTTGGCGCCGTCGGCGCCGTGCCAAGCGGCGCCGGTGTGGTCGACGGCGACGAACTGCCGTACACGCCGGAAGGCCTGAAGAAGAAGATGGAGAACCAGGAGAACTGGCTGACGCGCGATCCGGAGGTGAAGTGCTATCTGCCGGGCGTTCCACGCGCGACCTACATGCCGTTTCCGTTCCAGATTGTGCAGAGCCAGTCGGCGACGTTCTTCGCGTATGAATACGCGGGCGCGGTGCGGCACGTCTACATGAAGGATCCGGGCCCGGCGCAGATCGACAGCTGGATGGGCATGTCGCACGGGGTGTGGGAGGGCGACACCTTCGTCGTGCACACCTCGGGCTTCAATGATCAGACGTGGTTCGATCGCGCTGGCAACCATCACTCGGAGAAGATGAAGGTGACCGAGCGGTTCACGATGACCGACGCAGACCACATCACCTACGAAGCCACGATCGACGATCCAGGAACGTTCACCAGGCCCTGGAAGATGAGCATGCCGCTCTATCGGCGCGTGGAGAAGAACGCGCAACTCGGCCAGTTCAAGTGCGTCGAGTTCGTGACGGAATTGATGTACGGGCACTTGCGCAAGGAGCCGATCAAATGAGATTCGCTGGACTGACCCTAACCGGCGCCCTGATGGGGCTCGTCATCGTCAGCGTCAACGCCCAGGCTCCTGCCGCGGGGCAGAAGCCGGCGGCCGCTCGGCCGGCGACCGCCAAGCCGGCCGCGATTCCGCGCCTCGCTGACGGGCGCCCTGATCTGCAAGGCAACTGGACCAACGCCACGATCACGCCGCTCGAACGCCTGCGGCCGGGCACGCCGCTCGTGGTCACCGAAGAAGCCGCACTCGACGAGGAGAAGCGGACGCGTGCGGCGATCGAGTTCCGCGAGCAGGACAGCGATCCCAATCGCGGTGCGCCGCCGGTTGGCGGCGAGGCGCGCAAGAGCCCGAACGCCGAGCCCACCTACCTCGAACGCGTGTGGCAGGGCGGCGCGGGCGTGGTCGGCGGCTACAACTCGTTCTGGATCGATCCAGGCGACCGCGTGTTGCGGGTCGATGGGCAGCCGCGCAGCTCGATGATCATCGATCCGCCGACGGGCCGCATCCCCGGATACACCGACGAGGCGCGCGAGCGCATGGCGAAGGCGGCAGCGCTACGCAAGACCCAGGGTAGCGAGTTCGACCACCCTGAACTGCGCCCGCTGGCGGAGCGCTGCATCACCTCGTTCGGCAACAACGGCGGACCACCGATGCTGCCCAACTACTTCTACAACAACAGCTACACCATCGTGCAGAGCAAGGACACGGTCGTGATCCTGACGGAAATGGTGCACGACGCGCGCGTGGTGCGCATGAACGGCACCCACCCGCCGGCGAACTTGCGCAAGTGGTTCGGCGACTCGATCGGCCGCTGGGAAGGCGACACGCTCGTCATCGAGACCACGAATTTCCATCCCAACCACGGCTTCCGCGGTTCGTGGGAGAACCTCAAGGTGACCGAGCGCCTCACGCGGCGCGACCGCAACACCATCAACTATCGCTTCACGGTCGAGGATCCGACGACCTTCACGGCGCCCTTCACCGGCGAATTGACCTTCAACACCATGGCGCCAGGTGAAATGGTCTACGAGTATGCGTGCCACGAAGCCAACTACGGCCTCGAGGGTGTCATGAGCGGCGCGCGCGCACAAGAACGCGAAGCGGCGAAGAAGAAGCCACAGTAGTGACACTCACCGACCTACCTACGCCTGCGGTCCTGATCGACAGGGCCAAGGCGATTCGCAATCTCGATCGCATGCAGGCGGCGGCGAGTGCCAACGGCATTCGCCTCCGGCCTCACACCAAGACGCACAAGAGTCCCGTCGTTGCCCGCTGGCAGCTGGATCGCGGCGCTATTGGGATCTGTTGCGCCAAGCTCGGCGAGGCTGAAGTGTTTGCCGACGCCGGCTTCACCGACATCCGGCTGCCCTACCCGATCAACCCGTCGAACGCCGACCGTGTGATCGCGCTGCTTGATCGCACGCGGCTGTCGTTCATCGTCGACCACCTCGAAGTCGCGCGCCAGTGGTCCGACGCCATGACGCGAGCGGGACGCACGGTCGACATCCTGGTCAAGGTGGACGTCGGCTTCCATCGCTGCGGCATCGACCCCGACACACGCGAGACGCTGCCGACCATCACCAGCATCGCCGCGTTGAAGGGGCTGAACTTCAGGGGGCTGCTCTCACACGCCGGGCAGACCTACCATGCGCACTCCGAGGACGAACTGAAGGTGATGGCGGTTGCCGAGGCGCGCTGCATGGGCGACATCGCGGAGCGCTGCAAGAAGGCCGGCCTGCCGGTCGACGAAGTCAGCGCCGGCGCCACGCCACCGGCTCGCTTTTCGATCGCGCACAAGGAGTTCACCGAGTACCGTCCCGGCAACTACGTCTACTTCGATCGCACCCAGGTGGCGCTTGGCGCCGCGACGATCGACGACTGCGCCTTGACGGTGATGGCCACCGTGGTCAGCAAGCCCGCGAAGGACCGCATCATCCTCGACAGCGGGAGCAAGACGCTCACGAACGACGGCGCTCGCGGCTTTACGCCTGCGCCCGGCTTCGGACACGTGGTCGGCCACGACAACCTGACGATCGAGCGCCTGTCCGAGGAGCACGCGACCGTGAAGGTCACCGGCACCACGCCGCTCGAACCGGGTGATCGGGTGCGAATCATCCCAAACCACTCGTGCGTGGTCTCGAACCTGGTGGATCAGGCCTGGCTGGTGGACGGCGACACGGTCGAGCCGTTGTTGATTGCGGCTCGCGGCCGCATCACATAAACTCATCCCGTGGCACCCAAGCAGGAATACGGCGAAGCGCTCGGCATGGTGGAAACCCGCGGACTGGTCGGCATGATCGAAGCCGCCGACGCCATGGTGAAGGCCGCCAACGTGATTTTCGTCGGCTGGCAGAAGGTCGACGCCGGCCTCGTCACCGCCATCGTGCGCGGCGACGTCGGCTCGGTAAAGGCCGCAACCGACGCCGGCGCTGCCGCCGCGCGCCGCGTCGGGGAACTGATCGGCGTGCACGTGATTCCGCGTCCGGCGGACGACCTCGAAAAGGTCTTCCCGATGCTCAAGCCGAAGCTGTAGACGCCAGCCCCGCGAACCCGTAGGCTGTGCGGATGAAACGCGCAGCCGCACCAACCTTCATCTTCGCCCTCGTCAGCCTCCTCGTCCTCGCGACGGCGGACGCACGTCTTCAGCAGAAACCGGGCCCTGCCGATCGCTTCGAAATGAGCGACGTCATGATCCCGATGCGCGACGGGAAGCGGCTGAACACCAAGATCTTCGTGCCCAGGAATCAGACCGGCCCGCTGCCGATCATCTTCAAGCGCACGCCGTATGGCATCCAGGGCGCGGCCAACAACTTCAACGCGTATTACAAGGCGCTGGCCGACGAGGGCTACATCTTCGTGCACCAGGACATTCGCGGGAAGTTCGGCTCCGAAGGCGACTTCGTGATGCAGCGTCCCGCGCGCGGCAACGACAGAAGCGCCATCGACGAAGGCACCGACACCTACGACAGCATCGACTGGCTGATCAAGAACGTCCGCAACAACAACGGCCGTGTCGGCATGCTCGGTGTGTCGTACGACGGCTGGACGACGATCATGGGCGCGATCGAGCCGCACCCGGCGTTGAAGGCGATCTCACCGCAGGCATCGCCCGCCGACATGTGGCTTGGCGACGACTTCCATCACAACGGCGCATTTCGATTGAGCTACGGCTTCGAGTACGCCGCGATGATGGAGAGCGGCAAGGACGTGCAGCAGTTCTCGTTTGACCGCTACGACACGTTCGACTGGTACCTGTCACTCGGTCCGCTCTCCAACATCAACGAGAAATACCTGAAGGGCAAGATCCCGACCTGGAACGACTACGTCGCGCATCCGGATTACGACGACTTCTGGAAGCGGCAGACGATGATCCCGCACCTGACGAGCGTGAAAGTGCCGACGCTCAACGTCGCCGGGTGGTGGGATCAGGAAGACTTCTACGGGCCGATCGCCATCTACGACGCGCTTGAACAACACGACACGCAGGGCATGAACTACCTCGTCGTCGGACCGTGGCGGCACGGCGGCTGGGCCAACGGCACCGGAGATTCGCTGGGCGCGATTCCGTTTGGCAGCAATACCTCCGAATACTTCCGCGACAAGGTGCAGGCGCCGTTCTTCGCCTACTTTCTCAAGGACAAGGGCGTGAAGGACTTCCCGCAGGCGTTGACGTTTGAGCCCGGATCGAACGAGTGGCGGCGTTGGGATCAGTGGCCGCCGACCCGGCAAACCGAGACCAGGAGCCTCTACTTCGGTTCAGCGGAAACGCTGGCGATGAACATGAACGGCAACGGCTTCGATGAATTCGTGTCCGATCCCGCGCATCCAGTGCCGTATCGTCAGCGGCCGATCCAGGCCACCTATTTCCCGGGCGGATCGAAGTGGTCGACGTGGCTGGTTGAAGATCAGCGCTTCGTCGATGACCGCGCCGACGTGCTCAGTTACGAGACGACACCGCTCGCTGAAGACGTGACGATTGCCGGTGAGATCAAAGCGCACATCTTCGCATCAACCACCGGCAGCGACGCGGATTGGATCGTGAAGTTGATCGACGTGTATCCGGAGGACAACCCGTCGAACTGGAACCTTGCCGGCTACCAGTTGATGGTCTCGAACGAAGTCTTCCGCGGCCGCTACCGCGAGGGGTTCGAGAAGCCGAAGGCGATCGAGCCGAACAAGGTGCTCGAGTACACCTGGAGCCTGCACACGCAGAACTACACGTTCAAGAAGGGGCACCGCATCATGGTGCAGGTGCAAAGTACGTGGTTTCCGATCATCGATCGGAATCCTCAGACGTTCGTGCCGAATATCTTCGAGGCGAAAGAGGCTGACTTCAAGGCTGCGACGCACCGCGTTTATCGGACTTCGCAGTACCCTTCTCGCGTCGACGTGCCGGTCGTTCGCGCGCGATGAGCTGACGCAGCTTGATGTCTTCGCCCATCATCATCAGCGGCTGCGCTTCGTTGTCGAGGATGCTGAACAGCTCACCGTCTTCGGTGCGCGCGTAGATGTTGTTGCCGTCGATGTAGAGGGTGACCGGTCCGCCGCCTTCGATCGCTTCGTAGAGACGGGTCTTGAAGCGGTGCTTCAGGATCTGCAGCAACCTGCGGATGCGCGCGACCGTAAAACCTTTGCGTCGCAGATCGGCCAGGACCATCAGTTCGAGCAGTTCGATCGGCGAGTAGCGCCGCTCGGTGTATCCGCCGGCTTCGGTCTTGTGTGACTCAACCGCGGGCGGGAACAAATTCCGCTTGGCCCACCACTGAAGCTGTCTCGCAGTGAGTCCCGTTAACTGGGCGACCTCGCGTGACGAGTACAGCTTCTTGAGCTTCATGGCTAGCCGTCGCCGAACTCTTCGAGGTGCGGCAGGTTCGCGGCGATGGCGTCTGCCATGGCGGCGCCGTCGAAGTCCTTTGCCGTCAGGCCGCCTTCATCATGCGTCGTGTAGCTGAGCACCACGCGCTTGTAATGAATCTCGATGTCGGGATGATGATCCGCGTCTTCGGCGCCGGGCACGAGCGCGCTCACAAACAGCACCGCTTCCGGAAAATCCTGGAAGGTGAACTGCTTGGTGATCGCGTGGCCGGCGAGCGTCCACCCGTCGAGGCCCTTCAGGTGCTCGGCCGTCTCGTCTGCTGTGAGAAGTGCCATGTTCTTGGTGGGATGTTACATCCGCCCACGCCTAGAGACCACCAAATCGCGCCGGATCGAGGTCGCGAAGCGCTGGGTCTGGGGCACGATCGAAGACCAGGTCGCTGACCAGGGCGACGGTCAGCGGGGTGAACAACACGCCGTTTCGGTAATGGGCGGTCGCGTAGATCAGCCCGGGCACGACCCGCGATCTGCCGAGCACCGGCACGTCATCCGGCCCCTTGGGCCGCAGGCCGGTTCGCACGCTCGCCAATTCGGCGCCGGCGAGGCTGGGCACGAGCGATACCGCGGCGGCCTTGAGGCGTTCCACCGCATCGTGCGTGTGTGTTTCGTCGAAGCCCACATCTTCAACCGTCGAGCCCACGAGCACGGAGCCATCCGGCCAGGGCACCAGATAGCCGTCGGGGCCCCAGATCACTCGTCGGAGCGCTCCCGGGGGTGCCTGCAACTGCAGCAACTGGCCGCGGATCGGTTTCACTGGAACGGCCGCGGCGCCTTCGACCGTGATCTGTGAGGACCAGCTCCCTGCCGCCAGGATCACGCGATCCGCATCAAGCGTTGCGTCCGCGGTGCGAACGGTGACGCGCCCGTTTTGAGCCGGCTGGATGTTGATCGCGCCGGTGGCGACGCTGAACCTGGCGCCAAACTTCTCCGCCGCGGTCGCCGCCGCAAGCGTCAGCGACGTGACGCCGACAAAGCCATGGGTGGGAATCAACAGGGCGCCGGCCGCATCAGGCGCGGCGCTGGGTTCGAACTCGGCGAACCCGGCCGGTTCGATCCAGCGCGATTCGATCTGCCGCGACGCCAGCAGGGCTGACAGGTCACGCAGCCGCGTCACGTCCTCCTGGGAGAACGCCATCTCGAACGTGCCGTTGCGCGTGTAGATCAGCTCATGACCGCTGTCGTCGCGAAGACGCGACATGAACGGATCGAAGAGATCGAGGCTGCGCTTGCCAAGATCGCGCAGCAGCGTGGAGCCGTGTCCTTCGATGAACGGGGCGAGAATGCCGGCGGACGCCCGGGTCGCGCCCTGGCCAGGCGAACGCGGTTCGAGTACC
This sequence comes from Acidimicrobiia bacterium, assembly GCA_038144855.1. Lineage (GTDB taxonomy): Bacteria > Acidobacteriota > Vicinamibacteria > Vicinamibacterales > UBA2999 > 12-FULL-67-14b. The sequence goes on along the minus strand of JAYQOO010000014.1, from coordinate 439 downwards.
TGCACCTGCGCCCCGGATCTGGACAACTCATACGCGACGGTGCATCCGACAATGCCGGCGCCCACGACGATGACAGAGGGAGAGCTCACGCTTCCAAGTGTACACAGCGCGGCTGCGCCAGGCCTCGGGCCACAAAAAAAACAGGGCTCACGGTGACCCGTGAGCCCTGTCGCGTTCTCCGAGGAAGCCGCGGTCTAGAAGCCGAGCGAGAAGCCGACCTCAACGCGTCGCGGCGCCTGCGCCGACGTCGCCGTGCCGTAGAAGGGCGACAACAGGTTGCCGATGTAGGCGTTGTAGTTCACGTTGTTGAACGCATTCTGGACGTTGAGGAACACGTTCAACTGGTACTTCTGTTTGTTCTGCTCAATCACGACCATCTGCGGCCCGTCGCCACCGACACCAGGACCACCCATGCAGACACCTCCGCCTCTCTGGTTCA
>JAYQOO010000013.1:11252-51890 GCA_038144855.1 Acidimicrobiia bacterium | reverse complement strand
AGGATCGCGTGCGGGTGTCCGACTCGATCGGCCAGCGCGGCACGCCAGCAACAACGCGCGAGGAACGCCAACTCGAGCGGCTGGAGCGGGACGCGAAGAACGCCGAAGAAAAATCCGCGCAAGCCGCCTACAACGGCGCGCAGTGTTACGCGCGGACCGGCAACAAAGGGCTCGCGATCAATCTGATCGACGTGGCCATCGCGCACCCGCTGATGAAAGAGAAGGCGATCGCGATGAAAGCCGCGATCGAAAAGCTGCCGCAGCACTAGTTCGCGCCGCCTCCGCGATCGACCCGGCTTACCGAAACTCGACCACGACAGGGCCGTGATCGCTGCTGCCGATCTCCCGCTGGACGACCGCAGAGGCGGCGCGATCGGCGAGCGCCTTCGAGGCGAGCACGTAGTCGATGCGCCAGCCGATGTTGCGCTCCTTCTGATTGCGCCACGGCGCCCACCAGGTAAAGAGATTGTCGTTGTCGGGCTCGAATGAGCGGTGCACGTCGACAAGACCGCGCGAGATGATGCGCTGCAGCAACTCGCGTTCCTCGGGCCGGGCGCCGATCTGATTCGGCTTGTGCAGCTTCGGGTGAATGTCGCGCTCGGCCAGCGCGACGTTGAGATCCCCGCACAACACGATCGCTTTCTGGTTCCGCTCGGCGTCGGCAACAAACGCGTCAAGGTCCTCGAGGAAGCGCATCTTGGCGTCGAAGTCCTTGCCGCCGTTCGGCACATAGATCGATGCAATCATCACGTCGCCCGCCGGTGACGGGACGCTCGCACACGTAATGCGCTGCTCGAAGTCGAAGGCAGGATGCGAGCAGGCCGGCAGGGCGGCGACCAGGGACTTGGCAACCAGCAGTGCGACACCGGAGTAGCCCTTCTCGCCGTGCCAGTAGCTCCAGTAGTGCTCTATGTCGCGCAGCTCGAACGGCAACTGATCGAGGGACGCCTTGATCTCCTGCAAGCACACGATGTCGGGCTTCTCGGCGGCAAGCCAGTCGAGCAGCTGGCCCTGGCGGGCGCGAATGCCGTTGACGTTCCAGGTCGCGATTTTCATTGGCAGGGCAACAGGCTATCAGGCCATCGGTACCACAGGCGAGCCTCTCAAGGCTTCCAGTGGTGCATCAGCGTGATCCGCGAGGCGGGGCTGCCGGCTGCAGGCACGTTGATGAGGAAGCGGCCCGACTTCGACACGTCGTAGGAACGGATCGGCGCAGCTGCGTCGAACAGCCGGGTGATGCCTTTGACCTCGAGCCGATCGAGCGAAACGGCGTACAGTTCCGACCCGCGGCGAAAGTAGACCTCGCGTCCGTCGGCGCTCCAGCGGGGTTCGGTGCCGCCCGCGGTTGTCACACGCACGCGTGCGCCGGGCTTGGGATACGAATCCACGTAGATGTCGAACTGTCCTGATTCATTCGACGCATAGGCGATCGATTGTCCGTCCGGCGCGAACACCCCAAACGCCTGATCGAATGGTGCCGTTGAATAGGGCTGCGCGGTCGCACCCTCGACCGGCGGTTGAATCCACAGGTCGTCGCCCGTGTCGGTGTGCTTGCGCCCGATCAGCAGCGCGCGTCCGTCTCGTGACCAGTCCCACACCTGGACGGGCGTATCGAACGTCGCGATGGTTTGTTCGGGCAACACGGCGCCGGCGCCGCGCACCATGACCTTGCGGCGCTGGCCGGCCCACGCGATGCGCAATCCATCCGGCGACCAGACGCCGCTTTCGTCCACATCGGTCGAGAGCGACAGCCGCTGTGGTGCAGGTTGTGAACCGGTGCGGATCACGACATCGAGCGTGCGCAATTGCCGGTCGACTTCGGTCGAGACCACTCGCCGCCCGTCAGGCGAGATGCGCAGATCCCACGCGTCAACGGGTTCGCTGGCCGGTCCCGCAGGCTGTCCATCGCGCGCCACCCATCTCAGTTCTCGTAGTGCCGTTCCCGGTGCGGCGTGGAGCAGCGCGTCCGAGGACGCGGTCGCGAACAACTGGCCGATCGGGCCGTGCCCGACGTTGAGGCCGACCACTTCGGCACGTCCGGCGGCTTCAAATGTCGTCATGTCGAGCGGTTGCGCCATCAGCGTGAGATCGCGCACGTACAGCAGTTGACTGCCGACGACGATCGCTTGGGCATCTGATGCGAACAACCTGCGACGCTCGGACGGCGTGTCGAGTGCGGTGATCCAGATACCAGCACGTGATGGCTGTGCGGCCGTCACCAGGAAGACGACATGGCGGCCATCACCGAGGAACGCCGGCCAGGCGTGTGACGTTTCACCAGCCGCGGTGTCGAGCGTGGTGAGTGGCGCGACAAAGCCTGCGGCATCCCGGCGCATCAAGCCACCATTGGCAGCCGGCGCGAACACCAGGTCGCCGGCGCGTCCGAGCGCCGCGCCACGCGCCGAACCTGCCGGATCAAGAACGGTCGTCGCACCGCTGTCGAGATTGATGGAGCGGAAGTGCCCGCCGGCGACGAAGCCGATGGTCACTCCATCAGTCGACCAGAAGGGCATCGCCCCGCCGTCGGTGCCTGGCAGCGATCGCGACTCGCCGTTGCGCAGATCGTGCAACCAGAGGGACGCTACCCCAGCCTTGACCGCGGGATAGACCAGCCGTCGGCCATCGGGTGCGAGCGCAAGTCCAAATGCGTAATCACCGCCCGCGCCGACTTCGAGGTTGTCGGGCGGCAACCACGTTGAACGAACCGGCTGAGGTGGCGGTGGAGGCGCCGGTGGCTGCTCGCTCCAATGTTGGATCGCCGGCACCGCAAGGATGAGGATGACAACGACGAGGAGTGCTGAAACGGCGCGAAACATAGAAGGGTATACTTGGGCCTCGGACCTAAGGAGGTTACTTCGAATGCGTAATCGTCTTCTTGCCCTGGCCGTGACGATCGTCGCAGCGGGCCTGCCCGGCGCCACATCGGCGTGGGCGCAGACCGCGGCGCCGAGCCGGCGTCCCGACGTGATCTATGTTCCCACGCCGGAACCGGTTGTGGAGGCCATGTTGCAGGTGGCCGCCGTCACCAAGAACGACGTGGTGTACGACCTTGGCTGCGGCGACGGCCGCATTCCCGTGACCGCCGCGAAGAAGTATGGCGCGCGTGGCATCTGCTTCGACATCGATCCCGATCGCATCAAGGAAGCGACGGAGAACGTGGCGAAGAACAACGTCGGCGACCGCGTGCGCGTTGTGCACGCGGACCTCTTCGAGCAGGATCTCAGCGGCGCCTCTGTGATCACGCTGTACCTGCTCCCGTCGCTGAACGTGAAGCTGATGCCGAAGCTGATGAAGGAATGCAAGCCTGGCACGCGCATCGTGTCGCATTCGTTCGACATGGGTGACTGGAAGCCCGAGAAGGAACTCGACGTCGACGGCCGCAAGGTCTACTACTGGACGATTCCGAAACGATAGGCCAGTCAGGCCGACAGGACTTCGTCACTGAATAGACGCCTCTTACTCGGAATCGCGTCAGCGCTCGCAGCGGCAACGATCGTGATCGCCGTCAGTGGTGGTTTTCGAACCACCGTTGGCGGCGTTCGTATTTCGGCCCGCTCGCCCTGGCCCAGCGCGGCGCTCACCGGCCTCGTGCTCGCCGGTTGGTATCTTGCGGCACGGCGCGAGCAGGCAACCTCCACCGACCTCGAACAGACCTGGCGCGTCTGTCAGCGGCACACCGCCATCATCGGCGGCATTGCGGCGCTGTCGACGATGATGGTGATGGCGATGGCGACGCATTCGGCCGCCGGTGCCGACGCCTCCGGGTATATCAGCGAATCGGACTTGCTGATGCGGGGACGGTTGTTTCATCGCGACGAGCTGTCGGACGTCGCCCGAGGGCACGATCCCTACATCACGTCGCCGCTCGGCTGGCGGCCCGCGACCGACGGCTTACAGGCTCCGACGTATCCGCCAGGGCTTCCACTGCTCATGGCCCTGCCTCAGGCAATGGGCGGCGCCACCGGCGCATCGCTGGTGGTCGTCCTGTGCGGCGCGATCGCGATCGTGGCCACCGGTGCCCTGGCGGTGCAGCTGTCAGGCAGCATCGCCGGCATCATCGCCGCCGTGCTGATCGGATTCGCCCCGGTCTTCGTGTATCAGGCGATCCAGCCGATGAGCGATGTACCGGTGACGGCCGCGTGGCTCACGTGCTTTGCACTGCTCGCGCGCCGGCGCGGCTCGCTGGATGTGGCGGCGGGCATTGCGTGTGCGACGGCAGTGTTGATTCGACCCAACCTGGCACCTCTTGCGGTTGTGCCGCTGTTGCTGGCGCAGCGTCGTGTGTTGTTTGCCGCACCCGTGGCGATCGCGGGCGCCGGAATGGCGCTACTGCAGTGGACATGGTACGGATCACCTTTCCGTTCCGGCTACGGATCGGCGGAGGAGCTGTTTGCGTTATCAAACATCGGCGCCAATGCGTCGCGCTACTTCGCCTGGCTGATCGCATCATCGCCGGTATTGCTGCTGGCGGCGCTTGGTGTGGTTCGACGACATTCGGACCGCTTGGTCCGCGCGCTCGCCGCGATCGTGGCGCTGGTCGTTGCCGCCTACCTGGTCTACGCAGTGTTCGACGACTGGTCGTACCTGCGATTCCTGCTGCCGGCCCTTGCCGTCCTCGCGGTCCTTGCGGGAGCGGAACTTGCGGCCTGGATCGAGCGCTGGCCGACGGCAGTGCGTCCAGTGCTGCTGAGCGTGATCCTGCTCGGCGTGACCGCGCATGCGCTAATGGTGGCGCGCTCCAATGGGGTCTTCAGGCTCGCCGACCAGCTGCGACGTGTCGAGCGCGTCGCCGACCTGATCAACGAAGACGTGCCGCCGGCTGCGGTGCTGGTTGCCGGGGAACAAAGCGGCTCGATGCGCTACTACACGGAACGCCCGATCCTGCGATGGGAAGCCGCGGCGCCTGCCTCCCTGGCTGAGGTCACCGCCGCTCTCGAGGCGGAACGGCGGCCGGTCTACATCGTGCTCGATCAGTGGGAAGAAAGCCTGTTTCGCGCCCGGTTCGCTGGTCTGCCGGCCGGTGCTCTGGACTGGCCGCCGATTCTCGATGCGGGGACGTCGCACCGTACGCGACTGTGGAAGCTCAGCGACCGAGAGCGATTCCTGGCTGGCGAGCGCTTGAGCACGATCCGGCTGCGATAACGTTACGCCCGGCTGCTATCATCAACCCGCTTGCGCAAGTTCGACGTCATCATGCTGGCCGTGATCCTGACGGTCGCAGCCGGGCTCCGCGTGTGGGCGCCCTGGGACGACGTGCTCGGGGGAGCGCGGGTGAATTTTCTCGAGACCGACGCGTGGTATCACGTGCGACTCGCCGAGAGCCAGGTCCGCAACTTCCCGCATCGCGTCACGATTGATCCCTACGCCGCACCCGACGGCCAATACGTCGCGGTCGCGCCGCTGCTCGATACCATCATTTCCACCGCGGCCTTCGTGACCGGTGGGCGCCAGGCCTCGACCGAACACATCGAACGGGTGGCGGCGTTTGTGCCCGCAATCGTTGGTGTGCTTGCAGTTGGCGTGGTCTGGGTGCTGGCGACGCTGGCATTTGATCGGCGGGCCGGGATGATCGCCGGTCTATTGGCGGCGCTGCTCCCAGGTCATTTTCTCGATCGCTCACTAATCGGGTTTGTGGATCACCACGGACTCGAAGTCCTGCTCTCGTTTGCGACGCTTGCCTCAGTGGCTTACGGGTCGACGATCGGCGCGGGCATTCTTCTCGGCTTGTACCTGCTGGCGTGGGCCAGCGGAGCGTACTTTGTCGCGATCCTTGCGCTCTGGGTGATCGTGACGGCGATCGTGTCGCCGAAGCGGTGCGCCTCGGCCGCGCAGTTTGCAGCCGCGACGTCGGTGATCGCGCTCGCGATCGTGATCGCGTTCCAGGATCCCGGGCTGTATCGCTACGGCACGCAGGTCGCTGCGCTCGTTGGACTGTTGTTGGTATCGGCGATGGTGTTTTATTTTGCCGACCAGGTCACGAAGCTGCTGGCGATCGGCGCCGTTTCCGCGGCAGTGGTGGTGGCCGTGACCTGGATGCTGATGCCAGACCTGGTGAACCAGGTCGTGATGGATGTCAGCAGATTCCGCCCGGATCCCACCCGCATGGCCGTGCTCGAGGCCCGACCGCTGTTCTTGTATCAGGGCAACTGGGCGTGGTCGCAGCCGTGGATCTTTTTTCGCAGCGGGTTCTATGTCGGGCTGATTGCAGTGCTGGCCCTCGCGATCGTCACGTGGTTCTCGAAACGCGTCGACCACCTGCTGATCCTCTGCTTTACGATCGCCAATTACGTCGCCACGATCGGGCAGAATCGTTTCGGCTATTACCTTGTGCCGTCGACGGCCGTCGTGATTGCGTGGCTGGCGACGCGCGTGCTCGACCTGGGAGGCGTCCCCCACGCGGACAACCCCACCCCGCAGGCGCCCTATCGACTCCCGTTCCAGCGCGAACTCGCCGTGATTGCCGTTGCCGGCCTCGTGATTGCGCCCAACGTGGTGCCCGCTGCGTTGACGACGGCCCGGGCGGGAGGCATGCCGCAGCAATGGTACGAGGCGATGCGGTGGCTGCGAACCAATACCCCGGAGCCGTTTGGAGTCGCCGATCACTACCTGGCTCGCTATTCGAGCAACGGTCCCACCGCGTCGTTCAGCATCATGAACTGGTGGGATCAGGGCTACTGGATCACGCAGACCGCGCATCGAGTGCCGGTCAGCAATCCCACGCAAACCGGCGCGCCGGAGGCGGCGAGGTTTCTGACGGCGACCGACGAGGCGGCCGCGCTCGAGATCCTGGCGCGCAACCGCTCGAAGTATGCGGTGCTCGACTTCGAGTTGCCCTTCCGTGACGGCGAGAACGGCTCGCTACAGGGTCGCTTCCAGAACCTCGTCGACTGGGCCGGTCTGCCCGCCGCGCGTTACTACTCGCTGTGCTTCTCACGACGCAACGACATGGAACAGTGGCAGCCGACCTGGATCTATCGCGAGCCGTATTACCAGTCGATGGCGTACCGATTGATGGTGCTTGGCGGTGGCGGCATCGAGCCGGCGAACAACACCTGGGTGGTGCAGTTGCGCAACCGCACTGACGCCACGGGTCGCCCGTTCTGTGAGATCGCCAACCGCTGGCAGTACGGACGTCCCGACGAAGCCAAGCTCTCCGCCGCGCAACGCGGCGAGGGCTTCGAAGCCGTCGGACTCACGCCCTGGCAGCCCGCCTTCACCGTCGCTCCCGTGAGCGGCCTGAAGATCGCCGCCGAGTTCCGCGACCCAACGCAGCAGCCCAACGAGACGCCCATGATCAGGGTGTTTGAAGTAGCCAGTAGCCGGTAGCCGGTAGCCAGAAAGGCTAGCCTCGTTGCGAGCGAATCAACCCATTTAACATTCGACCGATTTCGGCCATATCGGCATGCAGCTTGGAACTCTGTTCGTCGCTTACGAATCCCATTCGACGCGAGACCTCAACTTGCGTTTCGAGTTCACAAAGCGAACCGAGCGAGATGCCCAGGAATCGCGCAAACTCAAGATCGGACGCCCGTCGTCCTTGGCCCTCGGCAATGTTTGATGGAATCGAAACGGCACAACGACTCATTTGAGACGTCAGCCCGTAGCGCTCCTCCGCCGGATACTTCTGAGTTTCGCGATAGATACTCTCCACGAGATCCATTGACCTCTGCCAAACGACGAGGTCTCGGTAGTCCATCAATGGATCGTGTCTGAACGGCGTTCCTACTATCTAGCAGATAGATTCACGCGACTGTGCTGCAGCGAAATCGGCGTCGCTAATTTCTGCAAACGGTTTGCATTTTCTGGCTACCAGCTACTGGCTACTGGCTACTCATTCCGCCCTCAACGCCGTAGCCGGATTCGTTGCTGCCGCCCGGCTTGCCGGTGTCCATGCGGCGAGCGCGAGGATCGCGACAAACAGCAGGGCGGTGCCGCCGAAGGAAATCGGATCGATCGGCGCGACGCCGACCAGGATCGCTTGCGCAAGCGTGCCGACACCCGCGGCGAGCACGAGGCCGATCGCCACACCGATGGCGCCGAGCGTGCCGGCCTGGCGCAGTACCATCGCGCGCATCTCCACGTTCGACGCGCCGAGTGCCATCCGAATCGCGATCTCTCACGTGCGCTGGGCGACGAGGAACGCCATCAACCCGTAGAGGCCGAGGGCCGCGAGGAAGACGCCGATCGTGCCCACGCTTCCGGCGATCCACGCGGCGAGCCGCTGCGGCAGCAACCCAATCGCCGCGGCATCGTCGAACGACTGCAGCATGATCACCGGCACACTGGAGTCGACTTGTGCGATCGCAGTGCGGACATCGGCCGCCAGTTGCCGACCGGCCGCATGGCGAATGTAGATCTCCATCGAGGTCTGCGGTTGCTGGCTGGTCGGCACGTAGATGAACGGTTCATTCCCCGAACTGATGTAGCGGTACTTGGCATCCCGCGAAATGCCGACGATCTGCAGGGGCCGCGTGTTGCCTTCGCCCATGTCCTGCAGCATGGTTCGGCCGATCGCCGACTGGCCGGGCCAGACCTGTCGCGCCAGGGTCTCGTTGATGATGGCGACCCACGGGGCACCGACGCGATCTGTGTCGCGGAACGGCCGCCCCTCGACGATGTCCATGCCGATCGTGCGGAAGTATTCGGCTGACACCACATCCCAGTCAGGATCTAATCCGCCGTTGGCCGGGCCCTCGACCCCTGGCACGGTGAGCCTGCCCATCCCGAACCCGCTGCCCTGCAGCGGGATCATCCGGGCGATTGCGACCGAGTCAGCGCCGGGAATGCTGCCGATCCGCTCCTTGAGCCGGGTGCCCAGTTCGACGGCTCGGTCCCCGCGATAACCAGAGAGGGCGACATCAACGGTGGCGATCTGGATGTTGGCCGTCTGAAATCCCGGATCGGTCTGTGCCGCCTTGCCCAACGAACGGAGGAACAAGAACGCGGTGACGACCAGCATCAGCGACAGCGCGACTTGCGCGGTGACCAGGGAGTTGCGCAGGCGGAACCGCCGGCGGTCGGGTGTGGCGTTGGCGCCGTGCAGCATTGTTGCGAGATCCGCGCCGAGCGCGTGCTTCGCGGGTGCGAGACCGAACACCACGCCCGTCAGCAGGGCAATGCCGAAGGCAAACGCCATCACGCGAATGTTCAAAGCCAGTTGCAGGTTGATCGTGAACGGCAGCGCCGGCAGCGACCCTTGGAGCAGCGAGATCAGCCAGTAGGTGAGCGGCAACGAGATGACGGCGGCCGCGACAAACAGCACCACGGTTTCGGTGAGCAGTTGTGCGATCAGGCGGCCGCGCCCGGCGCCGACGGCAAGGCGCGTCGCCATTTCACGACGGCGCACGGCGGCGCGGGCCAGCAACATTCCCGCGACGTTGCTGCAGGCAATGGCCAGCAGCGCACCGGTGAGCGCAAACAGGAATCCGATGAATGCCAGGAACGGCGTGCGGACGGGGCCTGGGATGCGACCCATTGGTGCAACGTTGATGGTGTGGCGCGGATTTGCGCGCGGCTCGGACTTCTTGAACGCCTCGATCAGGGTGTTGAGTTCGGCGTGCGCCTGCTCGATCGTGGCGCCCGGCCGCAATCGTCCGATCGCGACATGCCAGGCGCCGCCAGGCTCCGTGAGACGCGCGGAACTCGATTCGCCACGCACCACCTGCACCATGGCGAAGGGCGCCCACAGATCCGTGCCGACCATGGAGGATCCCTGGAAGCCGGGCTCCGCCACTCCGATCACCGCGAACTCGTGATTGTTCAAGCGCAACGGCTTGTTCAGGATGTCGGGGTCGCTGTTGAAGCGCCGTGTCCACAGGTGATGGCTCAACACCACGACCGGCCGCTCACCCGGGACCTGATCTTCATCCGGCCGGAAGAATCGTCCCATTGCGGCCCGTGTCCCAAGCACGTCGAAATAATTCGCCGACACCATCGTGCCCATGACGCGTTCACTCGTGCCGTTGGTCCCCAGGCTCATGGGACCTCCGGCAAACTCAATGGCCGCGACATCGGTGGTCTGGCTGTGGTCGCGCAGGTACCGGTAGACCGGGTGGGACATGTTGTCGAAGCCGCTGCCCTCGTTGGCGCGGCCGATATCGATCACCTCCGACGCGTTCCTGACCCCTACGGTGGGTTCGAACAACAAGGCATCCGTCAGGCTGAAGATCGCGGCTGCAGCGCCAATCCCCAGTGCCAGGGACACGATCGATGTCAGCGTGAAGATCGGGCTTCGTCCCAGCAAACGCACGGAATGACGCAGGTCGGAGGTCAGGGCCATGGGGCACTAGACTGCCGGCGCGCGGGTTTTGTTTCACGGCGATAATTGAGGGGTGCGCCTGACGTCTTTTCAACGGCTCGCCCTTTGGACGACCGCCACCACCTACTTCCTGATTCTCGTTGGCGGCCTCGTCCGGGCCTCCGGCGCGGGCCTGGGCTGCCCTGACTGGCCACGCTGCTTCGGGTCGTGGATTCCCCCGGCCTCTGCCGCCAGCCTGCCGCCACAGTTCGATCCGTCCCAGTTCAATCCCGTCCTGATGTGGACCGAGTATGTGAATCGGCTGCTCGGCGCGTCGGTCGGCATCCTGATTTTCGCGACGGCGATTTCAGCCTGGCGTCACCACCGCCGCGACCCACACATCCTGTGGACGACCATTGCTGCGTTCCTGTTGGTTGGTTTCGAGGGATGGCTGGGCGGGCGCGTCGTCGCGCATGAACTTGCAGCGTGGATCGTCACGGCGCACCTGATCGTCGCCATCATCATCGTGCAGTTGTTGCTCTATGCCACGTACGCATCTGGCGTGACGAGTGCGAAGAGTGCGACCGGGGCGAAGGGTGCGACTGGTGCAATTGCCGTCTTGATTGCGCTCACGCTCTTGCAGGCAGGCGTCGGCACGCAGGTGCGTGGTGCCGTGGATCACGCCCTGGACTCGGGGATCGCCCGCGAGTTGGCAATCGGCACCGTGGGGCGGCTGGATTTCATCCATCGCGATCTGGCGTTCGTGGTCCTGATGGCAGCAACCGTGGTCACACTGTGGCTGCTCTCGAAGCGCTCTCCGCTCGTGTCCTGGGCGTTCGTGGTCCTTGCGCTCGCGGGATTGCAGATCGCCGTTGGCCTCTACATGGCGTACGGTTACCTGCTGCCGGCCGCGCAGGTCGCGCACCTGACGGTGTCGAGCCTGCTCCTCGGTGCGGAAACTGTGTTGTGGCTGAACAGCCGGAGTCGAACCGTATGAACCCAAAAGCACCTTTTGTCGCGTTGACCCTGAGCCTGGCGATCGCGTGTTCGCGTGAGCCGGCCCCAGCACCGGCCACGAATCAGTCCGCGCATGACGCGCATGGCGCCGCGGCACCTGCCGCGCGCACGGCGTTGATTGGCAACCTCGGGGCCTACCATCGCGCCATCAAGACCGATAACGCAGAGGCACAACAGTTTTTTGACGAGGGGCTGACGCTGCTCTACGGCTTCAATCACGAAGAGTCGTTCAGGTCGTTCGAGCTTGCTGCCGCCCGCGATGCGGCATCGCCCATGCCGCATTGGGGCATGTCGCTCGCCTTAGGCACCAATATCAACGACACGGCGCCCGCCGATCGCTTGAAGCAGGGCTACGCGCACCTCGCAGAAGCGCAGAAGGGGCGCGCTGCCGGCAGCGAGGTTGAGCAGGGCCTTGTCGATGCTCTCGCCAGGCGCTACGTTGCCGACGCGGCCGGCGATCAGGCCGTTCGCGAACAGGCCTATTCTTCGGCAATGGGTGAGTTGGCCAGGAGGTTCCCGGCGGATCTCGACGTGGCAACGCTCTACGCCGAGAGCTTGATGAACCTCCGCCCGTGGCGTCTCTACAAGCCGGATGGCACGCCTGAACCGGGCACAGCAGACATTGTCTCCGCGCTCGAACGCGTGATGGCCGCGAACCCGAATCACCCTGGTGCGAATCACTATTACATCCACGCGGTCGAAGCCTCGGCCACGCCAGATCGTGCGATGCCGCAAGCGGGCCGCCTCGAGACGCTCGTGCCTGGCGCCGGTCATCTGGTCCATATGCCGGCACACATCTACATCCGCACCGGCCAGTACGCGAAGTCGGCAAAGAGCAACGCTGATGCGGCGGCGGTCGACGAGCGCTACTTCAAGGCGACCGGCGCGACCGGCGGACTGTATGCCGCGATGTACTACAGCCATAACCTGCAGTTCGAATCGGCGGCGGCGATGTACGCCGGCCACCTTGCGCAGGCCAGGGCGGCGGCACAGCACACCGTGAAGATCGCCGACCCGATTGCAGATCAAATGGTGATGATCGAGCCGTTCGTCGCCCAGGAACTGAACGTCCTGGTGCGGTTTGGCCAATGGGCCGACATCCTCGAGACGAAACCGCCGGCGTCGTCGCGCGTCGTTCAGAGCGCGTTCTACTACTTCGCGCATGGCGCGGCGCTCGCAGCGAGCGGCAAGATTGGCGAAGCCGAGGCTGATCTCGCGTCGCTCAAGGCCGCTGCGGCCAGGATTCCCGGCGATGCCATGGTTGGCGCGTCCAACACCGCTGCCGCGGTTGTGGCGGTTGCCGTCGCGGATCTCACCGCGCGCATTGCCGACGCGAAGGGTGATACTGCCGGCGCCATCAGCGGCTTCACCGCGGCCGTGGCCGCCGAAGACAAGCTTGGCTACAACGAGCCGCCTGACTGGCTCAATCCGGAGCGCGAACGTCTCGGTGCCGTCCTGCTGAAGGCCGGACGATTCGCCGACGCCGAACGCGTGTTTCGAGCCGATTTGACGAAGAACACCGGCAATCCCCGGTCGCTCTACGGCCTGTTCCGGGCGATCGACGGCCAGAAGAAGGCGTCGGCGGCGGCGAAGGCGTCGTTCGACACGGCGTGGAGCGGTGCAGATGTGTCACTTGGTGACGACCTGTACGGCACGCGTCGCTGATAGAATTCGCCGGATCGCTATTCTCGAGGGGAACCCATGAAACGACTCAGCCTGCTGGCGTTGACACTGGTCGCGACGGTCGCGTCCGCGCAAGGCACCTACGACACTGCCGGTCTCAACGCATTCCGAGCCGAGCGCGAGAAGATTCTGCTCGCCAACGATGGCTGGTTCACCGTCGCCGGGCTGCACTTCCTGAATCCTGGTGAAAACAAGTTCGGGTCGGATCCGCTGAACGACATCGTGCTCGAGTTTGGCGACGTGCCGAAGCAGGCCGGCGTGATCACGATGAACGGCAGGGACGTCACGATCCAGGCCGCCGATGGCCAGACGCTGACCTACAACGGCAAGCCCGCCAAGGATGGCCCGCTGCGCCTTGCGGGGCAGGGCCGCCCGGCCGATCTCATCACCTACAAGTCGACGTCGTTCTTCCTGCATTTCAGCGGACCGCGCCTCGCGATTCGGGTGCGCGACCAGAATGCGCCGCTGCGCAAGAACTTCTCGAGCTTGAAGTGGTACGCCGCCAACCCGGCCTACAAGGTCGTTGGTCAGTTCACCCCGCTCGACAAGCCGAAAGTTGTACAGGCGCCGACGATCCTCGGCGACCTCGAACCGTTTACGGTCCCGGGCAACATGCAGGTCACGATCGGCGGCAAGACCGCGAACATGGAAGCGTGGCGTTCGGGCGAGCGCTTGTGGTTCGTGTTCCGCGATCTGACCAGCGCGGACTCCACGTATCCCTCTGCCCGCTTCCTGTACACCGATGCGCCGGGTCCTGACGGCAAGGTGGTGATGGACTTCAACCGCGCGCAGAATCCGCCGTGCGCCTACAACCCGTGGACGACCTGCCCGCTGCCGCCGGCATCAAACAAGCTCGCCGTGCGCATTGAAGCGGGTGAGAAGCGGTATCACGCCGAAGCGACGTCGAACGCCGCAGTGAAGAAGTAACGCTCGATAGGGACGCTGCAGTGGGCGAGAGCGGCTTCAATTCGAGCTATCTCGCCTTCGTCACGTTCACGATCGTGCTCGTCGCCACTCCAGGGTCGACGACCGCGGTCGTGGTCCGCAATACGCTCATCGGCGGGCGCCGTGCCGGTTACCTCACCGCGCTCGGCGCCGCGCTCGCCAACACCTCCATTGCCATCGCGTGCGGACTGGGATTGTCGATCCTGGTCGCGGTCTGGCCAGGCGCATTGGCCGCCATCAAGGTCGCCGGAGCAGTGTTTCTCGCGTGGCTCGGTGTGACATGTCTCTATCGCGCGACGCGCTACCCGGACGGCGGCATTCAACTGTCGCTCAACGCCGGCGACGCCAGCGCGCCTTCCCATGCCGGGGCCTATCTGGGTGACGGGTTGGCCATCAACTTGCTGAGCCCGGTCATCATCAGCTACTACCTGTCGGTGGTGCCGACGTTCATTCCTCCGTTAGCGTCGCGCTTCTATTACTCCGGCCTCGCAGCCACGCACGTGAGCCTTGCCCTGGCGTGTCACTCGATGTGGGCCACGGGCCTTGATGCGATGCGTCGCTGGTTTGTTCCGCCGTGGACGCGACGAACGCTGCAGGCGGCGACCGGATTTGCACTGCTCGCGCTTGCCGCCAGGATTCTGGTCGGTGGATCACCGCCGGTGGAGGCGCATGCGCAGGAGCCACGGGTTCCGGTGCTGGCGGAACTCTTCACCTCCGAAGGCTGCAATAGTTGCCCGCCGGCCGACGGATGGCTCGAGGTGCTGCTGACGGAACAACCGATCGACGGCGTCCTGGTGATTCCGATGAGTCAGCACGTGACCTACTGGGATCATCAAGGCTGGAAGGATCCCTTTGGATCGCCGCAGTTCACATCCCGCCAGCAGCAGTACGGCGGGCGCTTCAATCTCGACAGCATCTACACGCCACAACTTGTCGTCGATGGCGCACGCGAAATGATCGGCAGCGATAAACGTGCGATCGAGCGCGCACTTCGCGACGCGGCCAAGGCTAGGAAACCGGAGTTAGTGATCGACGTCAGGTCCGCCGGCGACCAGGTGTCAGTGTCGGCTTCAGGTCCAGGCCTGCAAGTCGAGCAGGATGCCGAGCTCTGGTTCGCGATCACCGAGCACCGCCTCGTCGTCGATGTCAAACGTGGCGAGAACGCAAACCGAACCCTCCGTCATTCGGGAGTTGTGCGTCATTTGCAGAAGGCCGGCAACGGCCAGGCCGTCGCACGAGTGTCCGTCCGCATTCCGCACGACTGGCGGCGCGACAACCTCCACGTCGTTGGGTTCGTGCAATCGACGAAGGATCGTCGCATTCTCAGCGTGGCGAGTCGGGATCTGCCTAACTAGCGCGACCGCTGCCGCCGTCACGCGCGTGATCGCGCCAGGCACAGTCGCTCCGCATCAGCGCCTCCCGGTTGCCGGATCGGCACGTCGGGAGGCTAGTCGTTCCTCAATGCGGTGATCGGATCGATACGCGATGCGCGCCTCGCCGGGACCAGGCTGGCGCATGCGGTCATGGTGATCAGGATCGCGGCGGCGCCTGCCAGCGTGATCACCGTGTTGCCGGCGACGCCGAACAGCAATCCGCGAAATGTGCGGGTCAGCAACCATGCGGCCAGCGCACCTACCGTCACCGAAGCGACGGCGATCACGAGGCCCTCGGACACAATCCCGGCGATCAACCGTCGCGGATCCGCGCCGAGCGCCGCGCGAATGCCGAGTTCGCGGCTTCGGCTGACCACGGCCGCAGCGAGCACACCGTAGACGCCGATGGCCGCGAGCACCAGGGCGAGCCCGCCATAGAGATTCAGCAGCACCGCGGCGAACGCCAGTGGTGCCTCCTCGGTGCGCAGCCGGCTATCGAGCGACGCCACATCAAAGGCTGGTCGCGACGTCGCTGAACGAAGAGGGCATAACCCCCACCACCGAAAACACGCGGTTTTGAAGGCGCACGTCCTTGCCCACGATCGACGGGTCGCTGCCGAAGTCCTGCCGCCACGTGGCTTCGCTCAGCATGACGACCAATGGCGTGTCGCTGCCGACGGCATGGTCTTCAGCGGTGAAGACCCGGCCCAGTAGTGGTGAGGCGCCGAGAATCGAGAAATAGTCGCGTCCGACAAAGTTCGACTCGAGGCGACGGGCGCCGTCGACGCCCTCGAGCGCCAGTCCCCATCCGGTGTTCCACGGCGTGATGGCTGCGATGGATCGTGCCTGCTGTCGCACCGTCTCGATATCTGCGTACGAGATTTGGACATCGGTGTTGCCGTCAGGCCGTGCCAGCACGCTGTCGACGAACAACAACTGTCCGGGGTCCGTGTAGGGTAACGGCCGTAGCAGCAGGCCGTCCACGACGCTGAAGATGGCGGTGTTGGCGCCGATGCCAAGCGATAGCGTCAGCACCGCAACGATGGTGAAGGTTCGCGATGCGGCCAGCAGGCGGATCGCGTAGCGAACATCTCGAACGGCGTCACTCAGCATGATCGGCATTCTGCGCGTGAACCGGCCGCCGCAGGCGGCGCGCGGCGGCTTTTGCTGTGACGAGTGTTGGGCTCACTTAGAATGACGTGTGCCCACCCGCATCCACGCGATGCCGCCAGCATCGGCGGCGTCGCCAACGCCGGAACTCGAATCGGTGGAGTCGTTTCTGGAGGACGCCGCTCACTACCCGGGCGGCAAGGCCGAAGGCGTCGTCCGGCCTGCGTCGATCGACGATGTGTCGGCCTGTCTTCGAGACGCGCGCGCCATTCTTCCAGTCGGCGCTCAGTCCTCGCTCACTGGCGGCGCCACGCCGTTTGGCGGGCTGGTGCTGAGCACGGCGCGCCTGACCGCCGTCTCCGTGGAGCCCGACCGCGTTCACGTTGGTGCCGGGGTGCCGCTGCAAGTTCTTCAGGACGAGCTGTTGAAGACTGGCCGATGGTTCCCGCCGGTGCCCACGTATCTGGGAGCGTTCGCTGGTGGCGCTGTCGCCACCTGTGCGGCGGGAGCGGCGACGTTCAAGTACGGCACCGTCCGCGATTGGGTGGACGGGCTGACGATCGTGCTTGCCGGTGGCGACGTGCTGACGCTGTCGAGAGGCGAACACATCGCTGGTCCAGATGGCGTATTCGAGATCGAGACCGCCACCGGCGTTCGGCGAGTTCAGATTCCCGATCTCCGCATGCCAGACGTGCCGAAACGATCAGCTGGCTACTTCCTCGCCCTTGGAATGGATCTGATTGATCTCTTCATCGGCTCGGAAGGCACCCTCGGCGTCATTGTCCAGGCGACGTTTCGCACTGCGCCGGTCCCGGGCGGAATCTGTCGCGCGCTCGTGCCCGTTCCGACCGAAGAGGCCGCCATTGCCCTGACGGGCGAACTGCGAGCCGCGGCAAAGCAGACGTGGCGGTCCGGCGACCCCAACGGAATCGATCTTGCCGCGATCGAACACATCGACGCGCGATCGATCCAGGTGGTGCGCGAAGACGGCGTCGATCGCAAACTGGACATCGAGTTACCCATCGGCACCGGGGTGGTGCTGATGATTGACCTCGAGCTGCCTGGCCGATCGAGCGACGCGGATCTATGGGCGCAACTCGAGGGCGCCCGCGACTCGGCGACGACTGATGCGCCATTGGTCCGGTTCTGCCGCGTGCTCGATTCGAGAGGCGTGCTCGACGACACCGAGATTGCGTTGCCGAAAGATCGTGCGCGAGCGGCCGCGTTTGCCGAGCTACGAGAAGCGGTGCCGGCCGGCGTGAATCGGCGCGTGGCCCTTGCGAAGCAGCGTGACACCGCCATTTCGAAAACAGCCGCGGACATGATCGTGCCGTTCGATCACTTTGCCGACATGATGCTTGAATGCCGTCGCCTGTTTGGTGAGCGTGGACTGGACCTCGCCGTGTGGGGACACATCTCCGACGGCAACGTGCATCCGAACGTGATTCCTCGTGATGCCGCGGACGTCCAGAAGGGCAGGGACGCAATTTTGCAACTCGGCCGTGCCGTGATTGCCATGGGCGGTTGTCCCCTTGCTGAGCATGGTGTGGGCCGCAACCCCATCAAACAGGAGTTGCTGCGTCAGCTATACAGTGAAGACGGTATACGCGCGATGCGCGCGCTCAAGCTGAGCCTTGATCAGCACGACTCTCTCGCCAGCGGAGTGATTTTCCCGACACAATAGCGGTAGATGCTGGCGGAAGTTCAAGCCGAGGTGGCTCGCCGCCCGACCGACACTGCATTTGTCCTGCTCCTTGATTTTGATGGCACGCTCGCGGAGTTCAACCCCGACCCCGCCGCTCCCGAGCTGACACCAGAGCGATGGAACGTGCTCAACCACATTGCCGGCGATCCGACGGTCTCGCTTGGCATCGTGAGTGGGCGTCGTCTCGACGACCTGCGCCTCCGCACGCGGTTGCCCGACCACGTCTATCACGCCGGCCTGCATGGGCTTGAAATCGAGGTGAACGGCGATCGCACGACCCACCCCGATCTTGCCGCTGCCGAGCGGCGGATGGATGGTCTCGCGGACTGTTTGCGACGGCTGTCGGTCGAATTCCCCGGTGTGCTGATCGAAGACAAAGGCGTCAGCGTCGCCGTGCACACGCGGCCCCTGTCGTATGCCTCGCACGAAAATGTGTTCGCACGCGCCGACATTCTCGCCGTGCCATGGCTGGCCGAAGGGCACGCGCGGCGGCTGGAAGGTAACGAGGTCGTCGAGTATTTGCCGAACATCAACGGCCATAAGGGCGAGGCCACGCGCTGGATCACCGCGCATGTTGAGTCGAAATTTGCAAGGAGCGCCTGGGTGGCATACATCGGCGACGACATTACGGATGAGGATGCGTTTCGCGCAATCGACGTCGGTATAGGCGTGCTCGTTGGGCTGCGTCCCACATCAGCCACGCACAAGCTCGACGGTATTGCCGACGTGGATCGTCTATTGAGGTGGCTGGCCGCAGAGGGTAAGGTCGGACCAATCACATGAACGCCGCTCAGCAGGATCGCGTGACGACGCCGATTCCCCTGCACCACGGGGCGATCGGCAACGGACGGGTAATCGCCCTGGTTGGGCCCGACACCAGCATCGACTGGCTGTGCTTGCCGCGTTTCGACAGCCCCTCGTTGTTTGCGCGCCTGCTCGACCAGGAGCGCGGCGGGTCGTGGTCGTTCAAGCCTCTCGACGACTGGCGCACCTCCTGCGCCTACGTGCGCAACACCAATGTCCTGCGCACGGAGATCGAGACCGCCGACGGCCGGCTCGAGATCTTCGACTTTGCTCCTCGGCGGTTGCAGGGATTGAAGGTCGATGCGCCGATCGAAGTGTGCCGGCTGGTGCGGCCACTGACCGGTACGCCGCGGATGCGCGTTCATTTCGATCCGCGGCCAGACTACTCGCGCGCACAGATCGAAGTGGTTGCCTCCGGGCGGGGCGTGGAAGTTGTCGGTGGTCCCTCCCGGTTGTACTTGTCCACGAACGTGCCGGCCCCCTACATCCTGGATGAATCGGCGATCAGGATCGACCGGCCGACCTTCTTCACATTGAGCGCGGGCAAGCCGCCGACGATCGGGTCGGGACCGGATGCCGAGACGGCGCTGGAAGAGACGATCCGCGGCTGGCGCCTCTGGGCGAAGACGACGGCGTTGCCGTCGTTTGCGGCCGAGGCCGTGCTGCGATCCGCGTTGTGTCTGAAGCTGCATGCCTACACCGACACCGGCGCAATCATCGCGGCCGCGACCACGAGCATTCCAGAAGCGTTGGGGTCGGGTCGCACCTGGGACTATCGCTTTTGCTGGTTGAGAGACGCAGCCTTCGTTGTTGAGGCGTTGAGACGGCTCAGTCATCTTGCAGAAGGGGAGGCGTTTGTTCGCTTCCTGCGTGACATGGCCGATGCCGGCCCGTTGCAGCCGATGTTCGGCATTACCGGCAAACGTGACCTTCACGAAGAGATCCTGGACTCTTTGCGCGGCTACGACGGCGTCGGACCGGTGCGCATCGGCAATGCGGCATACGTGCAGCGGCAACACGATGTCGATGGCGAGATGGTGTTGTGCCTTGAGACGATTCTCACCGACCCTCGCATCGTCTGGGAGGATCCCTCGCTGGCGCCCTTGCTCGGGCGGCTGGTCGAAGGCGCCATCGCGTCCTACGACGTGGTCGATACCGGACTCTGGGAGTACCGCACGCAACCGCGCCACTACACGTTCTCTAAAGCGATGTGCTGGGTGGCCGCGAACAGGGGCGCGGAACTCGCGACGTTTCTCGGCGAGCACTCCAGTGCCGCGCGTTGGCAGGCGTGGGCCGACACGGTCCGCCCCGAATTGCTCAAACGCGCCTACAACGAAGAACTGGGGTTCTTTACGCAGGCGTTCGAAGGGCAGTACCCGGATGCGTCTAACCTGCTGCTACCGGCGCTCGGACTGCTCGATCCCGCGGATCCGCGATTCCGGTCGACGGTACGTGCCTACGAACGCGAACTTGCGCCAGATGGGTTGATGCTGCGCTACAAACATCTCGACGATTTCGGCCACACCACGAGCGCGTTTTCGATCTGCTCGTTCTGGTGGGTCGAAGCGCTCGCTATGATGGGGGAAGTGGACGATGCCGTGGCGCTGTTCCGCCGCCTCGAGCGCTATGCCAATCCGCTCGGCCTGTTTTCCGAAGACATTGATCCTGCAACCGGCGCCCTGCTCGGCAACTTCCCTCAGGCGTATACCCACGTCGGCCTGATCCACGCGGCGATCACGATCGGCGAAATCCTCGATGCCAGGAACGGCTCGTTCCGAGCGTGGTCATGAAAATGAAAGTATCCGGTAGCCAGTAGCCAGTAGCCAGAAAACACCGCTTGGGAGTTCTTCTGGGTACCGGCTACTGGCTACTTTCATTCGCGGCACCATTCGTCCCAGCGCAGATATTCCTAGTAACGTAGAACATTGATGAAGCTCGTTGCATTGCTGCTAGGAGTCCTGACGGTATCCCCTGCATGGGCGCAGCCTTCGGCTGGAATCACCGCTCCACCATCTGCGAAGACCTATGACGGGCGATCTGGTGCGCTCGACGTCGAGCCGCCCAGGATCGATCAGTCCGTGGAAATCGACGGCAAGCTCGATGAGGCGGTGTGGTCGCAGGCGGCCGTGCTGGCGGGATTCTCACGTTATGCGCCGGTTGACGGCGCGCCTGCCGACAATCCGACCGATGTGCTGGTGTGGTACTCGCCGTCAGCGATTCACTTCGGTATCCGTGCCACCGCGCCAGCCGGCTCGGTGCGCGCGACGCTCGCGGATCGCGACCGCATTCAGTCAGACGACCACGTCATCATCTTCCTCAGCACCTACAACGACGGCCGCCAGGCGATGGTGTTCGGGGTCAATCCGCTGGGCGTGCAACTTGATGGCGCGCTGGCCGAAGGCACGCGCGGCAGCGGCGGCGGGTTCACCGGGTTGTCGACCGGACGCGAATCGCCGGATCTCAGTCCCGATTACGTGTTCCAGTCGAAGGGCCGTGTGACCGAGACCGGCTACGAAGTCGAAGTGCGCATTCCGTTCAAGAGCCTGCGCTATCAATCGCAAGACAGCCAGGACTGGGGCATTCACGTGACCCGTGTCGTGCCGCACCAGGGCATCGAAGACAGCTGGGCACCAGCCAAACGTGACGAGGCTTCGTTTCTGGGGCAGGCCGGACGATTGAAGAATCTCAGCGAACTGCGCCGGGGACTGGTGCTCGACCTGAATCCGATTGCCACTACCAAGCTCGATGGACACGCCGACGGCAACGGATGGAGCTACGACGCGTCGCGCCCCGAACTCGGCATGAACGTGCGCTGGGGCATCACGCCGAACCTGACGATGAACGGCACGGTGAACCCGGACTTTTCGCAGGTCGAGTCCGACGCCAGCCAATTCTCGTTCGATCCGCGCCTGGCGTTGTTCTTCCCGGAAAAGCGGCCGTTCTTCCTCGATGGCATCGAGCAGTTCGCCACGCCGAACAACCTGATCTACACGCGACGCGTCGCGTCACCTATTGCGGCCACCAAGATCACGGGCAAGGTCGGGGGGCGCACCACGCTGGCTTACCTCGCCGCCGTCGACGACGCCGCGTTGTCGGTCAGTGGAGACGACAACCCGATCTTCAACATCCTGCGCGTGCAGCGCGATGTCGGCGCCCGCTCTCGCGCGGCACTGGTCTACACCGATCGCATCGAAGGCGATCGCTCGAACCGCGTGATCGCGTCAGACGCGCGGTTGGTGTGGAAGGACATCTACAGCCTGACGCTGCAGGGCGCGATGAGCCGCACCGACAACGGCAGCGCCGTGACGACCGCGCCGCTGTGGCAGGGCGTGTTCGCGCGCGCCGGCCGCCGGTTTGCGATGCGCTACACGATGCGTGGCGTCGATCCGGACTTCAGGGCCGCCGCCGGCTTTATCAACCGAAC
Organism: Acidimicrobiia bacterium; assembly: GCA_038144855.1. GTDB lineage: Bacteria > Acidobacteriota > Vicinamibacteria > Vicinamibacterales > UBA2999 > 12-FULL-67-14b. The sequence goes on along the minus strand of JAYQOO010000013.1, from coordinate 29,592 downwards.
CGGCGTGGCGTCAGGCAACTTCAACCACACGTGGATCACCTACGGCAAAAAGGGCAGTGCCCTGGAGCGGTGGTCGAGCGACGTCGTCGTCGATGGCACGTGGCAGTACGACGAGTTGATGGCCGGCCAGGCGTCGCAAGACCGCAAGCTGCACTTCAACAACAACTTCACCTTCCGGGGCGGCTGGCGCGTAGGCGGCTCGGTGCTCTTTGAAACGTTTGGTTTCGACAAGCCGCTCTACCGCGACTACTACCTCGGTCGCCCTGGCGCGAGCGGAATTGAGTTCGTGCCGTTCCCCGAAGGACCGCGCCTGCCGAACCTCGACTACGTCTTCTCGGCGAACACTCCGCAGCGCGGCGGCGTTGAACTGGACGCGCTCGTGCTCTGGGGCAAGGACGAAAACTTCTACGAGTGGTCGTCCGCCGACATCATCTTCCTCAACGTCGGTGCGGCGTGGAAGCCGACCGACAAGCTGCGTGTTGATGCGCGCTACCAGCTGCAGTCGTTCGGGCGCCGGACCGACGATTCGATTGTCGGCATCCGCCGCATCCCGCGGGTGAAAGCCGAGTACCAGATTTCCCGCTCGATCTTTGTTCGGGTGATTGGTGAGTACAACAGCGACTGGCAGGACGATCTCAGGGACGACTCGAGGACGAACTTGCCGATCTACATCCTGAACCGGTCGACCGGGCAGTACGATCGCGCAGCGAAGGCCTATACCAAGTCGTTTCGCGCTGACTTTCTGTTCTCGTACCAGCCGACTCCTGGCACGGTGTTATTTGCCGGCTACGGCAACACGCAGGCAGACCTGGACGACGACTATCGCACGCGCAAGCTGCAGCGCACGACCGATGGCTTTTTCCTGAAGCTCAGCTACCTATTCCGTCTCTGAGTCTTCTTCTTCAGGCTTCGGCCGGAAGAGGATGACGATCTTGCCGACGCGGTGCACTACCGCCGCGTCCGCGCCGGCGGCGATGTCGTCGCCGACCTGTTTGCGCTCATCACGATCGTCGAGCTGCACCTTGACCTTGATCAGCTCGTGCCTGGTCAGCGCGCGATCCACTTCGGTGATGACGGCCTTGGTCGCTCCCGCGTGACCCACCGAAACGTTGGGTTCAAGCGCGCGGGCGCGGGCTTTGAGCCGGCTGCGTTCCTTCGCCGTCAATTGAATCGCCATGCAGACATGATACGTGACCGGCGCTAGAATCCGTGGCGGGGGTAGACATGCTGAGTGAATTTCGCGAGTTCATTGCCAAGGGCAACGTCATGGATCTTGCCGTCGGCGTGATCATCGGCGCGGCGTTTCAGAAGATCGTTGACTCCCTGGTCAACGACGTCATCATGCCGGTCGTCGGCCTTGCGAACGGCGGCACGGACTTCACCAACATGTTTGCACTTCTCGCCGAAGGCGCGAAGGCGCCGGCGCCCTATGCTTCCCTGGCGGAAGCCAAGGCCGCAGGCGCCACCGTGGTCGCCTACGGCGCATTCATCACGCAGGTGCTGCAGTTCCTGATCCTGGCGTGGGTCGTGTTTCTGATGGTGAAGACAGTGAACCGTATCCGGAGGACGTCGTAAGAGTCCTTCTGGCTACTGGCTACTGGCTACTGTGTAGCCGTCAGCTTGATGTGTCCGATGTGATGGCGGCCGGATCCCCGCGCCCTCAAGTTCTTCGAGGAAATTCTTCGGTAAGGCGGGTCTTCCAACCCGCCTTGCAACCTTACGATGACCTCGGATCATCCAAGCATCCGAGGTCATCGCGATGCGTCAAGCTGTCGTTCTCTCCCTGTCACTCCTGATTGCCACGATCGGTTCGGCCGCCGTGCTCCCGGTGGGAGTCGTCGCCCAATCCGCTCCGGCCTACAGGGGCGAATGGACGGCCGACACCTTTCACACCTGGCGGGGCGATGACGATCAGCCTCGGGTGCAGTTCAACCTGCGCACCGGCGCCGGCGACAGCCGGTGGGGATTCGGCATTCGTCTTCGCGACCTCGTCGGACTGCCCCCGGCCGCGGTCGCGAACGTGGCCAACGATGTCCAGTTCTCGTGGACGCGTGAGCCCGGTACCTTCCGCTTCCTCGGCTCGTTCGACAACGGTCGCGGCGCCGGCACCTACACCTTCACGCCAGACCAGACGTTCGTCACCAGCATGGCATCTGCGGGCTATCGCAATCTGTCGTCCGATCAGATCGTGCGGCTGGCCGTCGTCGACGTCACGCTCTCGCATGTCCGCGGACTCGCCCAGGCCGCCTACAACAGCCTGCCGATCGAAGAGGTCGTGCGGACACGCATCCATCAGGTGACCCCGGAGTTCATTCGCGATCTCGCGGCGCTTGGCTACAAGGGCGTGCCCGTCGAAAGCCTGATTCGCATGGCCATTCACGGCGCGACGCCCGAGAACATCCGCGCGCTGCAGGCGCAGGGCATCCGCAGCCTGTCGGTCGAGGAGCTGATCAAGTTCCGCATTCACAAGGTCACGCCTGATTTCATTCGCTCGATGCGCGACCCTGGCTTCAAGGATGTCTCTGAAGAGCAGCTGGTGCGGATGCGCATCCACAATGTCGATGCCATGTTTGTCCGCCACGCGCGCGAAGACGGATTGAGTGTCGCCACCCCTGGTGACGCCGTCGATCTCGCTATTCACGGGCCACGCCGCCGTCGCCGGTAACGACGGCGCGGGCTGTCCCTTCGCCGACTAGCCCCCTGGCAGACCGCGGAGTAAAATCCGTGGATGCGTAGCACTCGCTCAATCGGATCCGTCCAGTCGATCGCCTTCCGTCTTGCCATGGCCGCGTGGCTCGTCCTGCCGCCGGCCGCCTGGGCTCAGGCGCCCAGGCCCGACGCCGATCCGCGCATCGAGAAAATCGTCGCCTCCATCTCCGAGGCACGGCTCAAGTCTCTGCTCGAGAAGCTGGTGAGTTTCGGCACCCGCAACACCCTGTCCGACCAGACATCGCCGACCAAGGGCATCGGCGCCGCTCGCAACTGGATCCTTGAAGAAATGCGCCGCTCGAGCGAGCACCTGCGCGTGAACTTCGACACCCACCAGATCGCGCCCCAGGGCCGCATCACCAGCGCGGTTGACCTGCGCAACGTCGTTGCGATCCTGCCGGGCAGGTCGCCCCGCCGCATTTATGTCAGCGGCCACTACGACACCGTGAACATCGGTGGCCAGAACGTCTCCAACTCGGCGACGCCCGGGGCCGCGGCCGCGGGTGGCGATCGTCAAACGCGCCCTGGCTTCGATCCCAACGTCGAGGCCAACGGCGCCAACGATGATGGCAGTGGCACGGTGCTCACCATGGAGCTGGCGCGCGCGTTTGCGGAAAGTGGTGTCCAGTTCGATGCGACCCTGGTGTTCGTGACGTGGGCGGGCGAGGAACAAGGACTTGTCGGTTCCAACGTTCACGCCGAGGACCTGAAGAAGGCCAACGTCCCGGTCGAAGCCGTGTTCAACAACGACATCGTTGGCAACTCGCTCGGCGGTAACGGCATCCGCGATGCCGAGTCGATCAAGGTCTACGCGATCGGCCCTGAAGATTCGCCGGCGCGCTCGCTGGCCCGTCACATTCGCAAGACGGCGGGTGTCTACGTGCCGTCGCACCGCGTCAGGCTGATGGCCAGGGAAGATCGCTTTGGCCGTGGCAGCGATCAGTCGTCCTTCTCGCAGAACGGGTTTCCGGCGGTGGTGTTCCGCGAAGCGAATGAAAATTTCGAGCGCCAGCACGGCGAGAACGACAAGATCGACGGCGTGGACTTCGGCTACCTCGCACAGAACGCGCGCGTGAACGCCGCCGGCGTCGCCACTCTTGCGCTGGCGCCGCCCGCCCCGAAGGTCACCACCGATCGTGGCGGCAACATGCTGTCCCGCGATCCGTCTGGCTACGACGCCACGATGCGTTGGAACGCGTCGCCTGGAGCGGTCGCCTATCGCATCTACTGGCGGGACACGTGGACCAACGACTGGGAGCACAGCCAGACGATCGGCAACGTCACCCAGTTCACGCTGAAGAACCTGAACATCGACGACTTCGTGTTCGGCGTCTCGGCGATCAGTGCGGATGGCCAGGAGAGCATGGTCAGCGGGTACGTCTCTCCGGTCCGCGCCGGGACGACCATCAAGCGGCAGCAGTAGGCTTGATCAAGACGGTCGGTAAATTGCGCGACGCCTTGAAGGGGCCCCTTCCGGGCCTCGACGCGCAATTGCGGATGGCGCCATCGCCGCGCCTCGGTTGGGATCCGCTCAAGTTTCCAGAGGGCGCACGTGACGGGGCCGTCCTGCTGCTGTTGTATCCGCACGATGACCATCTGCACGTCGCGCTGACGGTGCGTGGAGCCCAGCTTCGCAATCACACCGGGCAGGTCTCACTCCCGGGTGGGCGAGTCGACGGTGGCGAGACGCTGGAGGCCGCGGCGCTCCGCGAGGCGCAGGAAGAAATTGGTGTCGACCCGGGAGCCGTCGAAGTGCTGGGCCGTCTGACGCCGCTCCATATTCCCGTGAGCGGATTTCTGCTCCATCCCATCGTTGGCGCCACCTCGACCCGCCCGGCGTTTCAGCGTGCCGAGTGGGAAGTCGCGCGCATCATCGAAGCGCCGATCTCGCTGCTGTCGGATCCCTCGATCATCAGGCGCGAGACCCGCATCCGCATCGTCAAAGGCGAGTCGATTGACGTCGACGTGCCGTACTACGACATCGACGGCGAAAAGGTCTGGGGCGCGACCGCCATGGTGCTCTCCGAGTTCTGCGCCGTCTTGTCGGTCTGACCGGTTAGCGACGTCGGTTTTTGCTATCCTCAAGCCCGTGAAAGCACTGATCTTCGGTCTGATAGGCGCGCTCGCGCTCGGCGCGACCGCCGGCCAGAAACCTGCCGATCCTCTCGTTGAGAAGTTCGTCGCTGCCGAGTCGCGCGCAGAGGCCGAATCCCTGGCGCCGCAGTTCGGCTCCTACGACTTCGATCTTCTCTACGGCCGGCTGAAAGAGGGCCGCAAGTACCTGGACGAGAAGCGCGGCCAGTACGCGATGCGGTGGAAGTCGAAGACGGGCCCGTTCTTCAACAACATCGCCGACGTGCCGGAGGACTACGACCCGGCCCAGAAATACATGCTGCGCGTGCAACTGCACGGTGGCGTGGGCCGTCCCTCACCAACCGCGCAAGCACCCGGCCGTCAGCCGGCTCCGGGCACGCTCGTAGCGAACCGGATCGAGGGCGAGAAGCAGATCTATCTGCACCCGAGTGGATGGATCGCCGCGCAGTGGTGGGATGAGGAGCAGGTCGATAACATCCTGCGCGCGGTTGATGAACTGAAGCGCAAGTACAACGTCGACGAGGCCAGGATCTACATTACCGGCATTTCTGACGGCGGCACTGGCGTGTACTACATGGCACTGAAGGAGCCGACCCTGTGGTCGTCGTATCTGCCGCTGAACGGCAGCCTCGCGGTGCTCCGCAATCCGGCCAATGGCGCCGACGGCGAGATGCACGGCAACAACCTGGTCAATGCGCCGCTCTACATCGTCAACGGCGAAAACGACCAGCTCTACCCGGCGGCGTCGGTGGAACCACACGTGGCCTGGCTGAAGAAGATGGGCGTCAACCTGATGTGGCGTCCTCAGGCCGGCGCGGAACACAACACTGCGTGGTGGCCGACCGAACGGGCGCCTTACGAACAGTTCGTGCGCGAGCACCCGCGCGTCGCGCACCCGCCGGCCCTGTCGTGGGAGACCGAGCGCCTCGATCGCTTCAACCGCAACCGCTGGCTGGTCATTAATGAGCTGCGCCGCGAGGTCGTTCGCGACACGCCGCTGACCGACCTGGGATTCTTCGGACATGCGAAGCTCTCCGGCCGGGTCGACGTTCGCCGCAACGGCAACACCTTCGACGCGGTCGTTCGCAATGTCGCGTCCTTCACGTTGCTGCTGTCGCCGGATGCGATCGATTTCTCCAAGCCCGTTGTGGTGACCGTGAACGGCAAGCAGGTGCTTGGCGGCGCGGTGAAGAAGGACGCCGCCACGTTGATGCGCTGGGCCGCACGCGACAACGATCGCACCATGCTCTACGGCGCGGAACTGACGATCAGAGTTCCGGAATAGCGCGCTTGGCGGTAAAGGTCGTCCTCATTACCGGCGCCAGCCGCGGCATTGGCGCAGCGACCGCCCGGCTGGCCGCAGCGCGCGGCTACGCTGTGTGCGTGAACTACCGGGCAAACGCAGACGCCGCGAACCGCGTGGTCGCAGACATCGAGCAGGCGGGTGGCCGGGCAGTCGCCGTCCAGGCCGACGTGGCGGTTGAAGCCGACGTGGTGCGGATGTTCGAGACGTGTGACACGCATCTGGGACGTCTGAGCGCGCTCGTCAACAACGCCGGCATCCTCGAGACGCAGATGCGGGTCGAAGCCATGGACGCAGGCCGCTTGCAGCGCGTCCTTGCGACCAACGTCACCGGCGCCTTTATCTGCGCCCGCGAAGCCGTCAAGCGCATGTCCACCAGGCACGGCGGCCGCGGCGGTGCCATCGTCAACCTGTCCTCGAGGGCCGCCGTCCTCGGATCGCCAAACGAGTACGTCGATTACGCGGCCTCCAAAGCGGCCGTGGACACCTTCACCACGGGTCTTGCGCCGCTGGTGTTCGCGCCGATGCGCGCGCGATCGCCGCAGGAAGGGCATCGCGTCGCCACACCGCTGGAACTGTTCTTCGACCTTGTGTTTGTCGTGGCGATTGCGCAGGCCGCCGCGGGATTCCATCATTCGATCTCCGAGGCGCACATCGCCGACGGACTCGTGACCTGCCTGATGGCGTTCTTTGGCATCTGGTGGGCGTGGATGAACTTCACGTGGTTTGCATCCGCCTACGACTGTGACGACGTGCCGTACCGGTTGGCGGTGTTTGCCCAGATCACCGGCGCACTGGTGTTTGCGGCGGGCATCAGTTCGATGTTCAGCGTGCGGAGCCTCAACGTTGCGATCATCGGCGGCTACGTCATCATGCGGCTGGCGCAAGTGACGCAGTGGCTGCGCGCGGCGCGATCGGATCCGGAGCGGAGTCCGGCCACGCTGAGATATGCGATTGGCATCGCGGTCCTGCAGGTGTTGTGGATCGGGCTGGCGCAGTTACCAGCTGCCTGGATCCAGCCGGGGTTCCTCGTCCTGATCGTGCTCGAGATGGCGGTTCCCGCCTGGGCCGAGGCCACCGTGCAAACCACATGGCATCCGCATCACATCGCCGAACGCTACGCGCTGTTCACCATCATTGTCCTTGGTGAATCAATCCTGTCGGCCACGGTCGCCGTGCAGACCGCGCTGGCGTCCGGTGAGCGTTTCGCCGCGTTGGCGCCGGTGATCTGTGGCGGGCTGCTGATCGTGTTCGGCATGTGGTGGCTGTACTTTTACCGCCCGTTCAGGGCGCCCCATGAACACCGCACGCGCCTGGCCTTTCTCTGGGGCTACGGGCACTACGTGGTGTTCGCCTCGGCGGCCGCGGTCGGCGCCGGACTCGCTGCTGCCGTCGACGACGTGACGCACAAGGCCCACATCAGCCACGCTGCGGCCGGCCGCCGTGGCAATCCCGGTGGCGCTCTACGTGCTGAGCCTGAGCCTGTTGCACTACAGCCCGTCGATGATGCTGTCGCTGGCGCTCAGCGTCATCGCGGCTGTCCTGGTGCTGTTGTCACCGCTGGCGTTTGGTAGTGGCGCAATCGTGGCGACCGGCCTCATCCTGGCGGCGCTGCTGGCAGTCAAGATTGCGCGCTATCACCGCTCGAGACACGCGTAGATCCCGCCCCGCTGTCCGTTGTGTTGTTCAGGAAGCCGTAGAGGGGCGGGCCGTCACTCGTGAGATCGCGAAACCGGTGGCGGATCCAAGCAGGCCCCACAGGGCTGGATCCCACCAGCCCTTTCCGGTGGTCGCAAAGTACACCGTTGCCAGCGTGCCAACGCCGCCAATAATCGCGGCGATCGCGTCACGAGCGTTGGCGCGTGGAAAGAGCAGCGCCCCGATGACGGGGACGAACATGGCGGCGCTCATCAAGGAGTAGAAGATGCCAAGTGCATCAACCACCGTGGCCAGTCGAATGGCCAGGCCCATCGCGATGACACCACCAGCGATGGCGGCGAGCCGGGCCACGCGGAGCACCTGTGCCGACGTCGCCGACGGATTGTAGTAGCGCTGGTAGAGATCCTTCGAGCTGCTGGTGGCCAGCATGTAGAGGATGGCGTCACAGGTGCTGACTTCGGCTGAGAACACAGCCGAGAGCGCCAGCGCGCCGATCAGCGCGGGCAATTCGTTGAGCAGCACCGTCGGCAGCACGAGGTTCTGGCTCTCGATGCCGGGGTAATTGACGCGCGCCGACATGCCGAGCAACACCGGCAGGAACGAGAACAGCAACTGAGCAACGGCTGCGGCGCCGATCCCGATCTTGATCGCACGAACGCTCTCCGCTCCGTAGGCCTTGCCGACCAGGCCTGGCGAGATGATGAAGTTCGGCATCAGGAGAATGAGCATGGTCCATCCCGAACGTGCGCCAGACGAATACAGCGGATCCCAATACGTGCCGGGCAGGTTGGGCACGGCGTTGATGGCCTCGACCCCGCCAACGTTCGACAGCACCATCGGCAGGGCGACCAGAAAGCCGCCGATCAAGACGATCAGCTGGATTGAGTTGACCCAGGCGGAGCTGAGAAGGCCGCCGGCTGTGAAATAAATGGTCATCGCGGCGCCGCCGATCGCAACCCCTTGCCAACGCGGCAAGCCCGCGACCACTTCCAACACCGACGCACCGGCGATCAGCTGAGCGGCAAGAGCCGCGAGCGTGCCAACGAGGAGCAACGACGCGACGATGACCCTGACCGCGGCACTGTATCGATCCTCCAGAAAGTCACCGAGGGTCAGGTGCCCCCTGGCGGTGGCGATCGTCCAGAGTCGTGGTCCGAGCCACAGCGCCAGGACCAGCGCGCCAAAGCCCGCGGCTCCGTTCCACCACCAGGCGCTGATGCCGTCTCGGTAGGCGAGACCCGCGGCGCCGACCGTGGTGCCGGCGCCGATATTCGCCGCCAGCACCGTGCCGCCGACCAGCACCCACGTCAGCTTCCGGCCGGCGACGAAGAAGTCGTCCGTGCCGCGCACCCTTCTGCCGATCCACACACCGAAGGCGGTGATGCCAACGGTGTAGAGAACCAGCAGCAGCGTTTGCGTGTTCACTTTGGTCCGGTGGTCGTGACCGGCGGTGCCGGTGACGCCGGTTCCGTGCCCCACCAGAACTGCTTTGGCAACGGCTTGGCCTGCGGCCACACCATGTTGAGCGTGTCGCCCTCGTAGAGTTCACCGTTCTTCATCACGTAGCGAATCGAGTTGGTGTTCTTGATGTTCTCGAGTGGATTGCGATCCAGTACGAGCAGGTCGGCAAGTTTGCCGTGTTCGAGCGATCCGACGTCCTGGTGCATGCCGATCGCTTCGGCGCTGGAGAGCGTGATGACCTGCAGCGTCTCGTGCGGCGTCAGCCCACCCGATGCGAGATTCCACGTTTCCCAATGCGCGCCGAGCCCCTGCAACTGTCCGTGACTGCCGAGGCCGGCCTTGCCGCCGGCACGCACGACGTCGGCAACGCCCTTGGCGATCAGCTGATGCCCGTACTCTTCGGGGAGGAACCACTGCGGACGGCGACGGGTCATGCCGTCCAGGAGCTCCCACGGAATCCATTTCCGCAGTTTTGGATCCTTGTCCGGCGACTCCGTTTCAAACCAGTAGTTCTCCGACCACGGTGCGCCATAGGCCACGAGAATCGTCGGCGTATAGAACGTCTTGGTCCTGGCGACGAACGTCGTCACATCCTTGTAGAGCGGCGCGATCGGCAGGCTGTGCTCCTGGCCTGAGTAGCCGTCAGCCATCTGCGTGAGATTCAGCTTCAGGTCGAGCGAACCTTCAATGGTGGCCGTAATGCCGTACTCCTTGCAGGCTTCGATGATCCACTGGCGCACGATGCGATCGCCGGCCACGTACTGTTTCAGCGTGTTGGTGCGATACGCCTCCTTGTAGCGCTTGATGAAACGGAAGGCGGCATCACGGCTGTCGATGCCGGAACCGGAGAACACGCCCGGGCCTGTCGCAAACACGCGCGGGCCGGGCATGGCGCCGGCGTCGACCATGTCCGCATACGCGAACACGTCGGGCGTCGAGGTCTGCGGATCGCGCGTGGTGGTCACGCCGTAGGCGAGGTTGGCCAGGTACTGCCAGACTTCGGTCTGGTGCAGGCCACGCGGTGCCCACATGTGACTGTGTGCGTCGACGAAGCCGGGCATGATCGTCTTGCCTGCCACGCTGATCGTGCGGGTGCCCGGAGGGACCGTGAGCGAGCCCCGTTTGCCGACCGCGGCGATCCGGTTGTTGGTGACGAGGACGTCGCCGTTGGGGATGACTTCCGTGCCCTTCATCGTGATGACGCGGGCACCGCTCAACAGCACGGAACCGGACGGCCGCGCCCGGGGGACTTCGACGACGACATCGGTCTTCTGAGGCTCGCCGGCCTCGATCGGCTGGCGGAAGAACTGCGCGCCCCAGGCCCAGGTCACGGCGGACCCATCGCGAGTCCAACTGAGGTAATCGCCGCCATCGAGCGACATGCGCTTGACCGGGACGTTGGTATCGCCGCTGCCCTGGATGCGGACCTCCACCGTTTCGCGACCTGCCCTGGGCACGGTCACGAGGAAATGACGGCCCTGCAGGTTGACGAAGGCGCGCGTGCCGTCGGGTGAGAGGCGGATGTCATCGGCCGACGGCGGGTTGTTGCCGGGGCCAACGCCGTTGACGCGCAGGATCGTGCGACGGTCGTAGCCATCCATCGTGATCGACTGCAATCCGCGTCCGGTCGTGAAGTAGACGCGTGACGCGTCGTTACGCGCGAACTGCAGGCCGCGTCCGCCCTGCGCCGATCCGACGAGGGTGGCGGCGCCGCCGGCTGCGGGCATGGAACGGATCTCGATCGTGTTCGGCGGGCTGACGCCGCCGATTTCCCGCGGCGCGTGATCGTCACCGTCGCGCTCGTCGGCGGGCGGCGTGTCCATCAGGATCGAGTAGAGCTGGTCGGACGCGGCGCCGGCAAGGAAGGCGATGCGCGCGCCGTCTGGCGAGAAGGTCGGGTCGAGATAGTAGCCCTCGTGCCGCGTCAGCGTCTCGGCGGCGCCGCCGGTTGCCGCCACCTTCTTGATGTGGCCTCCCGTTGTCGTCCACGTGGTGTAGACGATCGAGCGGCCGTCCGGAGACCATGCCGGCATGAACTCGCCCTCGTTGGCCCCCGGCGTCAGCAGTCGCGGGTTTCCGGCCGGGTAGTCCTTGATGTACAGCCGATTCATCGCGCTGAACACCAGCTTCGTGCCATCTGGCGACAGCGCCGGCCAGCGAATCAATCGGGCGCGCACGGCATCACCGTCTTCGATGCGAACCGGCGTGTAGACACGCGGCGCAATTTCCGCTTCGACTTTGGCGGTGAACGGAATCGGCGTTGACGCGCCGCTGGCGAAGTCGATGCGCTGCAGTTTGCCGTTGACCGGCACGATCAGCGCAGTGCCATCGGCCGTGAAGTCGTAGCGCGGCAACGTGTCCCGGCTGGCGCGCGATTCCTGGTCGTCGCGCGTGACTGGGTAGGCAAGCCAGCGCTCGGTGCCGGTTTCCAGGTTGCGGACCCGCAGGCCTGTGCCGGTCTTATGACGTGTGCCGAACACCATCGACTTGCCATCCGGGGAGATCGCGGGCCGGATGGCGCTGCCTTGCGCATTCGTGACCTGCGTGACGTCACCGGTCTCCGTGTCGTGACGGTAGATCTGCCAGAGTGGGAAGCGGGCGTTGTAAGTGAACGTGCCCGTGCGCTGTGCGTAGTAGATGAAGCGGCCATCTGGCGATACCACCGCGCCCATCTTGTTGGTCGGCGGCGCGGCGGCGGGGCTGTCCGATCCCGGCGCGGGTTGCGGCGGTGGCGCCGGACCGACGCGCACGCCCGAACCTCCATCGCGGTGATACATAAACAGGCCGAACGTGCCGGGTTCAGGCGGACGCGACTTCGACACCACGATGTAGTTGCCGTCCGGGGTCCACGCGGGCGACACCATGATCTGCGGCCGGTCGTTGGTGCGGCCGTCCTTGCTCACGGCGCGCGGGCTCGATCCGTCCGCATTGGCGATCCACAGGTTCTCCACGCCGGTGCGGTCGGTCAGAAACGCGATGGTCTTACCGTCGGGCGACCAGGTCGGCTGGCTCTCGAACGACAGCCCGCCCATGATGCGCGTGGCCTGCCCGCCGCTGATTGGCATCGTGTAGAGATCGCCAAGCAGATCGAACAGGATGGTCCTGCCATCGGGCGAGACATCGACCTGCATCCACGTCACCTCGTCGGTATCGAAGGTGATGGTTTCCGCGGTCTTCAACGTGAAGCCATCGCCGGGCTTCGACGTGTCGTCCTGCGCCTGGCGCTCCTGGCCGCTGGCGCTGAGGACTGTCGACGGGCCGGTCGCGGCGGTGCACGCGATGCACAGTGAGAGCAGGACGAGCGATTTCTTCATGGCGCGAGTATAGTCCGTGCCTCGCAGGAATCTGATAGCGGTCGAATCCGGGCGAAAGGTATCAACAGGCATGTTGTTGATCACGTCGGCGTTGATTGCCGTTGTTCTGCAAGCCACTCCCTCACAACCGGCCGCTCCGGCCCCAAAACCGTTTGATTGCTCGGGTCCGGAGTATCGTCAGTTCGACTTCTGGGTCGGCGATTGGGACGTCGTGCCGAATCCCGCCACGCGTCCGGCCAACGCGCCGGCCCCGCAGCCCGGCCGTGTGCTGCCACGCAACATCATTTCGAAGATCCAGGGCGGCTGTGTGATCCACGAAAGTTGGAATGACGGCACGGGTGGAACCGGTGAAAGCTACAACGTCTACGACCGCGTGAAACAGCAGTGGCACCAGACCTGGGTCGACGATCGCGGCGGCCTGCACTCGTATTGGGGCGAATTGAAGAACGGCAGCATGGTATACATCGGTGAAGTGCCCCTCGGTCCCGCGCAGCGCGTGCAGGGCCGCCGCACGATTCGCGTGACGTTCACGCCGATGGGGCCGGACCAGATGCGGCAAGCGTCGGAACAACTGAATTCGGATGGCACGTGGACGACCGGCTACGACTTCCTGTACACGCGGCGCAAGACGTCGAAATAGCGGTTCACGCGGGTAGCCCGAGGCGGGACATCGACGTCACGGTGTTTTCGTCGCCGCTCGTCGAGGTCGGGCGGTGGCGATGCCCGGCGGACAACCCGATCTTCTACGACTCGGGCCCGGCGTCGCACACGCTGTTTGCGTTTCCGCGTGAAGGCGTGTGGATTGCGCACGAGGGCAGCGCGCCATTTGTAGCCGACCCGAACACCGTCACCTACTACAACAAAGGGCAGGTCTACACGCGCCAGCCGCTCAGCCGCATCGGCGATCAGTGCGAGTACTTCGCGGTTGCGCCGGAAGCGGTCGCCGAAACGCTCGCCGCACATGAGCCCGCCGCCATCGACCGGGTCGATCGGCCGTTTCCGTTCAGCCACGGTCCCAGCGATCCAGGCACCTACCTGAGACAACGCATGGTGTTCAGGCACGTGACCAGGGAAGCCAACCCTGATCGCCTGTTTGTTGAAGAAGCGGTGATGTCGATTCTTGGCGATGTGACCAGCCTGGCCCACCAGCGATCGGCGGCGCCACGCTCCCGGCCACGCCGAGAGATCGATGTCGTCGAGGCGGCAAAACACGTGATCGCCAGCCGCTTTACGTAGGACCTGTCGCTCTCGGACGTGGCTGCGAGTGTCAATACGTCGGTGTTCCATCTGGCCAGGCTGTTCAGGACGCGCACCGGCTTCTCGCTTCACGCCTATCGCAACCAGCTGCGGTTGCGCGCGGCGTTGGAGCGGCTGCGCGAGCCGGGGGTGGATTTGACTGCGATTGCGCTCGACCTCGGGTTCTCGAGCCACAGCCACTTCACCGAAGTCTTCCGGCGTTCGTTTGGCAAAACGCCATCGGTCGTCCGCGAGAGCCTGCTCGACCGCAGGAGTGCCAGCGAAGGATAAGATTCGCGGATGCGAATCCTGAGGGCCGGCCTCGTCGCCGGCTGCACTGCGCTCCTGGCGATCACTCAACTCGATGCCGTGACCAGAGTGCCGTCATCCGACGGACAGTTCTGGGACATCCAGGACACCAGCCCGTGGGCGCAGGACAGCGGCGGCATTGCCACGGGCGGCCGATCGAATCCGTTCAACGGCTTCGGCTACCTCAAGCTGCAAGTCAAGCGCGCCAATGATGCGGTCTTGCTGCGCAATCAATACCTGCGAGGCTTCGGACTCCATCATGACGGCGCCGGACGCTTCGATTCGACGACACCGGTGCTGGCCGAAGGCATCCTCGTTGCGCGAGGTCTGACGACCGCCGCCAGCAGCGCGTATCTCCGCTATCTCGATACCTTCATGAACACGACTGGCGAGGAACGGATCGTCCAGGTCGCGTGGGGTGGTGCGGCCGGTGCCTACACCGACGGCGGACTGGTGGCTATTGCCGCGACATCGAGCGGAGATCGTCGCGCGGATCGCGGCGATGGTTTTGTGACGGTGATGCAGAACGCAAGGAACGTGGCCGATCCGTCACAGGGCCCATCCGGACACGGACCTTCCGCGCACGTCCTGGGCACCAGAGCCGGCGTGTTGACGTCGGTTGGCGACATGTATGGTGATCCGTTTACGAGCGCATGGCCCGGATTCGATCCCGCGCATATCGGCTACGTGTTTACCTTGCGACTGAAGCCTGGCGAGACGCGCGCGTTGCTGACGTTTGTCGTGAAGGGGCTCAGCGAGATCTACGATCCGCGCGGCGGCTACCCGCTCCCGTTCAAGGACGCGCTCGTCACCGGCGAGGCCGTGTATGCAGGTGCCGACGCCCGGATTCCCGCTCCGGGGGCCGAGATCAGGCGCGTTACCGACGGCGCCGCGCAGTTGCTCAGGCAGCCGGATCTTCGCGGCCTGACGCCGCTGCAAATCTCGCAGATCGCCAACTGGGACCTCCCGGCGGCGTCCGGCGTCAGCAAGACCGTTCTCGGGTTTACGGTCTTCGAGAAGACCGCAGCCGAACTTCAGGACGCGATGACCCGGGGTGTCGTCACCTCGGAAGACATCACGCGCGAATACCTGTCGCGACTGTCGCGCTTCGATCGTCACGGGCCGACGCTGCGATCCGTGCTGGCGATCAACCCGCGAGCGATCGCGGATGCCCGCGCGCGCGATGCCGAGCGCGCGCAGGGACGCCTGCTCAGCCCGCTTCATGGTGTGCCGGTGGTCTACAAGGACAACATCGACGCAGTTGAACTGCCGACGACCGGCGGTTCGCTCGCGCTCGTCGATCATCGACCGCGGATCGACTCGCGAGTGGCTGCCGGCATGAAGCGCGGCGGCGCGGTGGTCCTCGGCAAGGCGAACCTTGACGAGTTCCCATTCGGCGACTTTGGCATCAGCACGGTCGGCGGCACGGTCGGCAACGCCTACGATTCGTCATTGGGTACGGCGGGATCGAGCGGCGGCAGCGCGACCAGCGTGGCCACGAGCCTTGCGGCACTCGGCTTCGGTACCGATACGTGCAACTCGCTTTCCAACCCGAGCGCCTTTGCGTCGCTGTCGACGATTCGCGCAACCCGAGGCCTGGTCAGCCGGGCCGGCGTGATGCCCCTCAATACCTACAACGACGCCGTTGGCCCGATGGCCAGGTCGGTGCGCGACGTGGCGCTGGCGCTCGATCTGGTTGCCGGCGTGGATCCAGAAGACACAGTGACCACAGATGCGGCGCGGCACATCAGCGGATCGTTCGCCGCCGGCCTCGATACGGCGACGTTGAAGGGCAAGCGCATCGGCGCGCTGCGCCAGAGGTTCGTGGGTTTCACCGGCGAGCGGGAAGTGGCCGTGAACATGGATCGCGTGATCAAGGAGCTCCAGGCCGCGGGCGCGATCGTGGTCGACGTGCAGATTGCTGACTACGACGCGAAATACGCAGCGGCCAGAGGATCGGCGCCGGGTTCGCTGCGTGCGGGATGGACGTCCTATCTGTCTCGAGGGTCGAAGACCGGCGACACGGTGCTGACGATCCAGGATCTGCTGGCGACCAACAAGCTTGCGCCGCTCAGCGCCCGGCGACTGGAGGGGGCGCTTGCGCCGGTGCCTGCGGGCGCTGAACTCGACGTGGCCACGCGTCGATTCATCAGCGGCCGTGAGACCTTCCGGCAGGTGTTCGTGGACCTCATGGATCAGCAGAAACTCGATGCCCTGTTGTATCCCGCCAATCACGCGCGGCCGCATACGCACGAAGGCGGGTTGGAGCGGTACGGATCGGAGCCGGGCACATGCGAGGAGAGCGCGGCGACCGGATTGCCGCAGGTCACTGTGCCGGCGGGTTACATCGGCGGACGATATCCGGTGGGGATTTCGCTGCTCGGCCGGATGTGGGACGACAAGAAGCTGCTGGAACTGGCCGCCGCCTACGAACGCGCCACGCGCCATCGGCGAGCGCCGACAACGGTGACACAGTAGCGGCGCGGGGAGATCCCCGCGCGCTTACTTGTTGATCTTGGTGAGGTTGACTGATGCGCCGCCGACCTGCGGCTGCACACCAACGCTGAACCTGGTCTTGCCCATCGACATCGTCACGGTGCGTGCCGATGCAATGCCGAATCCGGCCCCCATCACGACGTCGGTTGCGTGGTGACGGTTCCACGCCATTCGCGCAAGGGCGACGTAGGTGCCGAGCGCGTACGCCGGCGCGCCCACCTTCCAGCCGTAGTACTTGTGCAGCACCGTGGCCGTGGCGAACGTGCTGGCCGAGTGGCCAGACGGGAACGACTTGTTGTTGCTCAGGTCAGGACGGTTGCGTCGCACCGTGAACTTCAGCGCCTGGACCAGGGTCTGCGACAGCACCTGCGCGCGAACGATGTCGCGGCCGGCATAGGCCAGCTTCTTGTTGCCTGACGTCTTGCCAACCCCGTAGGTCGCAAGACCGGCGCCGAACTGGAACGCTACCTGGCCAATCAGGTTGCCGGACTGGAAGAGCGTCGTTGGAATATTGAAACCGTTGTTAACGCCCTGGCGATCCCACGGGGCGGACGCGATGGCGAAGAGGCTGACGTAGGTCAACGTGCGAGCCGTGTCGCCGCTGAAGAAATGCTTGAAGTCACCGGCCGAGAGCTTGAACGGATTGCCGTCGACGAACTCCGTGCGCACTGGCGGTTGGGGAATGATCAGCGGCGTCTGGGCGTCGGTTGATCCGCTGCCCGGCGTCGCCGCGGCAACCGCAGTTTCAGTACCCTCGCCAGGTGCCTGCGCGAACGCGGGCACGGCGACCGAGCACACCACGACGATGAGGGCGGCAAGACGTGCGTGCAACATCAAGATCTCGAGCTCGTAAAGTTAAGGAAACGAACGGTCTAAATGAAATACGGCCGGAAAAAACGCGGGTTCCAGTATCTCATGACCCTACCGAATCTTATCGGCCCGAACGGGTCATATCCGGTGTCGGACTGTAATCTTTACGTAATACGTAAGTGTCAGGGTTGTCGCTCGAACCCCACCAGCGACCAGCCACTCGAATTCCTGCGGAAATACGCGGAAACAGGCTTGGCCCAGGCCTCGGGTCCGCCAACGGCCGCAAGGTCGACCTTGATGTAGGCGGAGGCAGGCATCGGCGGCATCACCATGGGGCTTCGGGTTTCTTCGGTCGTCGCGACCAGTGTTGCCTTGTCGGTGTCGTTGTCGAACGTGTACCAGAGCGCCCGGTAGCCAGGGGCCCGATCCGCGACGGCCAGTTCCTCGGCCGCATTCCTGAAGGTCAACCGGCCATCGCGATCGAGCGTTGGGTCGACGATCGGGTTCACCTTCGGCAGGAAGGCCTGCAGGATGCGCAGGCGGCGATCGGAGATCGCCTTGGCGAGGAACTCCTCGGATTCGCGATCGCCAAACTTGCCTTCGGCGACCGCGGCGCGAATCATCTCGTCGGTGATCGACGCGAGTTTCATGGCAGCCCAGAAGGTGTCATCGGGGCGCATGTGGCGGAACGCGGCGTTGGTGATGTGCGGCCACCATGCTCCGGGATTCCACTTCGAGTGATCGCGGGGCAGCCGGCCAATCGCCGCTGACTCGAAATAGTCCTGCCGTCGCCACACCGGGATGT
This sequence comes from Acidimicrobiia bacterium, assembly GCA_038144855.1. Classification (GTDB taxonomy): domain Bacteria; phylum Acidobacteriota; class Vicinamibacteria; order Vicinamibacterales; family UBA2999; genus 12-FULL-67-14b. Next base: position 11,396 of record JAYQOO010000013.1, on the reverse strand, counting down.
TGAAGCCGAGCGCCAGCGTCCGCTTCGTGATCTCGCTGGGTTCCTCGACCAGCGCCTCGTATCCCTCCCACCCGTGGCGGGGGCCGCGGGGCCCCCGCCCCCCCCCCCCCCCCGCCGGGGGCGCGGGTGTGGGGGGGGTGGGGG
>JAYQOO010000013.1:0-11242 GCA_038144855.1 Acidimicrobiia bacterium | reverse complement strand
CGCCCGGGGGCCCCGCCTCCCCAGCGCCGAGCCGAAGTCGAGCAGGTAGTTGCGGATGAAGCTGCGGCCGTTCTCCGTGATCAACGTCGACAAGGAGTTGATCCCCTTCGCATCGACGTGATTGAGCCACGCGGCGAACACGAAGTAACCGCGCAGCTCACGGCGATGCTCGTGCGGAACGATGTCGTTGGGATCGTCGGCGCGTGTGCCGTGGAACTTGATGCGGCCGATCGGGTGGCCGGGCGCGGCCTTGCTCAGGATCACGCGATACGACCCGTCGGGATCGCGGTCGGCCCTCGACAGCAGCCAGCTGATGTCGCCCTGGTGCATCGGCCGTGGCATTTCTCCCGGCGGCGTCACGCGGGTGTCCTTGCCGATCACGAGGTTTGACGGGACCAATTGCGCGATGTGGTACTCAGCAGTGTGATAGCCGGCCGCCCAGAACAACTTCGCAGCCACGATCTCGCTGCCCGTGGCCATGGCGCGCCAGCCGGGCGGGTCGAACTTGATGAACCAGAGCTGATTGGCCGAGTCGCGAATCGTGAAGCCCGGGGTGACGCCGTCGCTCTTGGCTGAGACGATGGTCCACTTGCCAGGGGCGGGACCGTCGCTGGTGTTGGCGCCGCGGGCCACGAGCGCAGGCGTCAACGGTATCCGGCCGGCGCGGTTCACGAAGTACGGACCGTCCGGCACCTCGTCCACGGTGTTGATGTTCTTGGCGCGTTGCCCAAGCACCTTGTCGCCGGGCCGCCAGAACAGGTTCTCGAGGGTCTGGTAGGCCAGGTCTGGTTCGTAGCGCGTGGCGTTCTTGACGTCCTGCGTGACCGGTTCACGCCAGATCGGATCGTCGGCGTAAAACCGGCGCGTCTGTGCGACCAGTGAAAGCGTCGAGATCACGACCAGCAGCGCCAGCACGGCGATGACGGCCCGATACCCGCTGGTGGCCCGAGCGCCCGACGGCCTGTTCTGGTTCATCATCATCAGAACGGCTGCGATCCGGAGACGATGACCCGGATGCCCTCCCGGCCGCGCGCGACCTCGATCCGCACGGCGTTGAAGGTGGGACCGTGCAGTCGCGCACCAAGACCCCACGCGGTCTCGAATCGTCCCGCTTCGAAGTCGGCCGGATCAGGCGCCACCTGGCCGGCGTCGACAAACAGCGCCATGTCCAGGTAACGCGACGGCCGCCAGCGATACTCTCCGCTCAGCAGCAGGCGATTGCGATCGGCAAAGCGGCGATTGGCGTAGCCGCGAAACGCGCTGCCACTCCCAAGGTAGGGCAGCAATACGACCGGAACCGTGTCTCGGTGGTCGGGTTGCGTCAGCGTCATCAGCGCTCGGCCGGCGAGCACGAATTGCTCGCGGACCAGCGGCACCAGTTGCACGGCTTCGAATTCCTGCAGCGAATACGAATACGGTTTGGCCTGGGTCTCGATGTTGCGCTCGGCCGATGCGCGCAGGAAGCCACCGTGGGTGCTGTAGCCCTTCGATGGCCGCCAGTCAAGCATCGCCGTGCCCCTGGCGACGTGATAGCTCAAGGACCGATCAAGCCCGGGAGCGTCCTGCTCCGTCAGTCTTGGCACATCACGCTGGGTATCGAACCCGAGGAAGCTATAGGTGCCGGTTAAGGCCAGTCGCTGCGCCGGTTTGACCGTCGCGTTTCCCGTGAGCTCGAAGGGCGAGTAGTCGAAGCGTTCACGGTCCTGACGATCGGAATCCTGGCCGCCGTAGTACGACACGCCACGCGCATCGAGGTACTGCGCGCTCGCATCGACCTGGAGCGTGCCGCGCCAGAACTCGGGAGCGGCCACGCTGCCGCGCACCAGCAGCGAGTTGTTGAGAGAGATGCCCGTCTGCACGTTGAGACTGGCGGCGTTCTCGAGGTGCTTGGTGTAGCCGGCCCCGAGCCCCATGCCGGTTCCGCCATAGACGCTGCCAAACCACGGGTAGGCGCCATCACCGCCGCTGAGAAGGGGAGATGCAAGGATGCGCCGCACGACGAGTTCAGCTTCGGAGGGCCCTTCTTTCCCGGTGTCTTTCGCCTTGGCCGCTTGTTCGCGCTCAATTGCTTCGACGCGGGTTGACTGCGCTGCCGCCGGCAACGCGCAGACGATCGTCACGACACACGCCAGCGCCAGGGCTACGCGTCGCGCTGCCATTTCGTCCTCGTGTAGGCGATGCGGAAACCCTGCCGTTCAGCGTTGCGCTGGGACGCGCTCCCCGGGGCGGCCACCATCATTGCCAGGTCACAGCCGTTCGATGCCGCGAAGCGCAGCCGCGTGTCGAGCAATGCGTTTTGCGCGCCCTGCCGTCGGCCCTCAGGCACCGTGCTGGCCCCCGCCAGCAGCGCCACGCCGCCGTGCATGAACAGCGCAGAGGTGGCGATCGGCTGTCCGTCTTTCTCGGCCAGGAAGCAGGTTGCGCACGCCAGGCTCAGTTTCGCAAAGCCCTTGATGTAGGGCATCACCTCAGGGTGCTCGCTCCATCCGCGCGCGGCGACCGTGCCGTACAGCTCGGCTTCGTTCGGTGCGGCCTGGCGCACGTGCAGGTCGGGATTAGTCTCGATGCGCGTGTTGGCGCTGATCGGCTGGTAGAGCACCGACGACATCTCGATCGGGCGATAGCCACGCACGGCGAGGATGTGCGACACCTCGACGCCGGCCAATGGACAAATCTCGTGGAAGACCGACGAACCACGCGACGTGAAGAATCGCTCGATGGCGTCGAGGTCCTTGTCGACGAGGGGCGCGTGCAACCCCAGTCCGAATGTCTGCGTGATCGGACTGCCGACGCCGGCAAACATCGCGAACGTGCCGCCGACGGTGGTCCAGATCGGGCTGGCCAATGGATCGAGCCGCGCCTGTGCGTCGACGAACGCGGCGTTGCCGTGCCCTTCGGTCAGCTCAAGACGGCGGGCGAGCCCGGTATCGGCGAAGACGTGCTGCATGCCTGGTAACCCGAGGATTGTACACGGGCGACCGGAGCCAGCACCGCCTCCAGAGCCGGCCGCATTTGCGCCAGCTGCTTGAGGCGGATCACCGCATCCCACGCCGGCTCGAACTTCTTCCAACCGGCGCTGTAGGCGAGATGCTTGAGGGAGTGCTTCATGGATCGATGGGCGGATGCCGCCTTGAGGATGGCGTCCCATTGATAGAACGCCCGATAGGACCAGTCATACCCGTCTTTGAGCTGCCGTGACGTCAGGCCGCGCGGCTCATAGACGACGTGCCGCGTGTCGTAGAGGTCCCAGTTGCTGGTGGTCAAGCGGCGCTGCGCCGCCATGTCTGCATGGAGTTGCGTTCCCGGGTACGGCGTCAGGATGTAGAAGGTGGCCGTCGTGATGCCCGCCGACACCGCCCAGTCCACCGTGCGCGCAAAGACATCGGCGTCGTCACCGTCGAGGCCGAACACAAAGCTGCCGTTGATCATGACGCCGAGGTCGTCCAGCCGCCGCACCACGGCGCGATAGTCGCGATCGAGATTCTGGCGCTTGCCGGCGCCTGCCAGGCCGTTCCGGGACAGCGTCTCGAATCCCAGGAACAGGCTGCGCAGTCCGGCGGCTGCCGCAAGTTCGATGGTGTCGTCCCTGAGGATGGAATCAACCGTGGCGGCGCCCTGAAAGACGCGGCGCATGCCGCGCATGCCGGTAAACAACTCGCGCGCGAAGCGGCGATGTCCGAGCAGGTGATCGTCAAGGAAGTACAGGTGGCGGCCCGGCAGCCGCGCAATTTCCGCGAGCGCATCATCAACCGCCTGGGTGTAGAACGAGCGGCCGCCTTCGAAGAACGTGTCCTTGTAGCAGAACGTGCAGTGATGCGGGCAGCCGCGCGACACGACGATCGAGTTGGGGACAAGGTAGCGGTGACGCTTGATCAGGTCGCGTCGAATGGGCGGGATGCCGTCTAGCGTCCGCAGCGCGGACTGGTAGCGCGCCTTTGGCGCGCCCGACTTCAGGTCGCGAAGAAACCGCGGAAACGTGTCCTCGCCCGGGCCGAGGAAGATGGTGTCGGCGTGTGGCGCGGCTTCGTCGGGCAACGCGGTGACGTGCAGGCCACCGAGCGCGACGTGTGCGCCCTTGCGGCGGTAGTGATCCGCCAGGCGATATGCCCGGTAGGCGTTGGTGATGTAGACCTGGATGATCACCAGGTCCGGGTCGTCGTCCAGGGTCAGCGGTTCGACGTGTTCGTCTTCGAGCGAGATGTCGAGCGACGGATCGAGATACGCCGCCAGCGTGGCGAGCCCGAGCGGCGGGAAGAGCGAGTATTTGATCGGTCGCCAGTACGGGCTGGTGGCTTCGGTGAGCGCCGGCAGGATCATCTTGACCCTGCGTACAGGTCGAAGCACGTAGTGCATGCGCTCGACAATAACGCAAATTACTTTGAATTGTAAAGTTACGAGGTCTGCGTGAACTCTTCGAACGTCCTGGCGCCGCTCAGCATGAACAGCATGCCGCCGGCCAGGAGCCCAAGGACAACCAATGCCCACGCGCCGGCGAGGATGGCTTGTGGTCGCGGCCTGCCGGCCTTGCTGACCGCGATGTTGAGAAAGGCGGGAATCGCCAGTGGGATATTGATGAGCCCGAGCACGATCAGCACGACCGCCATCCACCAGTTGTAGGTGACGGCCCGAAGGCTGCGATGATGGATGGCCAGCAGGGTTGCGGGTACCAGGATCGCGATACCGATCGGATAGAGCAGCAACGCCGATCCGCCGAGCGTGCCCTGCATCATCTTCGTGGTGACGGCCAGCACATGGCCCGTGCCCATCACCATCATTGTCACGCCGACGAACAGGTTCATCGCGGCAAGCCGGCCGTGTTTGAAGACGAAGAACGCACACACGGCGGCGATGCTCATCGCCACCGGCAGCCAGTGACCCTCGCCAACAATAAATGCCGCGAGGCCTTCCATGGGTGAGCGCTACTTGAGGGCGGTCAGCACCGCATCGATCATCTTCTTCGCGTCACCGAAGAGCATGCGGGTGTTGTCCTTGTAGAACAGCGGGTTGTCGACGCCGGCGTAGCCGCTGGCCATGCCGCGCTTCATAACGATACAGGTCTTCGACTTCCAGCATTCGAGGACCGGCATGCCGAAGATCGGGCTCGAGGGATCATCGAGCGCGCCGGGATTCACGATGTCATTGGCGCCGATGACAAGCACCACGTCGGTGTCGTGGAAGTCCTCGTTGATCTCTTCCATCTCGAGCACGATGTCGTACGGCACCTTGGCTTCGGCGAGCAGCACGTTCATGTGGCCGGGCAAACGGCCCGCCACCGGATGGATCGCGAAGCGCACGTTCGCGCCCTTGTCGCGGAGGATCTTGGTGACTTCGTAGAGCGGATACTGCGCCTGCGCGACCGCCATGCCGTAACCCGGCACGATGATGACGCTCTTGGCTTCGCGCAGCAGCTCTGCGGACTCCTCGGCCGAGACCGAGGTCACTTCACCTGCCGGCTGCGCGGCAGCGCCGCCCGCCGGCTTGGCGCCTTCTTCCGCGCCGAAACCACCAAGGATGACGCTGATGAACGACCGGTTCATCGCGGCACACATGATGTAGCTGAGGATCGCGCCGCTCGAACCCACGAGCGCGCCGGTGATGATCAGCAGGTCGTTCGACAGCATGAAGCCGGCCGCGGAGGCCGCCCATCCCGAATAGCTGTTGAGCATCGACACCACGACCGGCATGTCAGCGCCGCCGATGGCCATCACCAGATGCACACCGATCACGCTGGCGATTGCAGTGCAGACCAGCAGCGGCCACAGTGGCGGATAGTAGTCGTCGTAACCGATGAACACCCAGCCGAAGTAGACGCACGCCAACAGCGCGATCAGGTTGAGGATGTGGCGGCCCGGCAGGAGCAGCGGCTTGCTGCCGATCACGCCCTGGAGCTTGCCGAACGCGATCACCGATCCGGTGAACGTGATGGCGCCGACGAAAATCCCGACGTAGATCTCGACCTCGTGGATCGTGCGCTCGACGCCGACCAATGCCTGGCTATGGTCGAGCGCCGTGGCCAGGCCCACCAGCACCGCGGCCGCGCCCACGAAGCTGTGCAGGATCGCGACCAGCTGGGGCATGGACGTCATCTCGACGCGGGCCGCCAGCAGCGCGCCGATCGCGCCGCCGATGACCAGGGCGCCGGTCAGCACCCCGTAACTGTCGACACGGGGACCGAAGGCTGTGAACAGCACCGCGATCAGCATGCCGAGCATGCCGAACACGTTGCCGCGGCGCGCCGACTCCTGCGCCGACAAGCCGCCCAGGCTGAAGATGAACAACAGCCCGGCGAACAGATACGCGATGGTGACGAGGGTTTCAGGCATGCGCTAGCGCCGGAACATGCGCAGCATGCGCTGCGTGACGAGGAAGCCGCCGGCGATGTTGATGGTCGCCAGCAGGATGGCGGCTGCGCCGAGGATCACGATCGCAGACGACGGCGGACCGCTGACCTGCAGCATGCCGCCGATCACGATGATGCCGCTGATGGCGTTGGTCACGCTCATGAGCGGGGTGTGCAATGCCGGGGTCACGTTCCAGACCACCTGCCAGCCGACGATGCACGCCAGTGCGAACACGGTGAGGTGCGAGAGGAACGCCGGTGGCGCCACCATGCCGAGGTATCCAAACAGGATCGCGCCGATCAGCGCGGCAATCGGACCCGTTGACGATTTCTTCCCCTCGGCCTTCGCGCCGTGCGCTGCCGGTGCTGGTTTGGTGGCCGCAGGCGCCGGCGGTGGTGTGGCGGGCTTCGGCGGCGCCGGTGGCGGCCACAGCAGTTCGCCGTCGCGCAGGACCAGCGATCCGCGCACCACTTCGTCGGCGAGATCGAGCTTGTACTTCTCCGCGCCGCCCAGGTCGCTCAACAGGTGCGCGAGGTTGTTGCCGTAGAGGAAGCTGGCCGTCGATGCGAGGCGGCTGGGCAGATCGGTATAGCCGAGGATGTGCACGCCGTGGCGCTGCACGGCCTCGCCTGGGACCGTCAACTCGCAGTTGCCGCCGTTCTCCGACGCGAGATCGACGATCACCGATCCCTTCTTCATCGACTGCACCATTTCTGCGGTGATCAGCTTGGGTGCGGGCTTGTTCGGAATCAACGCGGTGGTGATGATGATGTCGACGTCCTTCGCCTGCGCGGCGAACATCTCCATCTCGGCCTTGATGAAAGCCGGGCTCATTTCCTTCGCGTATCCGCCCTGGCCTTCGCCATCTTCGTGGACGTTGAGTTCAATGAACTCGGCGCCCATGCTCTTGACCTGGTCCTTGACCGCCGGCCGCGTGTCGAACGCGCGCACGATCGCGCCCATGCCGCGCGCGGCGCCGATGGCAGCGAGCCCCGCCACGCCGGCGCCGATCACCAGGATCTTCGCGGGCGGGACCTTGCCGGCCGCCGTCATCTGGCCGGTAAAGAATCGCGGGAAGAACGTCGCCGCCTCGACCACCGCGCGGTAGCCGGCGATGTTGGCCATCGACGACAGCGCGTCCATTTTCTGCGCGCGGCTGATGCGCGGGATCTGGTCCATCGCAATCGCCGTCGCCTTGCGCGCCGCGAGCAGACTGACGATGTCGGAGTTCTTGGCCGGGTGCAGGAACGAGATGATCGTCCCGCCCTGGCGCAGCAGCTCGGCTTCGTGCACGCCAAGGTCCGGGTGCATCGCCGGCGGCTGCACTTTGAGGACGATGTCGCCCGCTTGCCACAGCGCGCGGGTGTCGGCAATGACCTCGGCGCCTGCCTTCTGGTAGTCGTCGTCGCCAAACGCGGCCGCGGCGCCGGCGTCGTGCTCGACGGCGACCGCGAAGCCCATCTTGGTCAGGCGCGCGACGTTTTCTGGGGTGATCGCCACGCGGCGTTCGCCGGGGCGGCATTCTCTCGGGACGGCGAGCTTCACTCGGGGGTGATTATATGCAGCTTTCGGCGAATCCTACGCAAGCTTTAGCCTGAACTCCCGCTGCAGCATCAGCAGGCCCACCGTCATCTGGGTGAACACGGCGATGACGCCGATATACCAGATCCAGGTCAGGTGAAACCCCGCCGTGCGTGACAGCACCACCGCCGGCGTGACGCTCAGCACCAGGCGCAGTCCCGAGGTCAACAACGACGGCAGCGTGTTGCCCAGCGCCTGGAACATGCTCGAGACCACGAACGTGACGCCAGAGGCCACGAACGTGAGCACGACAATACGCAGGTACTCGACCCCGACGCGGATCACCTCGGCGTCGGTGGTAAAGATGCCCATGATCGGGCTTGCCCACACGTAGAGCACGACCCCGGCCAGCACCATTGCACCCGCCGCCATCGATGCGGCGGCCTTGAACGCGGCGCGAACCCGATCTGTTTTTCTGGCCGCGAAGTTCTGGCCCGCTACCGGCGCGACCGCAAAGCCGAGCGCGACTACGGGCAGGAAGGCCGACTGCACGACTCGCAACCCGATCGTGAAGCCGCCCTGGGCGGCCGCGCCGAACGGCTTGGTGATGGCGTAGACCACCGCGAGATAGACGCCCATCAGCGCGAACTCCATGCCCGCCGGCAGGCCGATCTTCAGCATCTCCCACCACACCTTGAGCTGTGGCGACCAGTGCCCGACGTGAAAGCGCAGGTACGCCTTGGCGTCGATGAAGTAGAACGCCAGCCACACGAGGCCAATGACGATCGCCACCAGTGTCGAGACCGCGGCGCCGGTGACGCCCCACACCGGGAATGGTCCCCAGCCAAAGATCAGAAACGGCGCCAGCACCATGTTGATCACGACCGTGGCCGTCTGCACGATCATGCCGGGACGGAAGTTGCCCGTGCCGCGAAGCGCCGCGCCCATGGCCACCATCGCGAACTGCAACGCCATGGCCGGGATGAACCACAGCAGGTAGTCCTCCGTGGCGATCCGCATGCCTTCGCTGGCGGCCTGGCTGGCCGCATACTGATGGCGCGTCAGCATCGCGATCAGCAGAAACACGATCGCGACCACCATCGACAACACTTGCGACTGGTTGAACAGGAAGATGGCCTGGTCTTGATCCTTCCGCCCGGAGGCGTGTGACACCAGCGTCGTCGCGCCAACGCCCAGCATTTGCGTGATGGCGAGCACGATGAAGGAAAGGTTGCCGGCCAGCCCGACCGCCGCGACCGCATCCGTCCCGAGTCGTCCGACCCAGAAAAGGTCGACCAGGATGTAGAGCGTCTGGAAGATCATGCTCACCAACATGAAACTCGTCGTCTTGAGGAGGTGACCTGTGAGTGAGCCGGTGGTGAGGTCTTGCATACGGCAGTGTAGCTGAACAATTCCAAGCCGACGTGGCAGAATCTCCAACAAATCGCCGCGTTGTGGTGTCTGTCCCTGTTACAAATGGAGCAGGTTTGTTTTGATACGTGACCTACGTGCGGTGATCGGATGGCTGCCTGCCCGCGAGCGGTGGCGATGGGCGCTGCTGCTGCCGGTGGCGGGCCTCGCCGCGCTCATCGAGGCATCCGGTGCGCTCGCCGTGTTCGGCCTGCTGCGTCTCGTCGTCGACCCGGAGCAGGTGCGGAGCGCGCCGGTTGTGGCGCGGCTGTCGCCGAATGCAGAGCCGCGCACGCTGGTGGCGATGCTGGCGCTTGGCGTCGGCGCCTTCTACGTCGCCCGGGCGGTGTTTCTGTCCTGGTCGGAGTGGCTGAGGCAGGGGACGGTCTACCGCTCGGCCGCGATTGCCGCTGAGCGGCTGTTGTCGCGCTATCTGGCTGCCGAGTACCCGTTCCACACCCGCCGGCAGTCTGCTTCACTCATCGAGCCGATGGCCCGCGCCTCCGACATTGCTTACGAACTGATCGCGGGTTCAGCGATCAGCATCTTTGCCGAGGCGGTGATCATCCTGTCGCTGGCGATCGTCGTGCTCGTCTCCGCGCCGCCGATCGCGCTGGTGAGCGTCGCGCTGGTGGTCGGGCTCGTCAGCGTGCCGGTCGTCATGATGCGGCGCTCGTGGGAGCGAATTGGTGAGAGCGAGCGCGGTCTGTATCAGCAACAGTTGCACCTCCTGCAGCAGAGTCTTGGCGCGATCAAGGACGTCAAGGTCACGGGCCGCCAGCCGTTCTTCGAGGAGCGCTTTCGTCGCCTGAAGCGCGACCTGAGCTCGACCAAGCAGCGGCGCGCGTGGGTGGCGTCGGCGGCGCGGCTTGGCGTCGAGGCGACGCTGATTCTCAGCATGCTGATCGTGGTGTTCCTGGTGATGCGGCAGGACCCGTCCGGTAGCAGCACGGTCGCAGTGCTCGCGCTGTTTGCCTACACCGGATTCAGGGTGGTGCCGTCGACCAACCGCATCATGCTCAACGTCGGCTACATGCGCGAAGGGCACTCCTGGGTCCGCGCGATGGACGAGGACATGCGGCATCTGCGGGCGCCGTCGGCGCGCGCGTTTGCGCCTGGCGGTCCGATGCTGCAGGCGACGCTGTCATGTGAGCACGTCTCGTTCGGCTATGAAGGCGGGCCGCCGTACGCGCTGGATGACGTGTCGTTCACGATCCGGCGTGGCCAATCGATCGGCATTGTCGGGCCCACTGGTTCAGGCAAGAGCACGCTGGTCGATGTGCTGCTCGGGCTTCTTCCACCGACGATCGGGCGCGTCGTCATCGACGGACGGCCCCTCGAAGGCCACGAACGCGCGTGGCAGCAACAGATTGGTTATGTCTCGCAGCAGGTCTATCTGCTCGACGACACTTTGAGGCGCAACATCGCGTTTGGCATCCCAGACGGCGCGATCGATGAAGCCCGCCTGGCGGCTGCCGTGCAGCAGGCGCGGCTCGATGAAGTCGTCGCCGGGCAGCCGCAGCGGCTCGACACCGTCGTCGGCGAAAACGGCATCCGCTTGTCCGGCGGCCAGCGCCAGCGCGTCGCCATCGCCCGCGCGTTGTACCACGATCCGCCGGTGCTGTTCTTCGACGAAGCGACCGCGGCGCTCGATACGCAGACCGAGCGCGAAGTGACCGAGGCGATCGCCAGCGTCCGCGGCACCCGCACGGTGATCGCGATCGCGCATCGTCTGTCGACCGTCAAGCATTGCGATCAGCTGATCTACCTGCGCGATGGCAAAGTCGCGGGCATCGGCAGCTTCGCCGACCTGATGACCGACCCCGAGTTCCGCACGCTCGCCTAGGGGCGACTCTCGACCAGGCGGCGGATGCCGGCGCTGAAGGCGCCGGTAGAGAAGCGCTCGGTGTACGCGCGGAGGGCCCTGGAGATTTCCCCCCCACGCGCCGAGGCCACCACCCCGGCGATTC
>JAYQOO010000012.1:1928-52800 GCA_038144855.1 Acidimicrobiia bacterium | reverse complement strand
AGATTGGCATCATCGGCGGCAGCGGCCTGTACGACATGGCCGAGCTGACCGATCGCGAAGAGAAGACGCTGACGACGCCGTTTGGCGATCCGTCGGGTCCGTACGTGCTCGCCACATTGCGAGGGAAGCGCGTGGCGTTTCTGGCGCGTCACGGCAAGGGCCACCGCCTCAACCCGAGCGAGTTGAACTACCGCGCCAACATCTTCGGCATGAAGATGCTGGGCGTCGAGTGGATCATGTCGGCGAGCGCGGTGGGCAGCCTCCAGGAGCAATACAAGCCGACCGACCTGCTGTTCCCTGACCAGTTCATCGATCGCACGCGCGGCCGGATCAGCACCTTCTTCAGCAATGGCATCGTGGCGCACGTCGGGTTTTCACATCCGCTGTCGCATCACCTAGCCACGCTGGCGGCCGACTGCGCGACCGAGCTGGGCGCCACGGCGCATCGCGGCGGCACCTACGTCTGCATGGAAGGCCCGCAGTTCTCGACGCTCGCCGAATCGAACCTGTATCGATCGTGGGGCGGGGACGTGATCGGCATGACCAATCTCCAGGAGGCCAAGCTCGCGCGCGAGGCCGAGATTGCGTATGCGACCATGGCGCTCGTCACCGACTACGACTGCTGGCATCCCGAACACGACTCCGTGACGATCGACATGATCATCGGCTACCTCACGGCGAACGTGAAGATGGCGCAGGAGGTGATTGCGAAGGTTGTCGAGCGGCTCGACGTGACCCATCGCGATCCGGCGCACAGTGCTTTGAAGTCGGCGATTCTCACCCACGCCGACGCCATTCCAGCCAACGTCAAGCGCGATCTTGCGCCTCTTATTGGGAAGTATGTGAAATGAAGCTGATTGTGACTGGGTCGATCGCGTTCGACTACTTGATGTCGTTTCCCGGCAAGTTCACCGAGCACTTTCTTCCCGAGCACATGCACCGTGTGTCCCTGAGCTTCCTGGTGGACTCGATGGACAAGCGCCGCGGCGGCTGCGGGCCGAATATTGCCTACACGATTGCGTTGCTTGGCGAGAAGCCGTACCTGATGGCGACGGCGGGGCAGGACTTCGGCGACTACAAGGCGTGGATGGAAGCCGCGGGCATTGATTGCTCGCTCGTCAAGGTGGTCGACGGCAAGTTCTGCGCGTCGTTCTTCTGCAGCACCGACCAGGCGAATAACCAGATCGCGTCGTTTTACACCGGCGCGATGGCGAACGCGGGCGAGTTGTCGATGCGCACGGTGCCCGACATCAAGGATGCGCTGGTGATCATCGCGGCCAACGACCCCAATGGCATGAACCAGTGGGCCGAGGAGTGTGAGGCGATGGGCGTCAAATACATCTGGGATCCGGGCCAGCAGTGCGCGCGCATGGAAGGTCCGCAACTCAAGGCCGGCGTCACCGGCGCCTGGATGGTGATCTGCAACGATTACGAGATGGAGCTGATCCGCCAGAAGACCGGCCTGTCGGAAGCCGACGTGCTGAAGCATGCGCCGCTGCTGGTCGTGACGAAAGGCGAGAAGGGCTGCACGATCTACACCAAGGACGGCCAAGAAGGCGTGGCGGCGGTTACGCCTGATCGCATCGCCGACCCCACGGGCGTTGGTGACGCGTTTCGCGGCGGCTTTATGAAGGGCCTCGCCATGGGTGCCTCCTACTCGACGTGCGCCAAGATGGGGAGCGTCGCCGCCACCTACTGCCTGGAGCAACTCGGCGGTACGTCGCACGCCTACACGTGGCACGAGTTCAGCAAGCGCTATCAGCAGCACTTCGGTCCTCTCAAGGCGTAGCCGGAAGACTTTGTATACTGGGGGCATGATGCTTCGAGCTTTGTTTGCGGGCGCGGTCAGCATGACCGTGATTGCGGGTGTGGTGGCCTCTGCGCAGGCACCGGCCAAGACCACCAACAGCGGCGTCTATACCGCGGCCCAGGCCGCGCGCGGCAAGGCGGCGTTCGATAAGTCGTGCACGACGTGCCACGAACCGTCGCGCTTCAGTGGGGCGGCCTTTCATGAGTCATGGGACGGCAAGGCGCTGAAGGAGATCTGGGACATCGCCAGCGGCACCATGCCCGAGGACAACCCGGGCAGCCTCAAGCAGCAGGAATACGCCGATATCCTGGCCTACTTCCTTCAGCTCAACGAGTATCCGACCGGCGACGCGGAACTGCAGCCCGGCGCCGCGCCGATGGCCGCCATCAAGGTCGAGAAGAAGCAGTGATGACGCGCGGCCTGCTGGTTCTTGCCGCTGCGGTGCTGTGCCTGACCGAAATGGCGGCGGCGCAAGAGAAGAAGTCGGTGAAGGCCGGTGTGTACACGGCGGAGCAGGCCGATCGCGGACAGGCGCTCTATCGATCGAAGTGCGCGAGCTGTCACGCTCCCAATCGCTTCACGGATGACCTCTTCTATCAGAGCTTCGCCGGCAAGCCGCTGTGGGAAATGTTCGACGTGATCAGCGATTCAATGCCTGAAGACAATCCTGGCAGCATGAAGCCGGCAGAGTACGCCGACGTGATCGCCTACCTGCTGCGGCTCAACAAGTTTCCGGCCGGAAGCGCGGAGCTGCCCACCGACAAGGACGCGCTCAGCGCGATCCTGATGGAAAAACCGTAGCGCGATAGACCACCGCGATCGCCGTGCCGCAGAGTCCGAACACGAGCACGCCGATCGCGCCCCACTCCAAGTTGCTCAGCAGCGCCGCGCCCATCGCCGACAGCGCAAATCTCGCCTCGAACGCCACTGCCACCACCACGTACCCGATGATCGGCACGCCGCCAAGCAATGCACCGGCGATCGCATAATCGCGCGGCCGGGTGCACTGCGCCCGGACGAGGGCCAGGTGCATCGGGTAGCCAAACAAGATCAGCAGCGGATAGGCGATGAGCAGGCCCGGGCCGATGATGCCGGCGAGTGACCGCATGCCGCCGTGTGACAGCGCCCACGGTCCGAACAGCGTCGCCAGCACGGGCACGACGGCGAGCGGAGCGATCGCGAGAGCGGCAATCGTGCGCATGCTGCCGAGGATACCTTAACGCGCGCAGGGCTGGTGTGTGGAGGGAGGATCGATCAGGCCGAGCGGGCTCTGGTCGGCAGCGTCGAAAGAGGCCTGGTCGATCGCATCGTTGGCGCGCATCCGGCCCAGCACCCGATGGCGGCGCTGCAGAGCGCGGTCCTCCGCACACCACGGATCGAAGCGGGTGTCCCCCAGCAAGGCGGCAACAGCGGCCGCTTGTGCCAGGGTGAGTTCCGGGACGGCGGTGCCGAAGAACGTGCGCGCCGCGTGCTCGGCTCCCTTGATGCCGAGCGTGAACTCGCCGCGTTCAGCCAGGGTGTCGAGAAGCTGGCTCTTGCTCCACGAGCTCGTCAGCCTGTTCATGTGGGCAATCTGCACGAACGGTACACGTGGATCCTGCCACACGCCGTCAGCTCTCATCTGCACGGTGGAGAGATAGCCGATGGCCTCGATCGCCGGGAGGTTGGTAAGGCATTCGTCCTGGCGGGCGTCTCGCTCGGGTGACGGCGCGAGCCGTTCCGCCAGGATGAGGCACGACAGCGTGCGTCCGACTGTGAACGGATTGATGGGCTGCAGTTCAGTGTTCCGGCCACCGTTGGCACGAGCCCAGATGGCCTCGCCCAACAGGGGGGCGACGTGCGCGGACGCTGGAATGGGATGGTTTGGTGAGAGCAGGTTTCCGACGGTGGCAATCGCGGGCAGCAGCAGGACGGCTGCAGCGGCGCCCGCGATGAAGATCGCGCTGAAGGCGGTTCGCTTGTCGAATCGCACTTCAGCTTTATATCACAAAGTGGTTTAGATATGGCTCACGAGACGCCGGCGGCGACCTTCGCCCTGGCGGCAGCGGTGATCCTGGCGTACTTCGCCTGCATCAGCAGCCATTCGGTTTGCAGCAACCGTACCTGCGCATCGTTCAGTTCGGCGGAGGTGATCACGCCGTTCTCGTACGAGACCTGCGCAATGGCGACGCTCTCCCTGGCAAGTTCGAGCGCCTTTTCCTGCGTGGTGACGACCTCTGCCGACGACTCGAGGGCTGTCCACGCGGACTCGAGCTCAAGCCGGGCATTGTCGGTCGCATAGCGGAGGCCATGCTCGGCCTGGCGCATCTGCGACTGGGCGATGCCACGACGTGCGGCCGCGCCGGGAGCGGAGAAGAGCGGCACCTGCAACTGGATGCCGAAGGAGTAGCTCTGGTTGTCACGCGCCAGCAGGTCGCCGACGGTATCCTGCTGGTACTGCATGTTGCCGGCAAACGACAGCATCGGCTTCCACTCGGCCTGGGCGAGGTTGGACGCGTATTCGGCCGCATGACGACGGGCCGAAAACGCCTGCAGGTCCGGACGCTGCGTGAGATGGCGATCCAGCTCCTCGCGCGCGCGTCCGGCAACCGGTTCGTCGAGCGAGCCTTCGAGCTTCAAGGCCTGCGACTGCGGCAGCGACAACACCCCGCGCAGGGCCTGCATCGCGGTATCAACCTGCGCCTTGGCCTGGATGCGGCGCGCTTTCGCGTTGGCGAGTTCGACTTCGGCCTGCAGCACGTCGAGGCGAGCGACCGTGCCCGAGTCGAAGCGGACCTTCGCCAACTCAAGCTGGCGCTCGGAAATGCGAATCTGTTCGTCAGCCACGGCCACGCCCCGCTCGTTCATCAGTGCGGCGTAGAAGGTTTCGACGACCCGATATTCAATCTCCTGGCGCGTGCGCTCGAGTTCGAGCTTCGAGGCGTCGAGTGACGCCGTGGTGATCCCATAGACGTTGTTCAATCGGCCGCCGGTGTAGATCGGCTGGTTGACATACAGCTGCACGACGTTCTTCTGGGCGAACCCGGCCTGGAAGGTCTGTTCTTCAGGTCCGAACACGCCGGCCGGGATCTTGATGACCGGGAAGAGCTGGCTAGGCGTGAAGTTGTAGACCAGGTTCACCTGGGGCAGGAAGTTGGTCTTCGACTCCTGGACCCGGGCCTGTGTCTCCACGACCCGTTCCTTCGCGACCTTGAGTCCTTCGTTCGCTGACAGCGCGCGCTCGAGTGCCTGGCCGAACGATAGCGTCATGGCCGATCCCGGCGCCTGCACCTGCGCGGCGGCGGTGGTTTGCGCTGACGCGGAGGTGGCGGAGATCAGCCAGCCGAGCGCGGCGACCAGCAGGATGACGCCGGTGACCCGCACCGCCTGCGGCACCCGCACGCCTGACGCGCGCCACGCCTGCACGCGCTCCAGGGTGCGCGCCAGCAGGAGATACGCGACCGGCACGACGATCAAGGTCAGCAGGGTCGAGGTGATCAAGCCGCCGATCGTGGCGATCGAGATCGGCGAGCGGAACTCGCTGCCCTCGCCCGTGCCCATCGCCGACGGCAGCATGCCGAGGATCATCGCGATCGTGGTCATCAGGATCGGGCGGAGGCGCACCGGACCCGCCTTGAGGATGGCGTCCTTGATGCTGAGTCCTTCGCGCACGTACTGGTTGGTGAGGTCGACCAGCAAGATCGCGTTCTTGGTGACGAGACCCATCAGCATCACCACGCCGATCATGGCGGGCATGCCAAGGTTCTTGCCGGTGAGCAGGATCGCAAGCAGCGCGCCGACCAGCGCGAGCGGCAGCGAGATCATGATCAGGAACGGTTCGAGGAACGACTCGAACTGCGACGCGAGCACGATGTAGATGAAGGCGCAGGCGAGCAGCAGCGCCAGGCCCATGGCCGCAGCCGATTCCTGCATCATCTCGACGTCGCCGGCGAAGCCCCACTCGAAGTTCGGCGGGAGCTGAATGCCTTCCATCACCTTGCCGACGTCGGCGGTGACCTCCCCGAGCGAGCGGTTCGAGAGCTCGATGTTGATCTTCGCCTGGCGGCGGCGGGCCTCACGCTCGATCGCTGCCGGTCCGACCTCGGGCTTCAGTTCGACGATGTCGCGAGTGCGGACGACCGCGCCGGTCGGCGAGTAGAGCGGCGTGCGTGCGATGGTCTCGAAGTCGTTGCGGAACTCCGGGGCCAGGCGGACGCGGATGTCGTACTCCTTGTCGTCCTCGCGCAGGCGGGTCGGCACGACACCTTCAACCATGCCGCGCAACTGCATGGCGATACTGCCCACGTCGAAGCCGAGGTCGGCGGCGAGGTTGCGCTTCACGTCGGCGACCATTTCCGGCTGGCCGGTCTCGAGGGTGCTGTCGACGTCCACCGCGCCAGGAACGGCCTTGACCTTCTGCACCACCTCTTCGTTCAGGCGGAGCAGTTCGGGCATGTCGTCGCCGCGCAGGTAGACGCTCAACGGCGCCTGCGTCGGCGCGCCCTGCATGAATTCGGGATCGGCCACCGTCATCTTCAGCAGCGGGATCTGCTTGAGGCGGCTGCGCACGTCTTCCTTGAGCGCGACGATGCCGCGTTCGCGTTCGCGCTTCTTGCCGGTCTTGACGCGCAGCGACGCCTTCAGCGGGCTGCCTTCGAAGCCGACGGTGGTGAAGATCTGCTTCACTTCGGGCACCTGCTTGACGACCGCTTCGACCGTTTCGACGTAGGCGACGGTCTGCTCGAAGGCGGTGCCGGCCGGGACCTCGACGTTGACCGCGAACTCGCCGCGGTCTTCCTGGGGCACGAACTCGGTGCCGATCACCGACAGCGTGGACATGCTGGCGAAGAACACCACCGCGGCGGTCGCCATGATCTTCCAGGGATGCGAGATCGCCCATCCCAACAGCCGGTGATACTGCTGGTCGATGCGGTCGTAGAAGCCGCCGACCCGCTCGAGGAAGCGGCCGGTCCGCGTGCGGGTGCGCTCCTCGAGGGGGATGAAGCGCACGAAGCGGGACGACAGCATCGGGTCGAGCGTGAACGCGACCAGCAGCGAGATCGCCACCGCGAATGCGATCGTCAGCGCGAAGGATTTGAAGAACTGGCCGACAATGCCCGTCATGAAGCCGACGGGGAGGAACACCGCCAGGATGGTGAAGGTGGTCGCCATCACCGCCAGCCCGATCTCCGACGTGCCGTTGCGCGCCGCCGTGTACGGATCCTCGCCGTGCTCCATGTGGCGGTAGATGTTCTCGCGCACGACCACCGCGTCGTCGATCAGGATGCCGATGACCAGTGACAGCGCCATCAGCGTCATCATGTTGATGGTGAAGCCGATGGCATACATGAAGAAGAACGTCGCGATGACCGAGGTCGGCAGCGCCAGCGCGGTGATCAGTGTCGAGCGCCAGTCGCGCATGAAGACGAACACGACGAGCACCGCCATGATGCCGCCGAAGATGATGTGACCGCGCACGTCGGTCACGTTTTCCATGATCATGGTCGCGTCCTGGTGGACCGCCTTGATCTGCAAATGCGGGAAGCTCGGGGCCGCCTTGGCGAGCGCGGCGTCAAGCTTGCGCTGCACCTCGACGGTGTTGGCGCCGGACTGTTTGCGCACCGAGAATGAGACGGCATCTTCACCGTTGAGGCGCGTCGTCGACGTGCGGTCCTGGAAGCCGTCCACCACTTCACTAACGTCCTTCACGCGCACGGTTGAACCACCGCTCGAGCGCAGGATCACGTTTTCGATTTCGGCCGCGGTCTTGTACTGCCCCTGCGTGCGGAGCGAGACGGCCTTACCGTCGCGGCGGACCTGGCCGCCGGGCACGTCCAGGTTGTCGGCCGCGAGCTTCGCGGACACTTCGGTCAGCGGCAGGTTCAGCGCTTCAAGGCGTCGCGGGTCGAGATTCACCTGCAGCTCTCGCACCTGGCCGCCGTTGACCTCGACCGCCGCCACGCCGTCGATCTGGCCGAGCAGCGGCTTGATGTCGTCTTCGACCATGCGGCGCACGACGTCGGACGAGAGCGTGCCCGAGCCGACCGCGTAGGTCGAGATCGGCAGCGCCGACACGTCAAAGCGATTGATGGTCGGGTCCTTGATCTGTTCGGGAAGGCGCGCGCGAATGGCGGCGACTTTTTCACGCACCTCCGCCGTGGCGGCCTGTGGATCGATTTCGAGCCGCAGCTCGATGCCGACCATCGACAGGCCTTCCGCCGACGTCGAGATCACCCGCTTCACGCCGTTGATGCCGGCCACGGCATCTTCAATCGGACGCGTCACGAGGGTTTCCACCTCCTCGGGGCCCGCGCCCGGGTACGGCACGAGCACGTTGACGAAGGGGAAGTTGACCTCGGGGAAGAGGTCGATGCCGAGGCGTCCCAGCGAGACGACGCCGAGCACCATGAAGCTCACAATGACCATCGTCGCGAAGACGGGTCGTTTGATGGAGGTATCAGAGATCCACATGACGTAATTCCTGGCTACTGGCTACTGGCTACTGTTCCGCGATGCCGCGGACCTTGGCGCCTGGCGCCAACTGGCGGCGCGCGTCGGCCAGCACCGTGTCACCCGAGGCGAGACCCTTGACGATCTGCACGCGGCTTCCGTCGGCGAGGCCTTCGGTCACCTCAACGATGGTGACGGTGTCGCCGTTGACCTTCTGCACGATGCGCTTGCCATCGCGAGTTGCGACCGCGTCCTTGGGGACGAGGACCGCGTTGGTGGTTGTCGCCTCGATGATGCGGGCGGTGGCATACATGCCCGACAACAGCGTGCGGCCGTCGTTGGGCACGCGGACGTCGATCTTGAAGTGACGATTTCTTTCGTCGACTTCAGGCGCAATCGCGGCTAGCTGTCCTGGGAACCCCTGGCCCGGCTTGGCCTGCACGGCCACCGCGGCCTTCTGCCCGATGCGCAGGCGGCCGGCTTCGAGTTCCGACACGCCGGCCTCGAGCTTCATCTCGCGAAGGGCGGCGACGACCACGATCGGCCGGTCGCCAGGCATGGCGCCCGCGTCGTAGTTCCGCTCGACGATGAAGCCGGTCACCGGCGAGGTGACCGTTGAGTTGCTCTGCACTTCGCGCGCGCGCCGCAGGGCAGCATTGGCCTGCGCCAGGTTGGCCGTGGCGAGGTCGCGCTGCGCGACGCCCGCGCGGTGTGCGGTGTTGGCAGCATCGAGGCGCTGGCGCGGCAGGGCACCCTTGTCGAACAGGTTCTTGGCACGATCGTTTTCGAGCACCGCGTTGGCGAGTGAGGCTTCGGCGGTTTCGAGGGCCGCCTTCGCGACGGCAACCGCGGCGACGGCCGCGTCAACCTGCGCGTCGATTTCGCGGCGATCGATCGTTGCGATCGTCTGGCCGGCAGTGACGGCGTCGCCGATATCGACCAGCACCTTGTCGAGCGTCCCCGGCAGCTTGGGCTTCACCGGCACGCGGCTGCGCGGCGCGAGGGTGCCCGAGATTTCGAGCGCCGACTCGATGTCGCCGAGCGTCGCCTTCACGACCGGCACATCGACCACCGTCGCCACCGGCGCAGTGGTTTCGGGCGCGGCTTCAGCGGTCGTGGACGACGAACCGCAAGCAGTAATGAACAGGGAGGAGCTCAGAACAACAGCAGAACCAAGAATGACGACTCGATTACGACTCATGACTACGCACTCCTGCGGGCACAGGGGCACCCGCAACTCCTTCTTCTGGGCACTTGCACGACACAAAGGTGGTGGCCACACCGGCCTGGAGACCGGCGATCGTTGCGTTCAGCACGTCGCGCGCCAGCGCGTCGTAGTCCTCGCCGGTGGCGAGGCGATGGCGGATGCCGACGACAGCGGGGCCGATCAACGAGGCCCACAGCATGTGCATTGCGGCGTTCGGGCTGAGCGTGGCGGGGAAGCAGCCGGCGTCAATGGCACGCTGGATGGCTGAGACCGCGTTGGTGAGCATCTGCTGCAGGAACTCGAAACCCTCCCATTGCTGGGTAATGCGCGGGACCGAGCGGTCGACAAACATCAACTCGAAGTAGGCCGGGTGTTCCTGCGAGAATTCGTAGAAGGCCCACCAGCACCCGCGCACGTTTTCCAGCGGGTTGTCGGTGGTCATGGCCGCCTGGACTTTTTCATCGAGGCGGTGAAAGCCCTCGGCGGCGAGCGCCAGGAAGATATCGTCCTTGGAGGCAAAGTAGCTGTAGATCGCCGCCGGGCTGTATTCGATGCGTTCGGCGACCTTGCGGATGGAGACGCTCTGATAGCCTTCCGCGACGAACAGGTCGCGGGCGGCGTTCAGAATCGATTCCGTGACGGCCTGGCGTTCGCGGTCTTGTCGTTCTTTGGTTCCCATGAGTTCCGTTGAAGGGGGCTGACTTTGTTTCGGCCAGCCGAACTAAACAGTGTTTAACCTTCAAATGGTGTTAGACACGAGGGGGCTTTTGCAAGTTCCATTTTTCACAAGCTGGTCAAGAATGCTTGTAACTAACTGCTAAATATGGCGTTAGCGCTAGTCGTGATGTTTGCGATCGGTGGCGTGGTTTGCCACCAATTGCCAGAACGCTCGTTCTTCATCGGCACACACCAGCTCCCGGTGTGCGCCCGGTGCACCGGGCTGTACGCCAGTGCGGTCGCGGGCTTTGTGGTGTGGTGCCTGTTCAGGCTCTTGCGCCGCGGCCGGGGGATCGAGGTGCCGCCCCGGTCGGCCTTAGTGGTCCTCGCCGTCGCCGCCGTGCCGACCGCGTTGTCGGTGGCCGGCGGGGTGTCAGGCGTGGCGGACGGCACCAACCTCGGACGCGCGATCCTGGCAATTCCTCTGGGTGTGACCGCCGGTGCGATCGTGGCCGCCGTGGCCACAAAAGACCTGAGGTAAACTCGCTTCGTGCCTCCCGCTGCAGTGTGTGTGGTGTCGTGGCTCGTGCCCGGCGCTGGTCATCTGATGCTGGGACGGCGCCAAAAAGGTTTCGTCTTCCTGATCGCGCTCCCCGTGATGTTCGCGATCGGCCTTGCCCTTGACGGCCGCCTCTTTCCGTTCATGTTCCAGGAGCCATTAGTCGGCCTTGCCGCCCTGGCAAACCTGGGTATGGGCATCCCGTATTTCATCGCCAAGGCCATGGATCTCGGCCAAGGCGTGGTCACCGCGGCGTCGTACGAATACGGCAACACATTCCTGATCGTCTCCGGGCTGCTCAACATGCTGGTTGCGATTGACGCCTACGACGTGACGCTCGGGCGCAAGTGATGACGAGCCATTTCGGACTGCTGATCCTGTTCGCGTTCTTTGTGTCGCTGGTCTTTGCGACGATTGCGAAAGACACGCCGGCCGAGCAGTTCAAGCTCGGCCTGAGAATGTTTGGAACCTTCCTCGGCGCCGCGCTGGCGCTTGGGTGGGCGATGCGTCTCTTCCCCTTGTGATCCACCTCTGGCTCCCGGTCGCGCTCTACATGGCGGCCATTTTCTACGGCGCCGGCATGAGCCAGACGCCGGGTCCGGCCGCGCAATTGTCCGACACGGTGCTGCACATGGGCGGCTACGTCGGACTTGCGCTGGTCACCCTCCGCGCGACGGCGGGAGGGCGATGGCGAGGGGTCACCGGACGAGCGCTCCTGTACGCGTTCGTGATTGCAGTCGCCCACGGTGCCGCGGTCGAAATCGAGCAGATGTTCATCCCGTCAAGGATGGCGGAGTGGCGCGACCTCGGAAATGACGCGATCGGGGCGGCCGCCGGCCTCTTCGCCGCATGGCTGGTGGCGAGGTGGCGCTGGGGTAAAATGAACGGTTGAATGACCTTTGAAAACCTCCTCATCGAGCGCGACGGTCCCGTCGCGATCCTTACCTTCAATCGCCCCAAAGTCCTGAATGCGCTGAACGCGCAAACGCTGACCGAGCTGATGACCGCTATCGAGGCGTTCAAGGCCGATCCAGACGTGCGTGCCGTCGTGCTGACGGGCGCCGGCGAGAAGTCGTTCGTGGCGGGGGCCGACATCAACGAACTGGCCGTGCAGACGCCGGTCCAGGGCAAGGAGCATGCGCGCCGCGGCCAGCAGGTCTTCGACGCGATCGAGCAGATGGGGAAGCCGGTGATCGCCGCGATCAACGGATTTGCGCTCGGTGGCGGCTGCGAAATGGCCATGGCGTGCACGATCCGCATTGCGGCGGACACGGCGCGACTCGGCCAGCCGGAAATCAACCTTGGCATCATTCCCGGCTACGCGGGCAGTCAGCGGCTGCCGCGCTTGGTCGGCAAGGGCATTGCCCTCGAGATCATGTTGACCGGTGACATGGTCAGCGCGCAGCGCGCGTATGAAATCGGACTTGTGAACAAGGTCGTGCCTGCGGGCGAGCTCATGGCCGAGGCGAAGAAGCTGGCGCAGACGCTCGCCGCGAAGGCGCCGATTGCGATTCGCTACATCATCGAAGCGACCAACCAGGGGCTCGAGATGTCGTTCCCCGAAGCGGAGTATCTCGAGACGGCGCTGTTTGGCACGATTGCCTCGTCGGAAGACATGAAAGAAGGCACGCGCGCGTTCCTCGAGAAGCGCAAGGCCGTCTGGCAAGGCAAGTAATGCGCATTGCGATCGTCGCCGCGCGTTTCAACGACTTCGTGACCGATCGCCTGGTCGAAGGTGCACAGGCCGCGCTGCGCGATGCGGGTCTCACCGACCAGGACATTGATGTGGTGCGCGTGCCGGGCGCCTTTGAGGTGCCGATGGCGGCGCAGCGCCTCGCCGAGACCGGCAAGGTGTCGGCCGTTGTCTGCATCGGCTGTCTGATTCGTGGAGCCACGCCGCACTTCGAGTACATCGCGTCGGCTTGCGCGCACGGCATCACCGCCGCCGCCGCAAGCACCGGCGTCCCCATGGCGTTTGGCGTGCTGACGACCAATTCGGTCGAAGAGGCGCTCGAACGTGCCGCGCCGGGCCCGTCGAACAAGGGTCGCGAGGCCGCCGATGCCGCGCTCGAGATGGCGCGGCTCTTTGTCGAGATCGGCGAGGGGCCGGTGGGTGGCTTCGGCGAGACCGGCTTGTGAGCACTGAGTTACCGGAACCCGGATCACGCTGGACCGGCAGGCATCGCGCGCGCGCGGTGGCGTTGCAGGCCCTCTACGAGTGCGAGGTCGGCGGACTGACGCCGCAGCAGGCGATTGGCGTCCTGCACCATGCCGGCCCGCCAGAGGTGGACGATCCGGGATCCAACGAGCACAGTTTCGTGGTGTCGCTGGTGCGTGGCGCGTTTGACGGCCGCGACGCGCTCGATGAGCGGATCGGCGATGCAGCGAAGAACTGGCGCGTGGAGCGAATGGCGGTGCTCGACCGGCTGGTGATGCGCCTGGCGCTTCACGAATTGCTGACGCACCGCGAAAGCCCGCCACGGGTCGTGATCAGCGAAGCCATTGAGCTGGCTCGGGCATATAGCGGCGAAGAGGCCGCCAAGTTCGTCAACGGCGTGCTGGATGGCGCGTTCCGACGTCTGAAGGAAGAAGGGCTCGTCAGTGAGTAGCGAAGTCGTCCAGACCGAACAACGCAAGGCCAACCTCGAGGCGATCATCCGCCTCGGCTTTTCCGCCTACCCCAACAAGTTCGACACCACGCACACGGTGTCGCAGCTGGTTGAAGGCTACTCGGCAAAGACCGCCCAGGAACTGGAGACGCCAAAGGTTGAGACCATTGCCGCCGGGCGAATCATCAGCGTGCGCAGTTTCGGCAAGGCGAGCTTCTTCGTGTTGTCGGACGGCCGCTCGCGCCTGCAGATCTACGTGCGGCAGGATGCGCTGAGCGAGCGAGACTATGCGCTGTCGAAGCTGCTCGACAATGGCGACCAGATCGGGGTGAGCGGATACCTGTTCCGCACCAAGACCAATGAGCTGTCAATCTGGGCCACGTCGCTGCAGTTTCTGTCGAAGTGCTTCCTGCCGTTGCCGGAGAAGTGGCACGGCCTGCAGGATGTGGAGATCCGCTACCGCCAACGTTACCTGGACCTGATCGTCAATCCCGACGTGCGCCGGGTATTCGAGATCCGTACCGGCGCCGTCACGGCGATCCGCGAGTTCCTGAAGGGCCACGGCTTCCTCGAAGTCGAGACGCCGATGATGCAGCAGATCGCCGGCGGCGCCCTCGCCCGACCGTTTGTCACGCATCACAACACGCTCGACATGAAGTTGTTTCTGCGCATTGCGCCGGAACTCTTTCTGAAGCGCCTCACCGTCGGCGGCATCGAGCGGGTGTTCGAGATCAACCGTAACTTCCGCAACGAAGGCATTTCAACGCAGCACAATCCCGAGTTCACGATGCTCGAGTTCTACTGGGCTTACGTGGACTACCAGCGGCTGATGACGTTCACCGAGGAGCTGCTGTCGACCGTGGCGATGCAGGTGATCGGCACGACCGAGTTCCCGTTCCGCGATCACACGATCAATATGTCGGCGCCGTTCAAGCGCGTGTCGCTGCGCCATGCGGCGGCGGAAGAAGCGTCGAAGCGGCTTGGGGTCACGGTCACCGTCGAGGAACTGCGCTCGCTCGATTCCGCGATTGCCGTCGCCAGGAAGCTTGGCGTCGAAATCCCCAAGGGCGGTGGTGCGGGCAAGGTAGCCAGCGCCATCTTCGAAGCGCTTTGGGAAGAGCACCTGATCCAGCCGACCTTTGTCTATGACTTCCCGACGGAAGTGTCGCCTCTGTCGAAGCAGCGGCCGGACGACCCTGACACCGTCGAACGATTCGAGCTGTATATCGGCGGCTTCGAAGTGGCCAACGCCTTCAGCGAGCTCAACGATCCGGTCGAACAACGCCGCCGATTCGAGGAGCAGCTGTCGCAGCACGCCGCCGGCGATCAGGAGGCGCACGCCATGGACGAGGATTACGTGCGCGCCCTTGAATATGGCATGCCGCCTGCAGGAGGCGAGGGCATTGGTATCGATCGCCTCGTCATGCTGCTGAGCAATTCGCCGTCGATCCGCGACGTGATCCTGTTTCCGCTGATGCGACCGCGCGAAGAGCAGTAGCCGGTAGCCAGTAGCCAGAAGGAAGCCATGCCATTCGAACTACAGGTTGCCCTTCGATACTTACTCGCCAAGCGGCGGCAGGTCTTCATTTCCGTCATTTCGCTCGTGTCGACCCTGGGCGTCACCGTCGGCGTGATGGCCCTGATCATTGCGCTCGCCTTGATGACCGGCCTTCAAGGTGAGTTGCAGGCCCGCATTCTTGGCTCCGGCGCGCACGTCTACGTCTACAAGCCGGCAGGCATCGTCAGCTACACCGAAGAGGTTGAGAAACTGCGAGCGGTGCCTGGCGTGATTGGCGCCGCGCCGGCCGTGGTCGGCAAGGCCATGATCAGCGGTCTCAGTGACGACTTCGTCGGCGTGAAGGGCATCGATCCGTCACTGGAGACCGGCGTCACCGACCTCGGCACCGCGATGAAGGAAGGCGGGCTGACAGGGCTGTCGCCGGCGACGGAAGACGAACTGCCGGGCATTGTGCTCGGGCAGGAACTCGCCAAGTCAATCGGTGTGAAGGTCGGCGACTCCGTGCGGCTGACGACGCCGAGCGGGTCGCTGACGCCAATGGGCGTGATGCCGCGCATGCGCCGGTTCACGGTCGTTGGCGTGTTCAGGATGGGGCTCTACGAGATCGACTCGTCGATGGGATTTGTCGACGTCGAGCGCGGGATGTTGCTGGCCGGCACCGACCGCGTGGAACACATCGAGGTCAAGCTGGCCAATCCCTATGACGCCCCGCGGGTCGCAGACCAGATTGCTGAGTCGTTCGGACCCGACTACGTAACGCAGGATTGGACGGATATCAACCAGGAGCTGTACTCGGCGCTCATGCTCGAAAAGATCGGCATGGGCATCGGTATCGGCTTGATCGTCGCGGTCGCTGCGCTCAACATCGTGGCGTCGCTGATCCTGCTGGTGATGGAGAAAACGCGTGACATCGCGATCCTCAAGACCATGGGCGCCTCATCGCGGAGCATCACGCTGATCTTCCTGCTGCAGGGGTCGATCATCGGCACGATCGGCACGGTCGTTGGCGCGATCGGTGGCACCGTGTTGTCGTACCTCCTCGACCGCTATCGCGTGATCACGATTCCGAGCGACATCTACCAGGTCAGCTACCTGCCGTTCAAGCTGCTGCCGACCGACCTGGCGGCCGTCGTGGTCGGTGCCATCGTCGTGTGCTTCCTGGCCACGCTGTATCCATCGCGCCAGGCGGCCAGGCTCGATCCTGCCCAGGCGCTGAGGTACGAGTAAGCGATGGCTTTTATTTCCGTCTCGGGCCTCAACAAGTACTACAGCGTGACCGGCAAGCGCCTGCACGTGCTGCGCGACCTCGACCTGACAGTGGAGAAGGGCGAGATGGTCGCGATCATGGGCGCCTCGGGTGTGGGGAAGAGCACGCTACTGCACGTGCTTGGTGGTCTGGATTCGATCGACAGCGGCCAGGTTCGCGTCGGTGAGCACGAAATCGCGACAATGGACGACCGCGCTCGCGTGGCTTTTCGCAATCGACACATCGGATTCGTGTTTCAGTTTCACCACCTGTTGCCCGAGTTTTCAGCCATCGAAAATGCAATGATGCCGTTGCGGATCGCACGGCAGCCAGCAGCCGACGCCAGGCCGAAGGCCGAAGCGTTATTGACGCGTGTGGGTCTCGGTGATCGACTCGATCATCGACCCGGGATGCTATCCGGCGGCGAACAGCAAAGGGTCGCGGTGTCCCGCGCACTGGTCATGCAGCCATCGCTGCTGCTGGCCGACGAGCCGACCGGTGACCTGGATGAGTCGACGGCCGACGCTCTTCATGAGCTGCTCCGCTCGATGCACTCTGAGTTCGGCCTTACCGCCATCATGGCGACCCACAATCCTCGCCTTGCGGCGCAGTGCGATCGCACGCTCCGGCTCGAGGGCGGCAAGCTCGTCGCCGCCTAGCGCGAGTGGCGCAGTAACTCCACCTCGATCGCCGCGAGCAGCGCCATCGCGCCGCCACGATCATCGGCGCCGTTCACGACGGGGCGATTCAGGTAGTAGTCCTTCGTCGGGCCGACGCCGGTCCCTGAACAGACGTCCCTCACGGTGCCGTCGGGATTGACGCGCGACGCGACCGCGTCCCAGCCTCGATTGAGAACCGGCTCGTAGGTCTTGCGGTCGAGCCAGCCGAGTCTCACGCCGCGCGCCATGGCGGCGGAGGTCATGGCTGTGACCGTCAGTTCGCGGTAGCTCGCCGGCTCGTCCAGCACCTGCCGCCAACTGCCATCGTCTGATTGCAGTTTGACCAGCGCCGCGACGTGCCTCCGGTAGATCTCAAGGGCGCGGGATCGTGCGCTCCAGGATGGCGGCAGGTGGGTAAGTGCCTCAGTCACTCCCAGCAGGGCGAATCCGTTGCCGCGGCCCCACGCAAACGGTCCGTCCGATGCGTGCACGAAGATGCCATCGGGTCGCTGCAACTTTCCGGCGTACGCCACCAGCAGGTTGCCGAGCAGCGTGGCCTGGTCCGGTGTCGCGCCGCGCGCCAGCACGGCGCTGGTCATGAACATGTCGTCGGTCCAGCCCGTGGCGTAGCGGACCAGTTCGCCAGGTGTCTGCGGCGTCACCATGGCGGCGACGTTGCTGGCCAGTGTTTGAAACGCCGTGTTGCGCGTTAGTGCCCCTGCGTCTGCGAAGGCCAGCGCCCCAGCCAGGGTGGTCAGCCGCCGCGGTTCAGCCGTGGTCTTCTCCCGGTCGGCTGCAAGCGCCGTCAGGTCGCGGATGGCCTTCTCTTGCCACCGCGCCTCGCCCGTGAGCTCCGTGAGCCGCAGGCTGTTCGCCCAGGACAACGCCGGTATGTAGCTCATGACCGGTTGGCCCGGATACCTGGCCGCCAGAAGCCGGGCGACGGCGAGTGGCTCCATGGGCTGGGCGATCGGAGCGGAACCGGCGGCCAGTAGCGAAGCGGCCAGAATCAGGGCGAATCCAAACCCGAATCTCATACCGCGTCACTTTACATTCTTCACGCACTACTCGTTGCATCGACAGGGCGTAAGCAGTACGTTGTCTGCCGACGTAATCAGAGCCGGTGGAAGTCTTTTTAAGGGAGTTGCCATGATTCGCAAGGGATTAGCGGTAGTGATTTGTGCGGTGATGCTGGCGCCCGCGTTTGCCTGGGCACAGGATGCCAAAGCGTTCCTCGGTGACTGGGTCCTGACCATTGAAGGCCGTCGCGGTCCGCAGGAACGGCCGCTGACGATCAAGGACGCCGGCGGCAAGCTGTCGGCGGTGCTGGGCGGAGGGCGAGGCGGCGACGTCAACATCACGGACGTGACCGTGAAGGGAAGCGACGCCATCCTGAAGTGGAACCAGGAAGGCCCGCAGGGCGCGATTGACGTCGTGATGACGTTGACGCTGAAGGACGGCGCGCTGACGGTGAAGCAGGATATGGCGGGTGGTCAGTTCAGC
Organism: Acidimicrobiia bacterium; assembly: GCA_038144855.1. Lineage (GTDB taxonomy): Bacteria > Acidobacteriota > Vicinamibacteria > Vicinamibacterales > UBA2999 > 12-FULL-67-14b. Next base: position 34,602 of record JAYQOO010000012.1, on the reverse strand, counting down.
CAGACCGGCACCGGCAAGAAGAAAGGCTAGGGCTCGAAGACCTACCGGTCGTACCAGCCCCGCAATTGCTGCTCGAGACTGGCGGACGCTTCGATCAGGTCCGCCGGGTATCGACGGTACTGCAACATCGACTGGAAGATCGCGAACCGCTGGTCGCCGCGTGCCGCCATGCCCGCCAGGTACTGCAGCCGTAAGTTTCGCTCCCGGTTGATCTGCGCATCGCGCAACCACGGCTCGAGATCACGCCCACGCCCGGCATAGGTGCTGAGAATGGCCTCAGGCGATCGCAGCATTACCTCGTAGAGTGACTGTTTCACGTCCGGCGCCGCGTCGAGCCGCTGCCGGATCGCCACCTCACGAATTGGCGATGCCTCGGCGCGGCCCAGGCCGACGAGGTCGTAGCCTTCCTCCAGCAGATCAGGGTTCCAGAACGTCGTGTCAGGGAATACCGCGGCAAACGTGCCGATCTGGCTCTTGGCGGATGCCAGGTCGGTTTCGTAGAGCGGAATCCATTGCGTGACCACGCCACCGGGGTTGAGGTGATTCTTCACGAGCGTCAGGTACTCGTACGAATACAGCGTCGCCGCGCCGCGCACCCAGGGGTGGATGGGGTCGGAGGTGATGATGTCGAATTTTTCGTCCGTCGTCTGCAGGAAGTGGCGCGCATCGTCGAACACCAACTGCACGCGCGGGTCATCGAAGACGTGGTGGTTTTCCCTGCCGAAGTAGGCCTGGGCGCTACGTGGCACGACGGGCTCGATTTCGCAGACCACGATCCGCTCGACCGACGAGTGGATGGAGAGCGCGCCGGCCGTGACCCCGGCGCCGACGCCGACGATCAACACCGACTTGGGATTGGGGTGCACGAGAGCCGGCATGTGCCCGAGCATGCGCTCCAGGCGCATGTCGATATCCATGTCCGAGGCCTCGACCTTGCCGGCGATGTGGAACTGCTTCGCCCCGCCCACGCCTTCGGTCACGGCGACTGACGCGGTTGCGCCTTCGGCGAGGTAGAGGAAGTTCTTGATGGTGTCCCACGAGTCAACCGAACGGCCGTAGGCGATGAGGCGGGCGGGCACTGCCGGAACAACAAGGGCGGCGATCACCGCGACCGCCACCGAGGCGGCCAGGCGAGGCAGGCGTGCCGTTGATGCCCAGAGCAAGACCGCGCAACTGGCGGCGGCAAGCCCAACCAGCACCTGCTGAGCCATGTGGCTGCCGAGCATCGGGATGCCGATCAGGGTGAAGGCAATCGCGCCAGTCAGCGAACCGAGCGTGTTGGTCGCATTGATGCGCGCGACGGCCTCGCTGAATCCGGCGGCGCCGCGATCTGCCTGCCGCTCGGCGCACGCGAGCGTGAGCGGGAAGCTGGCGCCCCACAGCAACGTCGCCGGCAGCATCGCGACAGCGCAACGCAGCCCATCAAACGCAAACGCATAGGCAGGATTCGACCACACCTCGGGAAGGAAGGCAGCGCGCGGCTGCCAGCCAGGCAGCAGGTTCACGATGGCCCAGGCGCCGTAGGCGATCGCGATCGCCAGCAGCAGTTGCACGATGGCCAGCGTCGCGCGCGGCTCGGCGACCCGACGCGCCAGCTTTGCCCCGGCAAAGCCTCCAATCCCCAGTCCTCCGAGAAACACCGCAAGGATCAAGGAGAAGGTGTAGACGCTGGCGCCAAACAGCAGGGACAGCTGACGCGTCCACACGACCTCGGCACCAAGCGACGTCAATCCTGACAGGGCGGCGGCGATGAGAACGGGTGCGAAGGGGGCGACGGGTGCAATGGGAGCGAGGAGTGCAACGGGTACGTCGGGTTCGGCGGGCGCGTCTGCTGCGGTCCGCGACATGAGCCAGCACGCCGCAGCGATCAGCACGTTCAGCACCACCGCAACGGCAGTCGCGACCATGGTGTCGTGGACGCGCAGCAGGTAGAAGCCGGCGAGCACCGTGCCCGTCGCGCCGCCTGCGAGGTTCGCCATGTAGAGCAGGCCGACCGACTCAGCATCGCGCCCTGGCGTTCGTCGCCTGGCGATCGCGGGCAGGGTAGCGCCCATCAACATCGTGGGGGGCACCAGCACGAGTGCGCACACGATCGCGCGCAGGGTGATCGCGCCGGCGCCAGGCTCGGCGACGGTCATGTACGCCTGCTGGATGTACGGCAATGCCAACGGGATCGCCGCACCGAGCACCGCGATACCGGCCTCGAGGATCGCGACCAGGCGGAGCGGATGCATGCGCGCCGGGGTGACCTTCGGCACGAGCCAACTGCCCAACGCCATGCCGCCCATGAACGAACTGAGGATCACCGCCACCGAAATCGACGATGCGCCGACGACCAGTTGGACGAGATAGAACCAGACCGTTTCGTAAATGAGAGCGGCGCAGCCGCTGGCGAAAAAGAGAAGAAGGAGGCCCGCCATCGGTGAGATGCTACATGCGTTTGGCGCGATTTGATGTGATTGTTGTCGGTCTGGGTGGCATGGGCAGCGCCGCGGTGGCGCATGTGTCGTCCCGAGGCAAGCGTGTGCTCGGTCTCGAGCAGTTCCAGGCTGGGCACGATCAGGGCTCGAGCCACGGTCGGTCACGTGTCATCCGGCTCGCGTACTTCGAAGACCCTGCCTACGTGCCGCTCTTGCGGCGCGCCTACGAACTGTGGCGACGACTTGAGGCTCACACCGGCCGGCGGCTGCTGCAGTTGACCGGCGGCTTGATGATCGGCAGGCCGGACAGCGAGGTGTTTGCCGGCAGCCTCCGCAGTGCACGTGAACATGGTCTGGCGCACCAGGTGCTTGACGCGGCCGCCATTCGGCAACGCGTCCCGGCGTTCACACCGAGCCCGGACACGGTGGCGTTGTTTGAAGACGACGCCGGTGTGGTGTTTCCGGAGGAGGCGATTCGTGCGCATCTCGATGTCGCCGTCGACAACGGCGCTCACGTGCATTTCGATGAGCGGGTCGAAGGATGGGAACCACACGCCGATCGCATTGACGTCCGCACCTCTCGCGGACGTTACTCTTGTGAACGCCTGATCCTGGCGCCGGGAGCATGGGCATCAGGTCTGTTCAAGATCGACTGGCTGCCGCTTGAAGTCGAGCCGCAGCAACTGCACTGGTTTGCGCCGGCCGGTGGCGACGTCGGGTTTCGTCCGGATCGGTTTCCGATCTACATCTGGGACATTGGCGACGGAGTGCAGTTCTATGGCTTCCCGTCGGACGACGAAGGCCGGGTGAAAGTCGCGTTTTTCCGGTCGAAGGTCAAGGGCGAGGATGCAATGCGGTCGGCTTTGCGGCCCCGCATCCCGGCGATCGGCAACGGCACGCTGATCGAAACGGTGTCGTGCAAATACACGCTGACCCCGGACCATCACTTTGTGATCGGCGCGCACCCTGACCATCCCAAGGTGACGATCGCTTCACCGTGTTCGGGGCACGGCTTCAAGTTCGCGAGCGTGATCGGTGAGATCCTCGCTGACGTGTCGCTCGACGGCGCGTCACGGCATCCGATCGCGTTGTTCGACCCGGCGCGGTTCCGTCCATCCTGATATGGCGCTCAAACTGTTGATGCTGGGGCTGGCCCTGTTACAGGTGCCGCAGAATCCCTCGCCCATGACCGACACGACACGGCCGCATCCGCGCATTGCCGAGGATGTGCCGAGAGGCGAGCGCGTGTCGATCGGAGTCGGCACGGTGTTTTTGCGCGAGCGGATCAGGCCCGCGGCGCGACTCCCGCTGATCGTGCACTTCCATGGCGCGCCGTGGTTGATCGAGCATCAGGTGGCGCAACTGAAGGACGATGCGGCGCTCGTGACGGTGCAACTCGGCGCCGGATCGGCGGTGTATGCGAAGCCGTTCGTGGACGGTGGCGCGTTCGCGTCGCTGGTAGCGGACGCGGCCGCGCTCGTCACCTCGCGCTTCGGGCGTGAGGTCACGTTCGATCCCGTTGTGCTGACGAGTTGGAGCGCCGGTTACGGAGCGATCCGGGCGATCCTGCGCCAGCCCGAGCATTACGCGCGCGTCTCATCGGTGGTGTTGCTGGACTCGATGCACGCCTCATACGAAGGGACCGTCACGGCCGGCCCCAGATCCGTGGACCCGTCAGTCGTGGCCTCGGACATTGACGTGTTCTCGAAATTCGCGGCGGACGCCACGGCAGGACGGAAGCGGTTCCTGGTCCTGCATTCAGAGGTATTCCTGGGCACCTATGCGAGCACCACCGAAACGGCAGATGCGCTGCTGAAGAGCGCCGGCCTGAAGAGAAAGCCGGCGTTGAAGCAAGGACCGCTCGGAATGCAGCAGCTCAGCGAAACGACGGCCGGCACGCTGGCGGTGGTCGGCTACGCGGGGAATACCGCGCCCGACCACACGGACCACCTTTATGCGCTCGGTGCGCATATCGAGCGATGGCGCATGTTGCGCCGATGAACGGCTACAACTTGGCGAGATTGAAGATCGCCTTGGCGATGCCAGAGTAATCCTCTTCGCCTTCGCCGGCCGCAATCTGCGCATTCACCAACTGCTGGACCACCGCGCTGGCCGCCGCCGGCACGCCGTATTCGCTCAACGTGTTCATGGCGATGCCGAGGTCCTTCTTGAACAGCTTGGCCTTGAAGCCCGGCTTCCAGTTGCCCGTGATCATCCGTTCACCGTGGACTTCGAGGACGCGGCTCTGCGCGAAGCCGCCCATCAATGCGGCGCGCACTTTCATCGGATCCACTCCGGCCTTGCGCGATAGCGCGATCGCCTCCGCCACCACCGACATCGTCCCGCCCAGCACGATCTGGTTGCAGGCCTTGCAGATCTGGCCCGCCCCGGATTCGCCGACGTGCACGATGCGCTCCGGCTTGCCCATGGCGCCGAGGATGTCGCGGACCGCTTCCAGGGCCGCGGCATCGCCGCCGACCATGAAGGTCAGCGTGCCGTCGATGGCGCCGATTTCGCCGCCGCTCACCGGCGCATCAAGCAGGGACGCGCCAAGCTCTTTCGCGCGGGCCGACAGGCGGCGCGCGATTGCCGGTGCGATCGTGCTCGAGTCGACGATCACCGTCCCGCGAGACATGGCGCCAAAGACCCCGTCCGGGCCTTCGAGCACCCTGTCCACATCCGGGCCGTCCGGAAGCATGGTGATGATGACGGCGGCCTGTTTGGCAACTTCTGCGGGTGAGCCTGCGGCGGTGGCCCCTTCCTTGACCAGCTCGTCGACCGGGCCGCGGCTTCGGCTGTGGGCCACGACCCGGAGGCCCTTCTTCAGGAGATTGCGAGCCATGGGTTTGCCCATGAGACCCAGACCGATGAATCCGACTGTTTGCGACATGCAGGGAAGGTATCAAAACCCTGCCGCTGGATCCAAAACTCCGAAGTCCCCGTATTCCTGTAACTTAGCGAGGCCTCGGCCGCCGAAGCGGTGCGTTTGGCCGTATAATTGGAGGCAGAAGGCGGGAGGCGGATGTTCGAGCGATATACCGAACGAGCCAGGCGGGTGTTGTTCTTTGCCCGCTATGAAGCAAGCCAGCTCGGCAGCATTTCCATTGAGACCGAGCACCTGTTGCTGGGTCTGATTCGCGAAGGCAAAGGCCTCACGAGCCGGATCTTTGCCCGCTCCCACCTGTCCCTCGAAAACATCCGTAAAGACATCGAAGGCCGCACGGTCTTCCGCGAGAAGGTCTCGACGTCGGTCGAGATTCCGTTCAGCGCCGAAACCAAGCGCGTGCTGCAGTACGCCGCCGAAGAAGCGGATCGCCTGCTGCACAACTACATCGGCACCGAACACCTGTTGCTCGGCATCCTGCGCGAGGAGCGCTCGGTGGCGGCGACGATCCTCATGGAAAAAGGGATGCGTCTGCACCAGGTTCGCGAAGACATTGTCCAGTTACTGAACGAGAAGACGTCGCTGACCCGCGTCAAGGAAACGCCGCTACTGGCCGAGTTCAGCCGCGACCTGACCGAGGCGGCGATGAAAAACTCGCTCGATCCGCTCGTCGGCCGCGACTACGAACTCGAGCGGGTGCAACAGGTGCTGTGTCGCCGGACGAAGAACAACGCCGTGCTGATCGGCGAGCCCGGCGTCGGCAAGACGGCGATTGTGGAAGGCCTCGCGCAGAAGATCGTGTTCGGCGACGTCCCGCATTTCCTGGCTGACAAGCGCCTGCTCGCGCTGGACATTTCGCTGATCGTGGCCGGCACGAAGTATCGCGGCCAGTTCGAAGAGCGCCTCAAGGCGATCATGAAGGAACTGGTCGACAACCCGAACATCATCGTCTTCATCGACGAGTTGCACACGCTGGTCGGGGCGGGATCGGCGGAAGGGTCGCTCGACGCCGCCAACATCCTCAAGCCGGCCCTCTCGCGCGGCGAGATCCGCTGCATCGGCGCCACGACGCCCGCGGAATACCGCAAGTACATCGAGAAGGACCGTTCGCTCGAGCGTCGCTTCCAGGCGATCAAGGTGGATCCGCCGTCAGAAAGCGAGACGATCTCGATCCTGATGGGCGTGAAGGACCGCTACGAGCAGTTCCATCACGTCGAGTACACCCGCGAAGCGGTGGAAGCCGCGGTCTACCAGTCGAGCCGCTACATCACCGACCGGTTCCTCCCGGATAAGGCGATCGACCTCGTCGACGAGGCCGGCGCCCGCTCCAAACTGCGCGAGGCGGGCTACAGCGAAGAGTTCGGCGAGATCAACAAGAGCATCCGCGTCGCCGTCGAGCAAATGGAGAGCGCGGTGTCGGCGAAGGATTTCGACAAGGCGCAGTTCTATCGCGAGCAGGAACAGGTAGCGCGCGAGAACCTGCAGTTCGTCCGCGAGAAGTTTGACGTGCGTTCCTCTGCCCGCAAGGTCGTGGTGTCGCGCGCCGAGATCGATGAAGTCGTCTCGAAGTGGACGGGCGTGCCGCTGGCGTCGATCAACCAGGACGAAAGCGACAAGCTGATTCGGATGGAGGCCGACCTCCATAAGCGCGTGATCAGCCAGGAGCGCGCCATTTCCGCCGTGTCGCGCGCGATCCGCCGCTCGCGCGCCGGCCTGAAGAACCCCAACCGTCCGGTGGGCAGCTTCATGTTCCTTGGGCCGACCGGCGTCGGCAAGACCGAGCTGGCCCGGGCGCTCGCGCAGTTCCTGTTCGGCAGCGAGAACGCCCTGATTCGCTTCGACATGTCGGAGTACATGGAGAAGCACTCGGTGTCGAAGCTGATTGGCTCGCCGCCGGGATACGTGGGGCACGAAGAGGGCGGTCAGCTTACCGAGAAGGTGAAGCGCAACCCGTACTCGGTCGTGCTGCTCGACGAAATCGAGAAGGCGCACCCGGACATCTTCAACATCCTGCTGCAGGTGTTTGAAGACGGCCACCTGACCGATGGCCTGGGCAATCGCGTGAACTTCAAGAACGCGATCCTGATCATGACGTCGAACATCGGCGCGCGCTTCATTCAGAAGAAGGCGTCGCTCGGCTTCCAGGGCAACGAGTCCACCGACACCAAGGCCGTGCAGGAAATGGTGCTCGGCGAAGTCAAGCGGACCTTCAATCCCGAATTCATCAACCGCGTTGATGAACTGATCGTGTTCGATGCGTTGAACGACGATGAACTGCGCAAGATCCTAGCGCTGCTGGTCGATCAGCTCAACGTGAACCTGCTCGACCGGCAGATGAAGGTGATCGTGTCGCCCGAGGTCGCGGACTGGATCATCGACATCACCTGCAAGGACCGCTCGTACGGCGCGCGTCCGTTGCGCCGCGCGATTCAGCGCTACATCGAGGACCCCCTGGCCGAGGAACTGATCCGCGGGCACCTGCAGGGCGGGGAGATCGAGGTCTATCTCGAAGGGGGCCAGTTGACCTATCGCCCGGCCGGGCAGCCGGTTGTGGCAGGCCGCCGCCTCACCACTAACGTCTGACATTGCAGGTGGCTGGCCGCCGCCAGCCCTCGCAAGGCAAAGCCTGGCGAGATGCGGTAGGATTAAGGGTTCCCTAATTGGCGCAAGGTTGGTCTTGTACGCTGTGATTTCTCGATTTGTTGCGATTTTTGCCGTCGTTGCCCTGACCCTGGCCGCTCCCGCAGCGGCTCAGGATCCCCAGGCGCCCGCTCCTGCCCAGCCGCCCGCAGCGGCCCAGGCGGCGGCCCCGCAATTCTGTCCGTTCGCGCAGCAGCCGGCCGAATCGTCCGGGCCGGTGATCTGCCAGACGGAGCTTCGATTCCATCCGGTCAATGAATCGATCATCGAAGCGCAAACCTACCTGTATTACATCCAGACGTCCCTGAGCCGTCCGTCCCAGAACGCCTGGGTGCCCTACAACGAAGAGACCGAGCGGTCCCTGCAGGAGGACTTCAAGCGTCTGTGGGCGACCAGCTTCCTCGACAACCTGTGGATCGAGATCCAGGACCAGCCGTTCAAGAACGGTGTGCAGGGCAAGCGGGTCATCTACCACATGGAAGAGCGGCCGCGCGTCAAGATCGTTGACTACACGGGGTCCTCGAAGGTCGAGCGCACGAAGATCGACGAAAAGATGAAGGAGCTGGGGATCGCGCTTCGCCTGGACTCGTTCCTCGACCAGTCGGTGGTGCGCCGCGTGCAAGGCCTGGTCAAGTCCTTCATGGCCGAAAAGGGCTACGAGTTTGCGGAGGTGACCTCCAGCGTGGAGCCGTTACCCGCGGGCGCCAAGCTCGTGAAGGTCGTGTTCGACGTGAAGGAAGGGCCGAAGGTCAAGATTCGGACGCTGGACTTCAACGGCAACTCCGCCGTCAGCGATCGCGCCCTGGCGCGACAGATGAAGGCGACCAAGTCGACCGGCATGTTTTCGTGGATTACCGGCAAGGGCACCTATAACGAGAACAAGTTCAGCGAGGATGCTGAGAAGGTCGTCGAGTACTACCGCAACAAGGGCTACATTTCGGCCAGGGTTGGCCAGCCGGAAATCAAGGTGCTGGAAGACAGCGCCGACAAGGAAACGCGCTGGGTCCAGCTCAACATTCCGGTCGATGAAGGGCCGCGCTTCCGCGTCGGCGAATTCAAGTTCGACGGCAACAAGGTGGTCAAGACCGAGTTCCTGACGCCGCTTTTCAAGATGAAGCCGGGCGACTGGTACTCCGACAAGCCGATCCGCAACGGCCTGGTGAAGGCCCGCGAGATCTACGGCGCCGGCGGCTACTTCGAATTCACCGGGTTCCCTGATCTCGAGCCGATCGAAGCCGCCGAAGGCCCGATCGCAGGTCCCGCGTCGCCGACGGTGAACGTCACGATGCGCATGACGGAAGGCGAGCAGTATTTCGTCAACCGGCTGACCTTTGCGGGGAACACCACCACGCGCGACAACGTCATCCGCCGCGAAGTGCGCGTGCTCGAAGGCGCGCCGTTCAACACGGAAGCGCTGAAGTACAGCGTCAAGCGCCTCAATCAGCTCGGCTACTTCAAGCCCCTGGAAGAAGGGCAGGGCATTGACGTCCAGAAGACCCCCGGTGAAAAGAACCAGGTTGACGTCACGCTGAAGCTGGAAGAGCAGAACCGTAACCAGCTGACGTTCGGTGCCGGTGTCTCGCAGTTTGAGGGCTTCTTCGGACAGCTCTCGTTCCAGACCGCGAACTTCCTGGGCCGCGGTGAATCGCTGACGGTTTCGCTGCAGGCCGGTTCGCGATCGGAGAACTACCAGATCGCATTCACCGAGCCGTTCCTCTTTGATCGCAACATCACGGGTGGCGTCGATGTGTATAAGCGCACGCTGCGCTACATCGACCAGTTCACGCAGGAAGCGACCGGCGGCAACGTCACGAGCGGCTTCCCGCTGGCCGGCTTCTCGCGGATGTTCCTGGCCTACAGCTACGAAGCGGTCAAGGTCACCGACCTCAACCCGGTCTACTACGCGCCGGAACTCGTGCAGCGCAATCCCTACCTGCGCGACTCGCTGTTGCTGGGTGAGGGCGGCCGCCGGACGATCAGCAAGATCACGCCGAGCCTCGTCCACAACACCGTCGACAACCCGATCTTCCCGAACTCCGGCACGCGCCTGACCGCGTCGGTGGATTTCGCCGGCCTCGGCGGCAACACCAGCTTCCTCAAGCCGCGCTTCGAGTACTCGCGCTTCCAGCCGCTGAACCGGCGCATGTCGGCGGGCTTCCGCACGCAGTTCGAATACATCCGGCCGTATCGCGGCACGACGACGTTGCCGATCACCGAGACGCTGTATCTCGGCGGCGAGTACACGATTCGCGGGTACGACATCCGCTCGATCGGCCCGCGCGACCTGCTGGGAGGAACCGGCCTGGTGCTGGGCGGCAACAAGACGCTGCTGTTCAACGCCGAATATCTGATCAACATCGCCGGTCCGGTCCGCCTGGTGTTGTTCTACGACACCGGCCAGGTGCGCGAGATCGGCCAGAAATTCGGCTGGAAGGAAGACATCAGCCAGGTGACCGACCCGCGTGTTCCCGCCATCGTGGATCCCTTCACGACGACGACGCTGGTCGATCCCAACGCACCCGGACCGTACCTGTCCAAGATCGGCGAGACCAGTGCGTTCAAGACGTCGACGGGCGCTGAACTGCGCTTCTTCATGCCGGTGCTCAACGTGCCGTTCCGTCTGATCTTTGCGTATAACCCGCAGCGCTACGGCGTGCTCGATAACAGCCTCCGTCCTGCGAAGAAGTTCACCTTCAAGTTCGCCGTGGGCTCGACTTTCTAATGCGATCACTAACTCTCTTCCTGCTCGTGTTGTCCATGCCGGTGCTGATGGGCTGTGACGGCGAAATCGACAACATCCCGACCACCCCGGACCCGGTGCCCGTGACCGAGACGTTTACCGGCACGCTGACCATCAACGGCGCGCAGACCCATCCGGTCTACAACGGCGCCACCGGCCTCGTGACGGCCACGCTGACGTCCCTCGGCGAAAATGCGCCTGAGAAGGTCGGGATCAGCATGGGCACGCTTGCCGGCGCGACCTGCACCGTCGTCATGCACAACGACAACGCCGTGGTCACCAGCTACCTCAGTGGCACGGTGTCGACCCTGGCCGGCAGCCTCTGCGTCCGCATCTTCGACGTGGGCAAACTGACCGGACCGGTGGATTACACGATTACGGTCGTGCACCCCTAACTTGCGGCATCTGGGTTAAAATCAAAGACTTCCGGACCCTTGAAAGGACCTTTGTAATGAGATCTGTCGTTGTTGTCGCGGCGTTGTCGGCCATTCTGGCTGCCGCGCCCGTCTATGCTCAGGCCGCCGACCAGGCCAAGCCGGCCGCTGCGGCGCCTGCCGCTCAGGCCCCGGCCCAGCCGCCCGCTCCGAAGCCGTTCCCGCAGGGCGCCAAGGTGGCCTATGTGGTGCTGCAGCGGATTGCCAATGAGTCGGCTGATGGCCGCGTGGCGACCACCCGCATCCAGGCGCTTCAGCAGAAGAAGGCAGCCGAGCTGAACGAGAAGAACAAGCAGCTCACCACCATGCAGCAGCGCCTCGAGAAGGAAGGCTCTGTGATGAGCGCCTCGGCGGCTGCGGACCTGCAGAAGAACATCGAGAAGCTGAATGTCGACGTCCAGCGGTTCACGCAGGACGCGCAGGCCGAGGTGCAGGAACTGCAGAACACCCTGCAGCAGGAATTCCAGCAGCGCCTCGAACCGGTGCTGCAGCAGGTGGCGCAGGAGATGGGCCTGCAGTTCGTGTTCAACGGACCTGATGCCGGCCTGGTGTGGGCGGATGCCTCGCTGGATATTTCCACCGAAGTGATCAAGAAGCTCGACACCACGGCTGCCAAACCGGCCGCCAAGCCCGCTGCACCGACGAAGCCGCCCGGTCAGTGAGCTCAGGACCTCAGACCTTGTCCGCCGTCGCGCACGCCGCGGGGGCGGACCTGCTCGATCGTATCGCACACCGCTTTCCTTCGCTCCTCGTCGACAGCATCGCCGAGCACGAGCCAGGGAAGCGGTTGGTCGCGTTCAAGAACGTGACCGTCAACGAAGACTTCTTCCAGGGACATTTTCCGGGCAAGCCGCTGATGCCGGCGGTCCTCACCATTGAGGCGTTGGCGCAGGCGGCGACCTTGCTCGTGCTCGACGATCACCACGCGCACGGCGTGCAGCTGCGCGGCGTGGACGACGCGAAGTTCCGCAAGCACGTGGTTCCTGGCGATCAGCTCAAGCTGACGGTGACGCGCCGCGCCATGCGCGGCCCCCTGGTGCGCGCTGCGGCGGTGGCGGAAGTCGCGGGACAGATCGTCGCCGAAGCCGAGCTGCTGCTGAGCGTCACGCCCGTGGCGATGATCGATCCGCTGGCGCGCGTGGCGCCGACGGCCGAGATCGGGCCGGGGACCACGATTGGTCCCTTCGCGGTGGTGGGCCCGCACGTGCGCATCGGTCGTGATTGCAGGATCGGCGCGTCTGCCGTCATCGACGGTCACACCACGATTGGTGATGGCACCGAGGTGTTTCCGCATGCCTCCATCGGGCTGGCGCCTCAGGATCTCAAGTACAAGGGCGAGCCGACGCGACTCGAGATCGGTGCCGGCAACATCTTCCGGGAGTTCGTCACCATTCACCGCGGCACGGTGGGCGGCGGCGGCGTCACCACCATCGGCGATCGCAACCTGTTCATGAACTACGTGCACGTCGCTCACGACTGCATCGTGGGCAGCCAGACGATCTTCGGGCCGCACGCCACGCTCGGTGGCCACGTGACCGTCTCTGACTTCGTCAACGTCAGCGCGGGATCGGCCGTGCACCAGTTCTGCCGTATCGGCTCATACGCCTTCATTGGCGGCTACTCGGTGATCACCAAGGACGCTCTGCCGTACGGGCGCACCGTCGGCAGCCGGCCCGCGCGCGTGTTCGGCCTGAACCTGATCGGTCTCAAGCGCCGCAGCTTCTCGGACGACTCGTTGCGCAAGCTGCGCTCCGCGTATCGCTACCTGATGCAGTCGAAGCTGAACACGACGCAGGCCATTGCCAGGATTGCGGACGATCCGGCCCTGAAGTGTCCCGAGGTCGACAATCTGGTCGACTTCATTCGCTCCGCCTCTCGCGGTGTGATCCTGCGGCGCAGCGGCAAAGCCGCGGAAGGTACAGAAGACTAGGCCCCAGCAGGGCGACCGAACGTTCGGACAGCCAGGGCCGCGGAACGCACAGATGGCACAGACGATTGGGTTGATCGCGGGTAACGGGCGTTTCCCGTTTCTCGTCCTCGAAGCGGCGAGGTCGCTCGGTCACCCTGTCGCGGTCATCGCCATCAAGGAAGAAGCTGACAAGGACATCGAGGAGGCGGCGCGCAAGGCGCAGGCGCCTCTTCACTGGGTGTCAATCGGCCAGCTTGGCACCTTCCTCAAGATCCTGAAAGACGAGCACGTGACCGAGGCCGTGATGGCCGGCCAGGTCAAACACGTGAAGATCTTCGGCGGCTTCGTACCTGACCTCACGGCAATGGGGCTGCTGGCGAGGCTGGCGACCAAGAACACGGACTCACTCATTGGAGCCGTCGCCGACCTGATGCGCGAACATGGGATCGAACTCGTGAACTCGGCGAAGTTCCTCGAGCCGCTACTGGCTGGTGAAGGACGGCTGAGTGATCGGGTGCCGACCGAAGCCGAGCACAAGGACCTGGCCTTTGGCTACCGCATGGCCGACGCGATCGCCGGCCTGGATATCGGGCAGACGATCGCCGTCAAGCACCAGGCGGTCGTTGCTGTGGAAGCCATGGAAGGTACAGACGAGACGATCGGCCGCGCCGGCCACCTGGCCGGAGATGGCGTGACCATCATCAAGGTGGCGAAGCCCAATCAGGATATGCGCTTTGACGTGCCGATCGTTGGCCTGGCGACGATCCAGGCGATGCGCCGTGCCGGCGCGAAGGTGTTGTCGGTGGATGCTGGACAGACGTTGATCTTCGATCGTGATGCCTTCTTCGCGTCAGCCAACGAGGCGCAGATCGCCATTGTCGGGAGGCGCCGATGAAGGCGGCGGTCATTGGCGTCGGCCACCTGGGCAAGCATCACGCGAGAATCCTCGCGTCGCTGCCCGGCGTGACGCTGGCCGGCGTGGTCGACATCGACGCCGGTCGTGCCGCGGAGATCGCGCGCGAGTACGGATCGGTAGCCTATGCCGACGCGCAACAGATTGACGGACTTGAGCTGGCGGTGATCGCGGCGCCGACCGAGAGCCATGCGGCGCTGGCGCAGCCACTGGTCGAAGCCGGTGTGCACACGCTGGTCGAGAAGCCGGTGACCCAGACGCTGGACGAGGCGGACAGGTTGATCGCGGCGGCGAAGGCCAAGGGCGTCGTGCTCGCGGTCGGGCACAGCGAGCGTTTCAATCCGGCGGTCGTCGCGGCGCGCCCGTACGTGAGCGATCCGCGCTTCATCGAAGTACATCGGCTGGGCACCCAGTTGGGTCGCAGCCTCGATATCGATGTCGTGCTCGATCTGATGATTCACGACCTGGATCTGATCCTGAGCATGGTGCCAAGCACCGTGGAGAGCGTCGAAGCGGTCGGCGTGCCGGTGCTGACGCCGAAGGTCGACATCGCCAATGCGCGTGTGCGCTTTGCCAATGGCTGCATTGCGAACCTCACAGCCAGCCGGATCAGCAAGGACCCGGTCCGCAAGATTCGCTTCTTCCAGCGAGAGCGCTACGTGTCGATCGACACGGCGGCGCGCGAGGTCGAGATGTTCCAGGTGGTGCCCCAGGAAGGGATGCCGAAGATCGGCGGCGGCAAGCTGGCAGTGCCTGGCGATGAGCCGCTGAAGGCGGAGCTCGAGGATTTTGTGGCGGCGGTGCGCGAGGCGCGCGCGCCGGCCGTGCCGGGCGAACAGGGCCGGGCGGCGTTGTCGCTGGCCGTGAAGATAGTGGAGTTGATGAAGCAGTGACGATCAATCTGGCAATAGCCGAGCGCGCCCGCGCCGGCGAGGTGTTGACGGCAGCCGAACTCGACGAACTATGGACGGCGGATGTCCTGTCGCTGGGGATGCTGGCGGAAGAGGTGCGTCGCGCGCGCTTTGGTGACGCGGTCAGCTACACCCGCGTCCACGAGATCGGCGCGGCAGGGAAGGCTGGCGACGCTGGCAGCGCTGGTGTGGAGGTTCGTCTGGCGCACCTGCCGGCGACACTCGACGAGGCTGAGGGACTGGTGGCTGAGGCCCGTCTCGTGGCGGGCCCGCAACTGCTTACGGGGTTTTCGCTGGCGGACATTGCCGAGCGTAACTGGGGCAGCGTGCCCGACGTGTTGGCGCGGCTGAAGCGTGCGGGACTTGATGCCGTTGTCGAGGCCCAGGTCGACCGCGTGGCTGATGCCGCGGTGATCGCGGCGTCGTTTGCGGCCGGGTTGCCGGTGCGGTGTCTCTCGTTGCAGAAACCGGTGGACGGCAAGCGAACCGAGTGGGTGATGGCCGTGCGCGCGATCGTGCAGGCCGTTCCCGCGCTGCAGACGGTCGCCCCGCTGCCACGCGAACAGTCCATCGCGGTGCCGACGACCGGTTACGACGACGTGCGGTCGGTGGCGTTGGCGCGGCTTGGCCTGCCGATGGTCAAGACGATTCAGGTGGACTGGGCGCAGTATGGACCGAAGCTGGCGCAGGTGGCCCTGACATTTGGCGCGAGCGATCTCGATCGCGTGGCCACGGTGGGTGACGAGTCACTCGGCCGCCGCCGTACGCCCGTTGAAGACGTGCGGCGCAACATTGAAGCCGCCGGCTTCACGCCGGTGGAGACCGCAGCCACCGCATGAGCGCGCTGCGACTCGGCGCCGTTTCGTACCTGAATACGAAACCGCTGGTTTACGGTCTCGACGCGCAGCGCGAACAGTTCGACGTCCGCTTCGACGTGCCGGCGAAGTGTGCTGAGTTATTGCACGCGGGGCAGGTCGATCTGGGCTTGATCCCCGCCATCGAGTATCTGCGCGACGACTATGCGATCGTGCCTGGTGTGTCGATTGCGTCGTTCGGCGATGTGGCGACGGTGGCGATCTTCACGCGCAAGCCGATCGACCAGGTAGCGACCCTGGCGCTCGACCTCAGCTCCCGGACGTCCGTGGCGCTGACCCGCGTGCTGTGTGCGACGCACTGGCAGATTGCACCGACCTTCACTCCGGCAGAGCCCGACCTTGCTGCCATGCTGCGACGCGCCGATGCCGCGTTGGTGATCGGCGATCCCGCGTTCGACATCGATCCGGCCGCGCACGACGTGACGAAGATCGACCTTGGCGGAGAGTGGAAGGCGATGACGGGTCTGCCGTTCGTCTATGCCATGTGGGTCGGACGGCCGGGCGTGGTGTCGGCAGCGCAGTGCCGCGCGCTCGCGGCGGCCAGGGATCGCGGACTGGCGCACTTGCCGGAGATCGCAACGCGCGTTGCGGGCGGTGACGCCGCGCTGGAGCGACGGGCGCTCGTCTACCTGCGTGATAATCTCAAGTACGGACTGGGTGAGGCCGAGCAGGCGGGCCTGCGCCGCTTTCACGAGCTCGCCACCAAGGTTGGTGCGGCGACTACGCTCAGGCCATTGCGGTTCTACGAGGCATGATCAACCTAGCGGCATACGAAGCGCGTATTCTGGCCGGCGGCCGACTCGAGGCCGGCGAGGCTCTGGAGCTGTATCGGCAGGCGCCAACGTACTGGCTGGGCCGGATGGCGGACGCCGTTCGCGCGCGCAAGCATCCCGAGGGCCGCGTCACCTACATCATCGACCGCAACGTCAACTACACCAACGTCTGTGTGGCCAAGTGCAACTTCTGCGCGTTCTATCGCGAAGTGGGGCACGGCGAAGGCTACGTCCTCGGATTTGAAGAGATCTTCCGGAAGATCGAGGAAACGCGCGCGCTTGGCGGCGTGCAATTGCTGCTGCAGGGCGGCCACAACCCGGACCTGCCGCTGAAGTGGTATGAGGATCTGTTTCGCGCGATCAAGCAGCGGTTCCCCGACTTCAAGCTGCACGCGTTGTCACCACCGGAAGTCGTGCACATTTCGCGCACGTCGAAGCTGGCGCCCCCGGACGTGATTCGCCGCTTGGTCGACGCGGGTCTCGACAGCATCCCCGGTGGCGGGGCGGAGATCCTCGTTGATCGCGTCCGCAAGCTGCTGAACTGCTACAACAAGGCGACGGCCGACGAGTGGCTCGACGTCATGCGGCACGCCCACCAGGCTGGATTGAAGACCACCGCGACGATGATGTACGGCACGGTCGAGACCGACGAGGAGCGCCTGACGCACATGCTGCGCCTGCGCGCGCTGCAGGACGAGACCGGCGGGTTCACCGCGTTCATTACGTGGAGCTTTCAGCCGGATCACACCGAACTCGGTGCCGCTCACAGCATCACGGAGGCCAGCGGTATCGAATATCTGCGCACGCTCGCCATAGCCCGGCTGGTGCTCGACAATTTCGACAACCTGCAGGCGTCGTGGGTCACCCAGGGCGGGAAGGTCGGCCAGTTGAGCCTCGCGTTCGGTGCCAACGACATGGGCAGCGTCATGATCGAAGAAAACGTGGTCCGTGCGGCCGGCGCGTCGTATTGCATGGACGAAGTCGAGATCGTTCGCAATGTCGAAGACGCGGGGTTTGTCGCCAAGCGCCGCAACATGCACTACGAGATCCTTGGTGATCCGTTCTTCCGCGAGCACAACGTCGAGCGCATGCTTGAGTTGTCGACGGCGCGCGAGAAGGGCGACACGTCCGTGCCGGCCGAGCTGATGAACTACGAAGCGCGCAGCGCCGCGGGGAAGAAGCAGCGGGCGCGCCCGATCTCGCCCGTCTCATGATCTATCGCGCCGCCTGGGTGTGCCCGATCGACCAGCCGCCCATCCGTAACGGTGCGGTGCGTGTCGAGTCCGGCCGGATAGCTTGGGTCGGATCATTGCCTGAACACCAACCGAGCGACGGTGGAGCGGCCGCCGAAGTGGATCTTGGCGACGTCGTGCTCCTGCCGGGTCTTGTCAACGCACACACACACCTGGAACTGTCGTGGCTGCGCGGCAAGGTGCCGCCGGCCGAGCGATTCCCCGACTGGGTACGGTCGATGTTCGCCACGCGCGGGCGGCCGGACGTTGCGATGTCGGCCGAACAGATCCGGCCGATGCATGACGCGATCGCCGAGATGCGAGGCGCCGGCACCGTGGCGGTTGGTGACATCAGCAATTCCCTCGCCTCGGTCGGCCCGATACTGCAAGCCGGGTTGGATGGCGTCATTTTTCACGAACTGCTCGGATTTAAAGAACGCGATGGCGCCCTCGTCGAGCGGTCACGCGACAGCCGCGCCTCCGCCGCGCGCGCCGGTGCGCGGGTCTCGATTGCGCCGCACGCGCCGTACTCCACGTCGCCTGAACTGTTTGGCGCGATCAGGGCCGCGGTCGACGCCAGCGCCTGCCCGATCATGAGCGTCCACCTCGGCGAGTCGCCTGAAGAAGTGGAGTTGCTGCAGTCGGGCACCGGGGCGTGGCGCCTGACGCTCGAGGCGCTCGGGTTGTGGCGGGACGACTGGGACGTTCAGGGGTGTGATCCGGTCACCTACCTCGATCGGCACCATGTGATCGACTCGCGGACGCTGGTGGTGCACGGCGTGCAGTTCGACGATGGCGCGCTTGCGCGCTTGAAGCAGATCGGCTCGACGCTTGTGACCTGTCCGCGCAGCAACAAGTGGGTGGGCGTCGGCTATCCGCCGGTCGAGCGGTTCTATCAGTCCGGTGTCACCGTGGCGGTCGGCACCGATAGCCTGGCGAGCGTTGACGACTTCAACCTGTTTTCCGAGCTGCGGCACATGCGTGCGCTGGCACCGGCCGTGGCGGCGGGGCGATTTCTCGAAAGCGCGACGCTGTCGGGCGCGAAGGCGTTGGGGCTGGGCGATCAGCTCGGCTCGCTGACGCCCGGTAAACGTGCTCAAATGATTGCCGTGACGGTGCCCGGCTCGGTCGAGAATATAGAGGAGTACTTGGTGGGCGGCATCGCCCCTTCGCAGATTCAATGGGTCTCGTAACTACCTACCTGTCGTTCATCCGCTTCTCGCACTCGGTGTTTGCGCTGCCGTTCGCGCTGACCGGCGCGCTACTGGCGTGGCAGACGGCGCCGTTTTCGTGGCGGCAGATCCTGTGGGTGATCGTGGCGATGGTCTCGGCGCGCAGCGCCGCGATGGGCTTCAATCGTCTTGTCGACGCGCGCATGGATGCGCTGAATCCGCGCACCGCCATGCGCGAGATCCCAACCGGCCAGTTGAGCCGCCGCGACGCGATCCTGTTCGTCGTGGTGTCGTCGATGGTGTTCGTCGCGGCATCGTTCCAGTTGAATGCCACGTGCGGCTGGTTGTCGCCGGTCGCACTTGCCATCGTGTTCTGGTACTCGCTCGCCAAGCGCTTCACGTCATATACGCAGGTGTTTCTTGGCCTGGCGATGGCGGTGGCGCCGGTTGGCGGCTGGCTTGCGGCCGGCGGCGCGATCGGATCGCCGCAGCCCTGGCTGCTCGGGCTTGCGATCGGGTTATGGGTCGGCGGTTTCGACATCCTGTATGCCTGCCAGGACGTGGACTTCGACCGCTCGTACGGCGCCAATTCGATTCCGGTTCGTTTCGGTGTGGCGCGCTCGCTGTGGATTTCCCGCGCGATGCATGTCGCGACGGTGGTCTGTATGGCGGCGTTGGCGTGGCTGCTGCCGCTTGGCCCAATCTACCTCGGCGGCGTGGCCATGGTCGCGGCGCTGCTCGTCTACGAGCAGTCGCTGGTTTCTGAAGACGATCTCTCACAGGTGAAGAAAGCGTTCGACCTGAACGGCTGGGTCGGCATTCTCTATTTCATGACGACAGGAATCGCGTTGTATGTCGGCTAACGTTGCGCCAGACAAGAGTCCCGCGAAGATCGCGGGCATGTTCGACGCGATTGCGGGTCGCTACGACCTGCTCAACACCGTCCTGTCCGGCGGCGTCGATCGCTACTGGCGGCGGTGTGCGATCAACTCCTTGCAACTGACCGGCAAGGAGCGCTTGCTCGACGTCTGCACGGGGACCGCAGACGTGGCAATCGGTGCCGCCCGGCGTGGGGCAGCCCGCGTGGTCGGCGTGGATTTTTCGGGCGCCATGCTGGGGCATGGACTCGAGAAGGTGACGTCGGCCTCCCTCGGGCAGCGCATCCAACTGATCCGCGGGGATGCGATGAATCTTCCGGTGGCCAGCCGGTCCGTGAACGCCGCGACCATCACATTCGGCATCCGGAACGTGCAGCAGCCAGCGGTGGCCTGCGAAGAGCTGGCTCGCGTGCTGACGGACGGCGGCCGCATCGCCATTCTCGAGTTCGGCATTCCAAGCTGGCGGCCGTTCGGTGCCATCTACAACTGGTACAACCGGCACATCCTGCCGCGCATTGGCAGCGCGATCTCCGGGCACGACGCCGCCTACACCTACCTGCCGGAGTCGATGAAGACGTTCCCGTGCGGGGACGACTTTGCCGCGATGCTGCGTGCCGCAGGATTTTCACAGGTCCACGCCAGACCGTTTATGTTCGGGGCCGTCTATCTATACACGGGACAGAAGGGCGCCCAAGACCTATAATTCCCTTGTAAGCCCTTGAGTTACTTCGACTTCGACGATCGCTACAGCGACATCGAGCCGGTTGGATCGGCCATCAACCGGCGAGACGGCGTGGCCGTGTCCATCATGGTGCACGGGCTGATCTTCGCCGCCTTGTTGTTCCTGCCGCAGTACGTCGAACAGTTCCTGCCGGCGCAGCCCGTGCACCCCCCCCCGGAGCAGCAGGCCCGGCGCGAGGACCAGCCGCGGTTTGTCTTCGTGCAGCCGCGGATGGAGTTGCCGCCGTCGCGCACGCCCGAACGCGTAGAAATGTCGGATCTCGATCGCAGCGCGCGTTCGCCCGAAAAGCCGGCGCCGGTGATCGAGAACCCACTGCCCATGGCGCGCGGCAACTCAGCCGAGCGGACCGAGACCACTCCAGATGAACGAATGCGCGGGGACGGTCCTGCGCCACAAACGGCGCCGCAAGCGCCACCCGTCGAGATGCCGTCGGCGATCGAGCAGCAGCGAGCCGACACGGCCCTGATGCAGCGTCCGCAGATGCAGCAACCGCCCGCCGGTGGATCGTTGGGTGATGCCCTGAAGAACCTCCAGAAGTACGTCCAGAACGAATCGTTCAACAACCAGCGCGGCCAGCCGCAGGAGTTTGGCCCGCTGCAGTTCGACACCAAGGGCGTTGAGTTCGGGCCGTGGATTCGCCGCTTCGTCTCGCAGGTACGCCGCAACTGGTTCGTGCCGATGGCGGCGCAGACCATGCGCGGCCATGTGATGATCACGTTCTTCGTTCACAAGAGTGGCGCGCTCACCGATGTGACCGTGATCAAGCCGTCCGCCGTCGAGTCGTTCAATATTGCCGCCGTCAACGCGCTGCTGGCCTCGAATCCGACCATTGCCTTGCCGCCGGAGTACCCGGACGAAAAGGCGTTTTTCACCGTCACCTTCCTCTATAACGAATCGCCGGGTCAGTGAAGTCGCTGATCGCAGTTCTCGGGCCCACAGCCACTGGAAAGAGTGCGCTGGGCATTGCGCTCGCCGAGCGCTTCAATGGCGAGATCATCAATTGCGACTCGACGGCGGTGTATCGGGGATTCGACATCGGTACCGACAAGGTGCCGATCGATCAACGGCGCGGCATTGCACACCACCTGATCGACATTGCCGATCCCACCGACGAATACACCGCCGCTCAGTTTGCCCGTGACGCGGCGGCGGCGGTCGCCGACATCCACGCCCGGGGCAAGCTGCCGATCCTGGTTGGCGGCACCGGCTTCTACTATCGCGCGTTGACCCGCGGACTATTCCCCGGTCCTGGAAAGGATGCGCGGCTCCGCGCGCGGCTGGAGCGTATCGCCGAGCGGAAGGGCGTCGAGACGCTGCACCGGATGGTGTCGCGCGTGGATCCGGAGTCGGGAGCCCGGATCCAGGCGCGTGACTTGAAGCGACTGGTCAGGGCACTCGAGGTGTACTTCCAGACCGGCAAGCCCCTGACCAGGCATTTCGCCGAGACCGTGTCGCCGTTGCCGGCCGACGTGCGAATCGGCGCCGTCGCGCTGCGCATGCCGGCGCCGTGGCTTGCCGAGCGGCTTGCCAGGCGGGTGGACGAGCAGTTTGAAGCGGGGCTGATCGACGAGATCCACGGCCTGCTGGCCGCCGGCGTTCCTCCCGAGGCCCGGCCGTTTGGCGGGCTGGTCTATCGGCAGGCGATGGAGTACCTCAACCGGGTGAGGGATGAAGCGTCAACGCGTGCACTTATTGCGCAGGAGAACAGAAAATACGCGCGGCGTCAGTTGATTTGGTTCAGAAAAGAGCCTAACCTTGTCTGGTTTGATGGTCCCGGCACTAACGCCGAAGTGCAGGACAGCGTGATTCGGGAGCTGGCCGCGCGGGACCTGTTGTAAGGACCTAGTCATCATGTCGCCGATACCTGAAGCCAAGACCGGCGCGCCGAACATCCAGGACGTCTTCCTGAACTACGCGCGGCGTGAAAAGCTGCCAGTCACCGTACACCTGCTGGACGGCCGCGAGTTCGAAGCCCGCATCAAGAATTTCGACCGCTTCGCGCTGATCGTCGAACACGCGGGTATGGATCACCTGATCTTCAAGCACGCGATCGCGACCATCCGCACGCCGCGGAGCGTCCCGAACTACTTCTCGTCGCATCACCCGTAACGCGCGTGTTTTCGCGCGTCATCCTGATCGTGCTCGACAGCGTCGGCATCGGCGAGTTGCCGGATGCCGCGCTGTACAGCGACGAGGGAAGCAACACGGTTGGTAACATCGCCGCCGCCGTCTCCCTGCACATTCCCAACCTTGCCGCGATGGGGCTGTCGCGGCTTGTCGACCTGAGGGTGCCGCCCGCCTCGGCCCCTGCCGGCGCGTTTGGCAGGATGGCCGAGCGTTCGAAAGGCAAGGATTCGGTGACCGGACATTGGGAGCTGATGGGCATCGTGCTCGATCGTGCCTTCCCAACGTATCCAGCCGGGTTTCCGCCAGAGCTGATCGCCGAGTTCGAGCGTCGCATCGGGCGCAAGTCGCTCGGTAACGTGGTCGCCTCGGGCACGGCCGTGATCGACGAGCTCGGGCCTCGGCACATGGAGACCGGATTCCCGATCGTCTACACCTCGGCGGATAGCGTCTTCCAGATCGCCGCCCACGAAGGCATCGTGCCGGTGCCGCAACTCTACGAGTGGTGCGAGACCGCCTACGAATTGACCGTGAAGGGCCTCGGCCTCGGCCGGGTGATCGCGCGTCCCTTCGTCGGCCTGCCGGGCTCGTTCCGGCGCACGCCAAATCGTCACGATTATGCGATGCCGCCGCTCACGGAAACGCTCCTGGACAGGATGAAGGCTGCGGGGCACCAGGTCACTTCGGTGGGGAAGATCGCGGATCTGTTTGCGGGGCAGGGCATTTCTTCGTCTCATCCGACCAAGAGCGACGCCGACGGCGTCGACAAGGTTGAGGTGCTGATGGCCAGTCAGGACGCCGGACTGATCTTTGCGAACCTCGTCGATTTCGACGCGGTCTACGGACATCGCAACGACGTTCGCGGCTACGCGGACAACCTGCAGCGTTTCGATGCGCGCCTGCCGGGGCTGGTGACGAAGCTGCGGCCCAATGACCTGTTGATCGTCACCGCCGATCACGGCAACGACCCGACCACGCCTAGCACGGATCATTCTCGCGAGCACGTGCCGCTGCTGCTCCACGGGGCGCGGGTGAAGGCCGGCGTGGACCTGGGCACCCGGGCCACGTTTGCCGACCTGGGACAGACGCTTGCCGAGAATTTCGGCGTCGGCGCATTGGCCAACGGCACGAGCTTTCTGCGAGAGATAATGGTTGGCGCATGACGCCGTCCATCCGGGAGCAACTCGAACAGCGGGAGCGAGATATTCTCGCCCCCCAGGCGTCGAAGAGCGCCGCCAGCAAAGGCCGCGTCCGTCCTGAGACGGAGGACCCGATCCGCCCCGCGTTCCAGCGCGACCGCGATCGCATCATCCACACCAAGGCGTTTCGCCGTCTCAAGCACAAGACCCAGGTGTTCTTCTCGCCGACCGGCGATCACTACCGCACGCGGCTGACGCACACGCTCGAAGTGGCGCAGATTGCCCGCACCATCGCGAAGGTGCTGCACCTGAACGAAGAGCTGACCGAGGCCATTGCCCTTGGGCACGACCTTGGCCACACGCCGTTTGGCCATGCCGGGGAGCGCGTCCTGAGCAGCCTGGTCTCCGGCGGCTTCAATCACTACGAGCAGAGCCTGCGGATTGTCGACGTGCTCGAACACGACCGCCAGGGACTCAACCTGACCTGGGAAGTGCGCGACGGCATTGCGCGTCACTCGAAAGGGAAGCACGGCATGCCGGTCGGGGCTCCGCCGGAGCATCGCGCCAGCACCATCGAGGGGCAGGTCGCTCGCGTGGCTGACATCGTCGCCTACGTGAATCACGACATCGATGACGCGGTGCGCGCCAGCATCATCACGGAGCGGAGC
The DNA here is from genome assembly GCA_038144855.1 of Acidimicrobiia bacterium. Classification (GTDB taxonomy): domain Bacteria; phylum Acidobacteriota; class Vicinamibacteria; order Vicinamibacterales; family UBA2999; genus 12-FULL-67-14b. The sequence goes on along the minus strand of JAYQOO010000012.1, from coordinate 10,148 downwards.
CTGCCGAAGGACGCCGTCGCCCTGCTCGGCCACTCATCGTCCGAGCGTATCGGTACGCTGGTGACCGACGTGGTGCACCAGTCGCTGGCGGGAGGCCTGTCGGAGATCCGGATGAGCGAACCGGTCCTGATGGCGCTCGTCGGACTGCGGAGTTATCTGTTCGATGCGGTTTACGAAAACGACGTCGCCACATCAGAATTTGCGAAGGCGTCGGGCATTCTCGGCGGACTGTGGGAGAAGATCCGGCAGCGTCCCGAGGACTTCCTTGATCTCCGTACGGTCGAGGCCGAGGGCATCGATCAGGCGGCGCAGGACTTCGTCGCCGGCATGACCGATCGGTATGCGGTCCGGCTCTTCGAGCAATTGTTCATTCCCAAGCCCTGGGTGGAAACCGGACGGAGACTGGACTAGGCCACGGCGCTACAATCAGCGCATGGTTCCAAAGATTCTCGGCCTGCATCACGTGACGGCGACGGTCGACGATGCCCAGGCCGATCTCGACTTCTGCATCGAGCTGCTTGGCCTGCGGCTCGTCAAGAAAACCGTCAACTTCGACAATCACAACGTCTACCACTTCTATTACGGCGACGAAGCGGGACACCCCGGCACGATCTGGACGACCTTCCCGTACAAGGGCTACGGCGTGCGCGTCGGGTCGAAGGGGACGGGGCAGGTCGTGGCGACGTCGTTTGCCGTGCCGGAATTTTCGATGGCGTTCTGGCGCGATCGCCTCAAGACGGCGAAGATCCCCATCACCGAACTCGACGCGCGCTTCGACGAAGAGGTGATTCGCTTCGACGATCCGTCGGGCCTGATCATTGAGTTGATCGGCACCAGGCGCGACGCCCGTACGCCGTGGACCGGCAACGGCGTTGGTGCGGGTGAGGCGATTCGCGGCATTCACAGCGTGACGATGCTCGTAAAGAGCGCGGGCGCGACGATTGCGTTCATGTCGAACTCGCTGGGCTATCGGATCGCGGCCAAGGCGGGGAAGCGCACGCGCATGGTGGCGGGCACCGACGCGCCTGGACACTACATCGATGTCGTCGAAGACTTCTCGGCGCATCCTGGCATCAACGGCCTTGGTACCGTGCACCACGTCGCGATGGCGATCGAAACGGGCGAGGAACAGACCGCGCTGCAGAGCACGTTGCTCCACGCCGGCATTGGCGTCACCGACGTGCGCGACCGGCAGTACTTCACATCGATCTATTTCCGCGAGCCGGGCGGCGTGCTGTTCGAGGTGGCGACCATGAAGCCTGGCTTCGCGGTCGACGAGGCGATGGATCAACTCGGCAAAGGCTTGAAGCTGCCCCCGTGGGAGGAGCCGCACCGCCCGTCCATTGAAGCGAACCTCGCGAAGGTGAGCTACCGCTGATGCAGCCCGTTGTCGTGATGTTGCACGGCCGCGGCGCCGGCCCCGAGAACATCCTCGACCTGGCGCCGCGTATGGATCGACCGCAGTTTCGGTATGTGGCGCCGGCGGCACCAAACCGCACCTGGTACCCGTTCAGCTTCATGGCGGAGATCGACAGGAACGAACCGCATCTCTCCAATGCCCTGGCGCAGGTGCGCCAGGCCGTGGCGGACGTCGAGGCGAGCGGTGTGCCACGCTCGAAGATCGTGCTGCTTGGCTTTTCCCAGGGCGCCTGTCTTGCGACGGAGTTCGTGATCCGCAACGCGTCGCGCTTTGGCGGACTGATTGCCTTCAGCGGCGGCTTCATCGGCCCGGCAGGCACCGTGCGCACGGAGCCGGACGCTGGATTCGACGGCACGCCGATGTTCTTCGGTTGCAGCGACGTCGACGCGCACGTGCCAGAAGCCCGGGTGCGTGAGAGCGGCCTGCGGTGTGAGCGGATGGGAGCGAGGGTGACGGTGAAGATCTATCCGGGCATGGGCCACATCGTCTCCGACGACGAGATCGCCCACGCCCGGGTATTGCTTGATGAGGTCCTGAAGTCCTGACCTACTGCTGCGTGTTCGTCGCGCGCGCCGGCGCGGCCGGTGTCACGCACGCGAAGTTCGCGGCATCATCGATACTGCCTTTGCCCGTGTAACGAGCAACCGCCGGGTAGGGGCAGAGCGGGCGCGTCCGTTCGACCTTGCCGTTGGTCGACTTGGTGGCAATCAGCTTCTCCGGCGCCACGCCTTTCTCAACCCAGTTCTCCAGCGCGGTCAGCGCGTCGAACGCACTTGGCCCAGGGCCGCCGGCGCAGTGTCCCATGCCCGGTGCCATGAAGAGGCGATAGAAATCCCGGGTGTTGCCGTAGCCGCCCATCTGCTTGGCGACGGCCTCGTAGTAGGCGGCGGTGTCTTGCGGCGGCACCACCGGGTCCATCCAGCCGGCGTACGAGATCATCTTCGCGCCGCTTTTCTTCAGGGGTGCAAGGTCTTTGTCCACCGCGTGCATGTAGGGCAGCCGCTCATTGGCGTAGGCGAAATCGCGATCGAAATCGAGCGTACGCACGTCCCAGTTCGGGTCGTTGAACAGCCAATACTTGAGCACGCCGACGCGCGACGGTTCTTTCATGTCCGTGATGTACTGGCGCCAGCTCTGGTTCGGCGTCTCGCCGAACGCCTCGCTGCCTTTCGGCCAGCCGGTGAAGATCTGCTCACCCGTGCGCGGGTTCTTCGCGCCGTCGTGCACCTTCTTGACCGCGTCGACCTGGGCGGCGGTGAGGCAGGTCGCCTCGTCCGCGCCAGGCTTGCAGGTGAGTGAGGCGGCGTCAAACGAGCACTTGCGCGGATCTTCGATCAGGCCGTCCTTGAGCGTGTCGTTCGCGTCGCACGCGGCGACGGCGGCCTTGGTGACGAGCGCCAGCTTGGCGGCGGTCAGGATCGGTGAGCCGTCCGCGTTGTGCGTGGCAAGCCACGAATGCATGAAGCCAAACGTCTGGCGGATGCGATTGCTTGCAGGCGCCCCCGCAATGATGCCGTCGTAGTCGTCGGGGAAGCGCTGTGCTTCAGACATGGCCTGGTGGCCGCCTGCCGAGCAGCCAACGAAATAGGACTTGTCGGCAAAGCGTCCCTGGGCGTTGCGGATGATCAGCTTCGCGTTCTCGGTCATCAGGTGAATCGCACGCCACCCGTAGTCGATGACCTTTTCCGGGTGCCCCTGGCCGAAGCGGACGTCGTCGCCGGCGTGGCCGGTGTCGGTGCTGGCGGTCGCATACCCGCGGCGAAGCGCCGTGGCCATCGCCGCATACGAAATCGAGCCCTGGTAACCGCCGTTGCCAACCCCCTGAAACTTGCCATTCCAGGCGTCAACCGGCGGAATCCAGACCTCGAATTTGATCTCGGAATCACTGGTCGGCCGGGCGGTCGCTTCAACCCGGCAGAAGGCCGGAACTGAGATGGCGGCGGCCCCGGCCGGCGTGAATTGGCCTGCCGGCACGAGCGACGCGCCGTTGACGGTCACATTTGGGATGGTCAGAGCCGCCAGGCTGGGGCACGCCGTGCCGGCCGCCATCGGCCGGGCCACCTGGGCTGCCACATGAGAAAGGGGTGAAACCGTCGTAACCAGTAGTCCTGCCAGCACATAGCGTTTCATTGCGCCCTCCGAGCTGGCGGGATGGTATACTGAAAAGTCTGTTCTAGCGACGAAATTGGTCGCAGTACGGGCCCGCGGCGCGGAACGGCGCCAGTAATTCAGGCTATGCGATTAGAGCTTTCCCATATCCGGCAGCCGGAGACCGATTTTGCCAGGGTTTTTCCGGCAGCAGACCTGCCAGGTGGGGGCGAAGACTATCGCGTAACCGTCCCGGTCGACCTCCGGATGGTGATTCACAAGGATCACGATCGCTTCCGGCTGGTGGGCACGGTGAAGACGCAGCTCGAGTTGGCGTGCAGCCGATGCCTCGAGCCGTTTGTGTTGCCGGTCGATCGCGAGTTCGATCTGCGCTACTTGCCTTCAGGGGCAACGGAGCCGGAGGCGGACGACGACGAGGAGACCGAGGTCGAGGATGATGACGTGGCGGTGACGTTTTACCGCGACGAGCAGATCGACCTGCTTGAGCTGTTGCAGGAGCAGTTTTACCTCGCGCTCCCGATGAAGCCGCTGTGCTCCGAAGGGTGCAAGGGAATCTGTCCGCAATGTGGTACCAACCGGAACACCGCCCCCTGCGACTGCAATCTGCAGTGGGAGGACCCCCGGATGGCTGGTTTGAAGACGTTACTGAAGCGGAACGACGATGCCTAATCCAAAACGCAGACACTCCAAGACCCGCGGCCGTAAGCGCCGCACCCACGACGCGCTCAAGGCGACCACGCCGGGCCTGTGCCCGCAGTGCAGCGAGCCGAAGGCGGCGCACCGCGTGTGCGCGTACTGCGGTTACTACCGCGCGCGCCAGGTTCGCCCGGTTAACGAAGACTAACGGCTCCAACTGAATGCGAATCGCTGTCGATGCGATGGGCGGCGATCATGCGCCGGCCCATCCAGTCGATGGCGCCGTCGCCGCCGCCCGCAATCACGGGATTGCGATCGATCTGGTCGGTCGCGCGTCCGCGATTCGCGCCGAGCTTGATCGCCACGACGATATTGCGTCGCTCGATGTCCGGGTGATCGATGCGCCGGACGTGATCGAGATGTCCGAGTCGCCGGCGATGGCGCTGCGGCGCAAGCCGCAGGCGTCGATTCGCGTGGCGGCAGAGCACGTGGCTGCGGGACACGCGGTCGCACTGTTCAGCGCCGGTCATACCGGCGCCAGTGTGGTGGCGGCCCACGGGGTGTTCGGCATGCTGGACGGGGTCGATCGTCCGGCGCTGGCGCCCACGGTACCCACCAACAGCGGGTCAGCGGTGCTGCTGGATGCAGGGGCAACGGTCGAATGCAAGCCGTCGAACCTCCTGCAGTTCGGTCACATGGGCGCGGTCTATGCGCGTGCCGGGCTTGGCGTTGACCAGCCGCGCGTTGGATTGCTGTCGATTGGTGAGGAAGAGACCAAGGGCAACGAACTGACGCGCGAGGCGCATCAGTTATTGAAAGCCTCGACGCTGACGTTTGTCGGCAACGTCGAGGCCCGGTCGATCTTCTCCGGCGGCGCCGACGTGATTGTCTGCGACGGATTTACCGGGAACGTCGCGCTGAAGCTGAGCGAAGGCCTCGTGGAAATGGTCGAGGGACAGCTTGGCGAGGAACTGCAGAGCACGTTTTCGAGCCAGGTGGGGTACCTGCTGTCACGGCGGGCGTTCCGGCGGTTCAGGAAGCGCGTCGACTATTCCGAGTTTGGCGGCGCGCCGCTGCTCGGTGTCGCCGGTCTCTGCATCGTCGGCCACGGCCGATCGTCGGCAAAGGCGGTTCGCAATGCGGTGGTGATGGCCTCGCGCATGGCGTCGAACCGGATGATGGAACGGCTGAAGGCCGAGATGAATACCTTGACGGTGGGCGAATCGTGATTGCGTTTGTGTTTCCGGGGCAGGGCTCGCAGGCGGTCGGCATGGGCAAGGCCCTCGCCGAACACTTCGACATTTGTCGGGACACGTTTGCCGAGGCTGACGCCGCGCTTGCGGCGCCCAATGCGCAGCCGCTCAGCGACCTGATCTTCAATGGCCCTGCCGATCAACTCACGCTGACAGAAAATACGCAGCCGGCGATTCTCACCATGAGTGTCGCGGTGTGGCGCCTGCTCGATCAGAGGGGCATCAAGCCGGCGTTTGTGGCAGGGCACAGCCTGGGCGAGTACTCCGCGCACGTCGCTGCCGGCACGCTGGCGTTTGCCGACGCGGTCCGCCTGGTCAGAAACCGCGGCCGCTACATGCAGGAAGCCGTGCCGGTTGGCACCGGTGCGATGGCGGCGATCCTTGGCCTCGATGAGGCGGGCGTAAAGCAGGCGTGCGAGGAGGCCGCGCAGGGCGAGGTGGTGAGCCCCGCAAACCTGAATGGCCCCGGACAGATCGTGATTGCCGGTGCCGCGGCAGCGGTCGCGCGTGCGTCGGAACGCGCCAAGGCCTTGGGCGCCCGCCGTGCGATTGCACTGCAGGTCAGCGCGCCCTTCCATTGCGCGCTGATGAAGCCGGCGGAAGAGCGTCTCGCGCCTGAACTGCGCGCCGTGGCCGCGCACGATCCGCGCGTGCCGGTCGTTGCCAACGTGGATGCCGACGCCAAGCGCACGTCGCGCGCCTCGGTCGAGGCACTCATTCAGCAAGTGTCGTCGCCAGTACGATGGGAAGACGTCGTGCGCCGCCTTGCGTCTGAGGGCGTCACCCGCTATGTTGAAGTAGGTCCCGGCAAGGTGTTGTCGGGCCTGGTGAAGAAGATCGCACCTGACGCTGCGATTTTGAACGTCGAAGGTCCGCATGACCTTGCGGCGATCGACGCACTGCACTGAGAGGCACAGTCTGAGCCCCTACGACGGAAAAATCGCGATCGTCACCGGCGCGTCCCGCGGCATTGGCCGCGCGATCGCCGAACGCCTGGCGGCTGGTGGCGCCACGGTGGTGTGCGTGGCGCGCGGCACGAACGCTGACGCGACCGCGGCGGCCATCGTTGCCGCCGGCGGCAAGGCCGAGTCACGTGGCGTTGATGTCAACGACTCCGCTGCGGTGGAGAGCCTCATCAAGGGCGTCGTCGACACTCACGGCAAACTCGACATCCTGGTGAGCAATGCGGGGATCACCCGCGACCAGTTGATGCTGCGTATGAAGCGCAGCGACTGGGACGAGGTGCTGTCGACGAACCTGACGGCCTCCTTCACGCTGTGCCAGGCCGCGCTGAAGCCGATGATCCGGGCGCGTGCCGGACGCATCATTGCGATCAGCTCGGTGGTCGGGCAGATGGGCAACGCCGGGCAGGCCAACTACGCGGCGTCGAAAGCCGGCTTGATCGGGTTCTGCAAGTCGCTGGCCCGCGAGGTGGCGTCACGCCACGTGACGGTCAACGTCGTGGCGCCGGGATTCATCGAGACGGACATGACCAAGGCGATCGCGGAGGACGCGAAAACGGATTGGTCGACCTTGATTCCGCTGGGCCGTATCGGTACGCCCGCGGATATTGCTGCGGCGGTAGGCTTTCTGGCCTCCGACGAGGCGTCGTATATTACTGGTCAGGTTCTCGCCGTCAACGGCGGGATGTACATGTAGTTCAGGTAGTCAGGATAGACACGTTAGTCAGGTTAGTCAGGAGAGACACATGGCGGTTGCCGACAAGGTGAAGAGCATTATCGTGGAGCAGTTGGGCGTCGACGAGGAGGAAGTGACTCCGGATGCGTCGTTCGTGGACGACCTGGGCGCGGACTCGCTCGACACCGTCGAACTCTTGATGGCGTTCGAAGAAGAGTTGGTCATCGAAATCCCTGACGAGGAAGCGGAGAAGATCACGCGCGTCAAGGAAGCGGTCGACTACATCGAGTCGCACTCCAAGAAGAAGTAAGTCCGCCCTAGGGCGCGTGGAGGTCCGCCTCGTGGCGGACCCTCACAGGTTTGTTACCCGGAGGCAAATGAACAGGCGAGTCGTAGTGACCGGCGTGGGTTTGGTCTCGCCGGTTGGCATGGGCGCTCAGGCCAACTGGGATGCGCTGTGCGCGGGCACGAGCGGCATTGGCCCGATCACGCGTTTTGACGCGACGGCGTTTTCGACGCGATTCGCGGGCGAAGTGAAGAACTTCGATCCGCTGCAGTTCGTCGAGAAGAAGGAACTGAAGAAGATGGACATCTTCATTCAGTTCGCGGTCGCGGCTGCACAGTACGCCGTCGACGATGCGAAGTTGACGATCGACGCGGCGCTGGCGCCGCGGATCGGCGTCTTCATCGGATCCGGCATTGGCGGGTTCACCACGATCGAGGAGCAGCACAGCGCTTACCTCGAGGGCGGCCCGCGCAAGATCTCGCCGTTCTTTATCCCGTCATCGATCATCAATCTCGCGGCCGGCCAGGTGTCGATCCGTTTCGGCGCGAAGGGCCCGAACCTTGCGACCTGCACAGCGTGCACCGCGTCGGCCCATGCCGTTGGTGATTCGTTCGAGATCATCAAGCGCGGCGCCGCCGACGCGATGATCACCGGCGGTACGGAAGCGGCCGTCTGCCCGATGGGCGTTGGCGGCTTTGCCGCCCTGCGCGCCCTCTCGCAGCGCAACGACGATCCGCTGCACGCCAGCCGTCCCTTCGATAAGGATCGCGACGGATTCGTGCTCGGCGAAGGCTCCGGCATGCTGCTCCTCGAGGAACTCGAGACGGCGAGGCGCCGCGGCGCCAGCAGCGATTGCGAAGTGGGCGGCTACGGCATGT
>JAYQOO010000012.1:0-1918 GCA_038144855.1 Acidimicrobiia bacterium | reverse complement strand
CGGTGCGGGTGATGCAGGCGGCGCTGGATCGCGCCGGCGTGCGTCCCGAACAGGTCGACTACATCAACGCCCACGGCACCTCGACGCCGCACAACGATCGCATCGAAACCACCGCCATCAAGCGCACCTTCGGTGAGCACGCCCGCAAGCTGGCCATCTCGTCGACCAAGTCGATGACCGGCCACCTGCTCGGAGCCGCCGGCGGCCTGGAAGCCGGCATCAGCGCGCTCGCCGTGAAGCATCAGACGGCGCCGCCGACGATCAACCTCCAGTTGGCCGATGAGGGGTGTGATCTCGACTACGTTCCGCACACCGCGCGCAAGATGAAGATCGATTACGCCTTGTCGAATTCGTTTGGATTCGGCGGCACCAATGGCGCGCTGCTATTCAAGAAGTTCGAAGAATGAAAATCGCTGTTTGCATCAAGCAGGTCCCGACGCGAGAGTGGCAGCCCCGCCTGAACGACGACAAGACGTGGGTGCGCGACCAGGACGTCAGCTACGAAATGAACGAACCCGACGCCTATGCGCTCGAAGAGGCGTTGCGCCTGCGTGAGAAGCATGGCGGCGAGGTCGTGGTCTGTTCGGCCGGCCCGGCCCGCGTGCAGCAGGTGATCCGCGAGGCGCTGGCCCGCGGCGCCGACCGTGCGCTGCACGTCGAGGACGACTCGCTGGCGGCCGCAGATGCATTCACAGCCGCCGAGGCGCTCAACCAGGCCATAGCGGAGCAGCAGTTCGACCTGATCCTGACCGGCCTGCAGAGCGACGACCAGGGCCACGCGCAATTTGGTCCCGTGCTTGCGGAGAAGCTTGGCATTCCGCACTCGACGATCATCATGGAGGTGAACGTCGATGGCACCACGCTGCGCGTGAAGCGCGAACTCGAGGGCGGCTGGTTCCAGTACGTGACCATGCCGCTGCCGGCGCTGCTGACGATCCAGAGCGGCATCAACACGCTGCGCTACGCGACGCTCAAGGGCATCATGGCGGCGAAGAAGAAAGAGATTGCCAAGGTGGCGGCTCCGGCCGGGGTGGCGTCGCGGCAGAAGATCGTGTCGCTGTATGCGCCACAGAAGTCGAAGCAGACGGTGATGATTGCCGGTTCCCCGGCGGAAGCCGCAAAGGAATTGGTCAAGCGTCTTCGTGAGGAGGCGCGAGTCCTATGATTCTCGTTATCGCCGAACAGAAGGACGGCAAGCTCAACCGCGCCAGCCTCGAGACCATCGCGGCTGCGCAGCAGTTGCAGATGCCGATCACAATCGCGGTCGCCGGTCAGAATGTCGGGGCGGTTGCCGGTGAGCTGGCGCAGTACGGTGACGTGGTGGCTGTCGACCACGCGGCGTTGGCGCAGTACACGCCGGACGGCTTCGTGCAGGCGCTGCAGCAGGTGATCGAGCAGGCCGCGCCGGCCCTCGTGCTGTTGCCGCACACCTATCAGACCCGTGACTTCTCGCCGATGCTTGCCACGCGCATGGACAAGGCGCTGGTCGCCGACGTCACCGCCGTGAAGGGGAGTGGCGCGTCAGCGTCGTTTGCGCGTCCGATGTTTCAGGGCAAGCTCACCGCCGACGTGCAGCTGCAAGGCGCTACGCCGCACTTCGTGACGATCCAGATCGGTGCATTCCGCGCCGACAACGCGGCCAGGGCATCGGCTGCCGGATCGGTCACCAGCCCGGCCATCACCATCGACGAGTCGAAGCTTCGCCAGAAGCCCGAAGCGCCGTTCCAGGAAGCCAAGCAGGCAGTCGACCTGTTGCAGGCTGAGCGCATTGTGTCGGTCGGCCGGGGCATCAAGTCGCAGGAGAACATCGCGGTCGCCGAGAACCTGGCGAAGGCGTTTGGCGCCGAACTCGCCGCGTCGCGTCCGATCTGCGACAACGGGTGGCTGCCCATGGAGCGCCAGATCGGCAGTTCCGGCC
>JAYQOO010000011.1:14144-53270 GCA_038144855.1 Acidimicrobiia bacterium | reverse complement strand
ACCCGCCCACCGGGACATCGGTGCTCGATACGGTGCAGCGCATGGTGGACGCGATTCGCGGCGCCGGCGCCGTACCCAGCATCAATCATCCAAATTTCGGGTGGGCGATATCGGCTGATGAACTGATGCAGGTGCAGCGCACCCGCCTGTTCGAGGTCTACAACGGGCATCCGACCGTCAACAACCTCGGCGGCGGCGGCGTGCCCGGACTTGAAGAGGTGTGGGACCGCATTCTCTCGAGCGGCAAGATGATCTATGGCATCGCGGTCGATGACGCGCACTACTTCAAGCGGCCGGAAGACAAGACGGCACCGCGACCGGGCCAAGGGTGGGTGTATGTAAACGCCGCCCGCCTGGAGACGCGCGCGCTGGTGGAAGCGCTCGAGCGCGGCGACTTCTACTCGTCGACCGGTGTCGAATTGACGTCGGTCGCGGCGACCTCGTCGTCGCTGACGGTGACGGTCAAGACCGAACCTTCGAGCAAGTACCGGATTCAGTTCATCGGCAGGCGAGGCGCACTGCTCGCCGAGTCGGTCACCAGTCCAGCCACCTACGCCTTCAAGGGCGACGAGTCCTATGTCCGCGCGAAGGTGATTGAGTCCAACGGCAAGCACGCCTGGGTTCAGCCGGTTCCGGTCGGGCCGTCGGCGCCGCGATGACGCCGGTCGTCGTGGTGGCCGCGGTCATCGAGCGCGGCGACGCATTCCTGCTGACCCTGCGGCCGGCCGGCACGCATTTGTCGGGACACTGGGAGTTTCCTGGCGGCAAGGTGCACGACAGTGAAACCCACGCCGAGGCGCTGCGCCGCGAGATCTTCGAGGAACTCGACGCGGTGGCGAACGTGGGTGAGCTGGTGCACTCCGTCACGCACGCCTACCCCGAGAAGACCGTGCAGTTGTTCTTCTATCGTTGCGAGCTGATGGGCGAGGCCAGGCCGATGATCGGCCAGCAGATGCGCTGGGTGCCAAGAGCAGAACTGGCGTCGCTGCCGTTTCCGGAAGCCGACCGGGACTTGATCGTGCAGCTTATGGCGCCGACCGGCAATAACCCTTCATAGTGCACGTCTGGCACTTTGGCTTGCGCGCGCTGCAGTGCGTGGCGCCGAAATCCATCAGCGCCTGATTGAAGTCGAAGACGTGCTTGTGCGGCAGTACCGCGGCTGACACGGCCCACAGGTGGTTCTTCATCGCGTGGCTTTTCGGGTCGCCCTTGCCGACAAAGATCCTGAACAGCACACGAGCGACGTTGGTATCGAGGATCGCGGCGCGTTGCCTGAAGGCAAAACTCTGGATGGCGCCGGCGGTGTATTCACCAATCCCCTTGAACGACAGCAACGTTTCGCGGTCGCTCGGCAGCTTGCCGCCGTACTTCTCGACCGCCTGCTGCGCGATTGACTGCAATCGCTGCGGTCGAATGTTGTAGCCGAGCGGCCGCCACGTCTGGCTGACGTCGGCCGGCGGGGCTTCAGCCAGCACGGCCAGCGACGGATACTTGCCCAGCCACTCGTGATACTTCGGCAGCACGCGATCGACCTGCGTCTGCTGCAGCATGATCTCCGACACCAGGATGTGGTACGGGTCATCCGTATTCCGCCACGGCAGGTCACGACCGTGTTTTCGGTACCAGGCGAGGAGGTGCTTGCGAAAGCGCTGACGCAGTACGGGCGCCGGCAATGTCAGTCTTGGCTTGGACAACCCCTATAATCCTACTGAGGCTCAGCGAGCCTCGTTCGGATTATTCTTTGTTGGCCCGGCCTCCGGCCGGGCGGTCGCCTCGACGGAGCGCTTGCGTGCCACATAGAGAACATTTGTCAGCCGTCAAGGCTCCCTTGTGAAGATCTACACGAAGACCGGCGACGCGGGCGACACGAGCCTGTTCGACGGCACGCGCGTCAGCAAGACCGATCCACGCGTCGTTGCCTACGGCGACGTCGATGAACTGCAGGCGTGCATCGGCGTGGCGCGGGCCGCCGGGCTGCCGAGCGATCTCGACGAGATGTGCCTGCAGCTGCAGCGCGACCTGTTTGCGCTTGGGGCGCGCCTGGCCGATCCCGCGCACAAGATCGCCAAGCGGGTCGAGAAGGTCGTCATCAACGACGAGAGCATCGCGCGGCTTGAAGGCTGGATCGACCGGCTCGATACCGAGATTCCGGCGCTGCGACACTTCATTTTGTCGGACGGCGGTCCGGCAGGTGCCGCACTGCACTTGTCGAGGACGGTGTGCCGCCGCGCCGAGCGCGCGACGCTGCTGCTTGGCAAGGACGCCGTTGAACCCGTGGTCGTCGTCTACTTGAACCGCCTGTCGGATCTGCTCTTCACCATGGCGCGGGCGGCGAACCACCGGGCGGGCTCGCCAGAGACGCCGTGGTGACACCGCGGCTTGATGAGGCGTATCGCGCCTGTCAGGATCTCGCGCAATCCCACTACGAAAACTTCCCGGTCGCGTCACGATTGATGCCGGCCGAACTGCGCAAACACGTCGCGGCGATCTATGCCTTTGCGCGCACGGCGGATGACTTTGCCGACGAGCCAGACCGCGAGAACGACGAGCGGTTTCGGCTGCTGGCTGATTGGCGAGCGCTGCTGCATGAACCTGGGGCCACGAGCCGCCAGCCTGGCGCCGAGAGCATCTTTGCGGCCCTGCACGACACCATCGACCGGTTCGAGTTGCCCGTGTCGCTGTTCGACGACCTGCTCGATGCTTTCGGGCAGGATGTGACCACGCAGCGCTATCAGACCTGGGCGGCGGTTCTGGACTACTGCCGCCGCTCGGCCAATCCGGTCGGCCGTTTGGTGTTGCGCTTGAGCGGCTATCGCGACGATCGGCTCGATGCGGCGTCAGATGCCGTTTGCACCGCATTGCAGTTGACCAACTTCTGGCAGGACTTCGCCGTTGATTGGTCTCGCGGACGACTGTATGTGCCCGAAGACATCTGGCGCGGCCACGGCGCTGATCCGGATACTCTCGCCGCCTCCCGCATGACACCAGCATGGGCGGCCGCCTTACGCGATTGCGGTGCGCGAACCCGCGCGTTATTTGCCGAGGGCCGGCCCGTCTGTGACGGCGTCCGCGGGCGGTTGCGCTACGAACTGCGGGCCACGTGGCTGGGTGGCACCCGCATCCTCGATCGACTCGAGCGGTCGGGCTACGACGCGTTCCGCAATCGTCCTTCACTCGGAACCGTCGATGCATTAGTGATAGCGTGTGAAACGCTGCTGTGGCGAGAGATACGTCCTTCTCCTACTCGTTCCTAGTCCTGCCGTCCGAACAACGGCACGCCATTGGCGTGGTCTGGGACTTCTGTCGCGCGGTGGACGATGCGGTGGACGAGGCGGAGAGTCCGGAGGTGGCCGCCGCCGCCGTTCAGCAGTGGCGCGCTGAAATTGGCCGGCTGTTTGGCAACGAGGCGCCGCAGACGCCCCAGTCACGCAGCCTGAAGCCGTGCGTTCAGCAGTTCGCGTTGACGCGTCAGCCGTTCGACGACCTGGTGGACGGCGTGGAGATGGACCTGCACCGTTCTCGCTACGAGACCTTCGAAGAACTGGTCGGCTACTGCCGCCGTGTGGCGTCGGCCGTGGGCGTGATGTGCATCGAGATCTTCGGCTGCCGCGACACGCGCTCGCGCGAGTACGCCTTCAACCTCGGGCTCGCCCTGCAGCTCACGAACATCGTCCGAGACATTGCCTCGGATCTCAAGCAGGGGCGTATCTATCTGCCGCGCGAGGACATGGCGCGATTTGGCGTCGAGGAACGGGACCTCTCCGCCGGCGTCATGACCGACGGCCTGCGATCGCTGCTGGCGCACGAGTGCCAGCGGGCGCGGAAGTTTTTTGCCGCCGCCCGACAGGCCATGCCGCACGCCGACGCTCGACGACTGGTTGCCGCCGAGGTCATGAGCGGGATCTACTTCGAGATCCTCCAGCGCATCGAGCGCCGCGGCTACGACGTGTTCACCGAGCGGGTGGGTGTCCCGAAGGTTGCGAGGGCCAGGATCGCCCTGCAGATCTGGGCGATGTCGCAATTGTCGGCATTCGGCCTGACGCGCTCGGCACGAGCGAACTGAGTTCGCTTCGACCAGGCATGAGCGATTTCGACGCCATCGTCATCGGAGGAGGCTGCGCCGGTTTCAGCGCCGCCACGGCGCTTGCGGAGCGTGGCGCGCGCGTGCTGGTGCTTGAGGCGCGTCCCGGACTTGGCGGTCGTGCGACGGCGTTTACCGATCCCGAAACCGGTGAGCGTGTCGACAACGGTCAACACATCCTGATGGGGTGTTACGTCGAGACGTTGTCGTTTCTCGAGCGCATCGGCGCGTCGGATCGCGTCCGCTGGCAGGCCGGACTGAAGGTGCCGACGATCGACCGGGCGGGACACGAAAGCGTGCTGGCGCTGCCGTCCTTGCCGTCGCCGCTGCACTTTCTTGCCGGTGTGCTTGCGTGGGACGCGCTGAAGTGGCGCGAGAAGCTGTCGGTGCTCAAGATTGGCAGCGCGATTGGGAACAGCCGGGCTGTTGCCGAAGGAACCGTTCGGGACTGGTTGATCCGAAATGGGCAGGCGCCACGGCTGTGCGAACTGCTGTGGGAACCGCTCGCGCTTGCCGCCCTCAACCAGTCGATCGATCAGGCCGAGGCGGCGCACTTTGTCACCGTCCTGCAGTTGATGCTGGGGCCAGACCCGAATGCGGCGGCGCTGGTGTTGCCGTCGGTGCCGCTCGACGAAATGTACGTGGTGCCGGCGCGCGAGTGGATCACCGAGCGGCGAGGTGAGGTGCGTGTTGGGTCTCCCGCGAGGGTGTTGGTCGACGGCGACCGGGTGACGGGGGTTCGCGTCCGCGATCAGCTCATCGAGGCGCCGGTCGTGATCTCGACGGTGCCGTGGCATGCGTTTGCGGCGCTGTTTGACGACGTGCCCCCCTCACTTCGAGACACGGCGGCCAACGCTGCCGCGCTCGGCAGCTTGCCGATCGTCACCGTCAACCTGTGGTTCGACCGTGCGGTGATGAGCGAAGCGCTGGTGGGCCTGCCCGGCCGGAACTTCCAGTGGGTCTTCGATCGCCGCGCGCTGGTCGGTAGTAGCGCGTCGCACCTGTCGCTGACCTCGAGCGGCGCGGAGACGATCGTCAACGCCAGTAACGACCAACTGACGGCGATGGCGATGTCGGAGATCCGCGAGGCGATTCCCGCGGCGCGAACGGCCGTGCTCAGCAAGTCGGTTGCCGTCCGCGAAAAGCGGTCGACGTTTTCGCTGGCTGCTGGCGCCCCGCCGCGACCAGGCACGCGCACGGCGATCAACGGCTTCCTGCTTGCCGGCGATTGGATCCAGACCGGCCTGCCGGCGACGATCGAGTCCGCGGTCATGTCCGGTCGACTCGCTGCGGAGGCCGTGTGATTTCGGTCCTCGCGCACTACTCGGAAGTCGCGCTGAAGGGCAGGAACCGGACGTGGTTTGTCGGCCGGCTCGTTCGCCATATCCACGGGGCGCTTGCTGGTTTGCACATCAGGGAAGTGCGCACGCCGGTCGGCCGCATCGAGGTGGTGCTCGGACGCGACGAGGTGTTGCCCGAGGTGCTGGAACGGCTGTCGCGGGTGTTTGGCATTGCCAACTACGCCGTGGCCACGCACATCCCTCGCGACTTCGAGGGGATGGCCGACGCCATCGTGTCGCGCCTGCCTGCGAAGGAATCGGCGCAGTCGTTTCGCGTCTTCGTGCGGCGCGCCGACCAGCTGTTCACGACGCCATCGCCGGAGCTGGCGCGCGACCTGGGGTCGCGTGTCTGGACCGCGCGTGGCTGGAAGGTGGATCTCGACCACGCCGATCTTCTGATCAGCGTCGAGATCATTCCTGGGACCGCCTATTGCTTCATGGACCGCCAGCCCGGTCCCGGCGGCTTGCCGATGGGTACCGGCGGCCGAGTGGTCGCCCTGCTGTCCGGTGGCATTGATTCGCCCGTCGCCGCGTGGCGCATGATGCGCCGTGGCTGTCACCTTACCGCCGTGCATTTCCACAGCGCGCCGTTCACCTCTACGGCGTCGCAGGACAAGGTGCGCAAGCTGGCGGCGATGCTGACGCAGTACCAGCTCAAGATGAAGCTCTACATGGTGGCGTTTGGTGAGCTGCAGCGCCAGATCACGCTCAGCGTGCCAGGCGAGCTGCGCGTCGTGATCTATCGCCGCATGATGCTTCGCATTGCACAACGCATCGCGAGGGATGTCCGCGCCAGGGCCATCGTGACGGGCGACGTGGTCGGCCAGGTCGCCTCACAAACCCTGGACAACATGACGACCATCGATCGGGCGAGTCACATGACGATCCTCCGGCCGCTCGCGGGCATGGACAAGGAGGAAATCATTGCCACGGCGCAGAAGCTCGGCACCTTCGAGGTGTCGATTTTTCCCGACCAGGACACCTGCACGTTGTTCACCCCGCGCCACCCGGAAACCCACGCCCACCGCTTCGAGGTCGACGAGGTGGAGAAGACCTTGCCGCTCGATGCCATGGTGGTCGAGGCCGTCAACGGCGCGGTTGTCGAGGAGCTGTCGTACCCGGTAAAGTAAGCCGTTATGCCAACCGTTGAAGAGATCCTGGGATCCGACGCCGCCGGCCTGCTCCAGCACCAGTGCAAGACCATCTCGAAAGAATCGCTGCACCTGCCCGGCCCCGACTTCGTCGAGCGGATCCATTTGCAGTCGAATCGCCCGATCCCGGTGCTTGGGCGCCTGCAGTCACTGTTCGATCACGGGCGGTTGGCGGGCACGGGTTACGTGTCGATCCTGCCGGTTGACCAGGGTATCGAACACTCCGCCGGCGCGTCATTTGCGCCCAACCCGATCTATTTCGATCCGGAAAACATCGTCAAGCTGGCGATCGATGGCGGTTGCAACGCCGTGGCATCGACGCTCGGCGTGCTCGGCATGTGCGCGCGCAAGTATGCGCACCGCATTCCGTTCATCCTGAAGTTCAACCACAACGAGTTCATCTCGTATCCAAACAGCTACGACCAGATCAAGTTCGCCGGCATCAAGCAGGCCGCCGACATGGGCGCGGCCGGAGTTGGCGCGACGATATATTTCGGCTCCGAAGAATCCAAGCGGCAGATCGTGGAAGTCAGCGAGATGTTCCAGCAGGCGCATGAACTGGGCATGTTCACCGTGCTGTGGTGCTACCTGCGAAACTCGGCATTCAAGACCAAGGATGCGGATTACCACCTGGCGGCGGATCTGACGGGCCAGGCGAATCATCTCGGCGTCACGATCGAGGCCGACATCATCAAGCAGAAGCTGCCCGAGACCAACGGCGGTTACAACGCGATCAACTTCGGCAAGACGCACAAGAAGGTCTACTCGGAGTTGTCGAGCGACCACCCGATCGACCTCACGCGCTATCAGCTCGCCAACTGCTACATGGGACGCTCCGGCCTGATCAACTCGGGCGGCGCGTCGGCAGGTGAGAGCGACCTCAAGGAAGCCGTGAAGACGTCGGTGATCAACAAGCGCGCCGGCGGCATGGGCCTGATCTCGGGGCGCAAGGCCTTCCAGCGTCCGATGAAGGAAGGCGTCGCGCTCCTCAACGCGATCCAGGACGTCTACTCGGACTCGAAGATCACGATCGCGTGAAGTTTGCGAAGGCGGCGCTGGCGGTGGCGGCGGTGGTCGTCGTCGCCGGAGCGCTGTCGATCACGCGGCCCGGCTATTCGGTCGACGAAGAGTACACGGTCTTCGCCGTTCGCGGCATCGCCCAACACGGCGTGCCGCTGCTCCCCTCGAATCTTCTCTACGATCGTGGCATAGCCTACTCCTACGTAAGCTGGCTGGCCGGCGCGATCACCGGCGCCGAGCTGCCGGCGTTCCGGATGATCGGTCTGCTCAGCGCGGCCCTCGTCGTGTTGCTGACCTATCTGCTGGTGCGCCGCCTGGCCACCGAGGCTGCGGCGCTGAGCGCCTCGATCTTCGTCACCTTGTCGGTGCCGTTCTGGGCCACGGCCACCAGCGGACGTTTCTATGCGCCATTTCTGGCGGCCTTCGTGCTGTCGCTCTACTTCCTGACGCACCGGCATTGGTGGATTGGCTTGATCGCCGCGGTGATGCTGGCGCGGCTGACGCACGAGCTCGCATTCCTGCTCGCGATCATTCCCGCCGTCGCGTGGCTGATGGCCAGGGGTGATCGCCGCTTCTGGTTCCTGATGATGCTGTCGGTCGGCCTGGGACTCGTGCTCGGCCAATTGGTGTTGTTTGGCTTTCACTTTGCCGCGCCAAGCAGCGGCGAGACGATGGTGCGGCGGTTCTTCCTGTGGCAGGTGTTGAACCTGTTCGAGGCTCCCGGCGAGCGCCAGTTCATGATTCCTCTCGTCGTCCTGGCCGTCGGCGTGGTCCTGGCACCGCGGCGGGTGTGGCCAATGACGGTGGTCGCGCTGTCGGTGTTCACACTGATCCTCTCGATGTCGATCGCGCAGGCGTCGAACAGCGCGCCGCTCTCGTGGCCGCTGGTGCAGTGCGTGCTGGTCGAGGGCTCGCGCTATCCGCTCGACATGTTCTGGCACTTGATGCGGTTGACGCCCATCACGCTGCTGACCGGCATCGCGTTTCTCGTCTACCGGTCCCGCGGCGAGTGGCCCGCGAAGCAACGCGCGGCGCATCTCATCTGGATTGGGTGGGTGCTGTGGTTCGGTGTCATCGAGTCCGGCATCACCACCAACTACATGCTGCTGCCGCTGTCGTTCGTGTTGATCGCAATCGCGATCGACGCGGCGACGATCCTGCCGCGCGCGGCGGTGATCGCGCTTGCGCTGGTGATCGGCGTCGAACAGTGGCGGGCGACCACGCTGGCCGAGGCGCGGCCGACGATCGTGGTCGAGGGCATCGAGGAGATCAAGAGCGGCCTCGGCCCGAACGATCGCGTGGTGTGCACCGACGAACTCGGATGCCTGATGCTGGTCGGACGTATCGATCGCTGGCTGGCGCTCGACGAGTACGTGCGCGAACGGTTCCTGGTCAGGCGCGGCGACGGCCCGGTGACCGGCGTGTATACCGGCGTGCCCGCTGTGTTTCGACCGGCCGACCTGTTTGCGCCAAACCCCGACGGCACCTTGCCCGATCGCATCGTGGTCGTCGACGTGTTCAAGGACTACCCGATCGGCAACTCTCGATCGTGGTTGCCAAAGGCGATCGAAGAAGACGGCGTCAAGGTGACGCCGCTGCTCGAGACGCGGCAGGCGCGCGTGCTCGAAGTCTCGGCGCCAGAAGCCCTGGCCATCGCCAGGTTGCCCCGCGATCAGGTCGCCAGGTTCAAGTAGTCGCGCAGCGCCTCCTGGGTGCTGCGAAACGCAAGCTCGTCCCAGGGAATGGCGTCGACGGCAAACTCCCTGATCTCCAGCCCTTCGTCGTCCATGGCAAGTTCGCCGGCGATTGCCGTGGCAGCGTAGACGATGATGATTGGCGCCCGGCCGGCGTAAGAGTAGACGTTGATCAGGCGGTCGATGCGCACCTCGAGGCCGGCCTCTTCGCGCGCCTCGCGGATCGCCGCGAGGGTGACCTCCTCTCCCAGGTCGACGTAGCCGCCCGGGAACACCCACTTGCCGTAGCCGGGTTCAATGGCGCGCTTGACCAGCACGATCCTCCCGCTTGCTGTCTTGATAATCGTGCCGACCGCCACCTTTGGGTCGAGGTAGAACACGAATCCGCACGCCGCGTTCGTGCAGACGAGCCGCGCCGGCTCGCTGATCTTGAGGACGCGGGGTTCCAGCGGGCTGCCGCAGACCGGGCAGAACTTGTACGGCGGCGTGTCGTCGTGTGACGGCATTGGCCCTCAGTATAAAATCCAACCATGTCGATCCTGAAAGTTGCCCGCATGGGGCACCCCGTCCTTCGCGCCAAAGCGCGGACCGTGGACAAGAGCGAGATCAAGAACCCCACCATTCAGCAGTTCATCGACAGCATGATCGACACGATGTACGAGTATTCGGGCGTCGGCCTGGCCGCGCCGCAGGTGCACGAAAGCCTGCGCGTCTTCGTGGCGATGCTTGACGCCGACGGCCGTGGTGAAGGCGATGCGATCGCGTTCATCAACCCGGAGATCACGATCATCGGTGACCAGAAAGTGGATGGCTGGGAAGGCTGCCTCAGCATCCCGGAGATTCGCGGCCGTGTGCCGCGGGCGCAGCACATCAAGGTGTCGGCGTTTGATCGTAACGCCAAGCGCTTCGAACTCGAACTAAAGGATTTTCCGGCCCGCGTGGTTCAGCACGAGACCGATCATCTCGACGGGGTGTTGTTCTTCGATCGCATGAAGTCGTTCGAGACGCTGACCTACCTTGAGGAGTACTCGCGTTATCACACCGGTCGCAGTGGAGACGACGGAGACGAAGACGATGAGTAGGACGGTCGTCGTCACCGGCGGCGGCCGCGGCATCGGCCGGGCCATCGCGCTGGCATTTGCCGAGCCTGGTGCAAAGATCGTCATCACCTCTCGTACGCTGTCCCAGCTGCAGCAGACCGCCGACCAGATCAGGGCCAGGGGCGCCGAAGCGTTTCCGGTGCAGATGGACGTCAGCGATGAAGACAGCGTCGCGCATGGCTTCGGGACCCTGCACGGGCAGGTCGCGACGATCGATGTGCTGGTCAACAACGCCGGGGTTGGCGGCGGAGAAGTGGTGCAGGGCTCGGACGTGAAGCGCTGGCGTCAGACGATCGACACCAACCTGACGGGCATGTACCTGGTGTCGCGTCAGGTGTTGCCGTTGATGAACGACAACGGCCGCATCATCAACCTGTCGTCCGTGCTCGGCCGCTTTGGTGTGCCCGGCTACACGGCATACTGCGCCTCGAAGCACGGCGTGATCGGCTTTACGCGGGCGTTGGCGCTGGAACTGGTGAAGCGGAAAATTACCGTGAATGCACTGGCGCCAGGCTGGGTCGACACCGACATGGCGGCGCTAGGAATGCAGCAGGGCGCCACCTACGCCAAGACGACGTTTGACGAGTTCAAGGACCGCCAGATTTCAGCGGTGCCGATCAAGCGGATCATCGATCCTGCGGAGATTGCCGCGCTGGTGAAGTTTCTGTGCAGTGCGGATGCCAGCGCGATTACCGGGCAGACCTACAACATCTGCGGCGGCCAGACGATGGCCTAAGAGCCCGGATGCTAGGGCGCCGAGCGCTTCAGGATCTCGGCACTGGCGTCGAAGGCAATGCGTTGCGCGATGCCGCGCACGTCATCGCGCTGGCCGCGATAGTCCGCCACCCACACTTTTCGATCCGTGTCGGCATTGACGATGCGTGCCACGACCAGGATCTCGCTGGCTTCATCGTCGACCGACGCTTCAATTACGTAGGTAGATTTCAGTGCCGCTGCGACCTGCGCCATGGTTGGACGCTGGTCCTCGAACTGCATGGCGCTTGTGAACGACGCAACGCTGATCGTGCCCAGCCGGGCGAGTTCGCTGGTGAGCGCTTCCGTGAGCAGCGCAGAGTAATTCTGGTTGTCGCCGCCGATCATGTTCGCGGCGATCGGCAGGACTGCGGCGGTCGGCCGAAGGTCCGGATGCGACGAGCGATCGCGGCTCGCAAACCACACCAGGGTGCCGACCGCGATCATCAACACCGCTGCCAGCACTAACAGCGCAGCCGGCCGACGGTTGGACGGCGCTTCAGGCGTCGGCTCCACTGCGGATGCCGGCGGGGCCCCGGAAGCCTGGTTGGCTTCGAAGCGTGCGACGTAGCCGCCGCGGGGCAAAGTGATGCGAACCGTCGATTTCGCGCCCTCGCCGTTGTAGTACTCGTCGAGGCGCGTCCGCAACCTGCCGGCTTCGACCCTAACGATCGAGTCAAGCCGCAGGTCGTACTTCTCATCGCGATCGAAGACCTCGATGCCGACCGTGTACTCCTTCAACTGATCGGTCTGGCCCGCGAGTGTCTTGTCGACGACGAAGCGGAGGAGCTTGCTGATGCGACCGGCACCGGAAAAACCCTTGGTGGCGAGAATGCGATCGAGCTCGGCTCGAATGTCCTGATCCGGAATCGGCGTCACGCGATCAGTATCCCGCGAAATCCCCACGGCCGAGGCGTTTGTAACCGTTACAACAACCGTAACTTACTTCAAAAACAAGACTTACGCCCGCACCATCAGCCCATCGCCCTCGTCTGAGTTGGGCAGGAGGCTATCGCACATGACCACGTCCATTCGTTCGTTTATCGCCGCAGCCGTTGTTGTTTTCACCTTTGCCGCACCTGCCCTGGCAGGCCCGCCGCTCATTTGCCACCCGTTCACGACCGATGGCGGAGGACTGATCGCCTGGGGCACCGGCCCGGGCTGGAACACTTCTGGCGAAGAACCTGGCGACGTCGGCGGATTTCTTCTGAAGCAGAAGTAGCCAGTATCCAGTAGCCAGAAAATTGCTGGCCGTGGCTCCGAATACTGGCTACTGAATTTCTGGCTACCGGCTACCGGCTACCGGCTACCGGCTACTGGCTACTGGCTACTGGCTACTGGCTACCGGCTAATGGCTACCGGCTACTTCTTTACCCCCGCCCCGCTCATCGTGAACATCCCGGCGTTCACGTCGAACGTCACCTTGCACTTGTCCGAGCCGTCGGGAACGAGCGTGATGGTTGCGTCGAACGGGTTGCCCTGGAAGTTGCCGGCAAACTTCAGCACCAGGTCGTTGCCGTTCTTGGTCACATCCGTGACCTTCTGCGTCTCGGGCTGCATCGCGGAGGTCATCTCCCCGATGACTTTTCCGCCTTCTTCCTTGAGCACGAGGCTTTGCTCGAGGGCGCCCTGCGGCGAGTCGAGCGTGAGCGTCCACGAGCCCATGAAGGCGCCGGCGTCGGCCGGCGCGAGCTGCGCCTCGGCCGTGTTCGCAAATGGCAGTAATACCAAGAGGATCGCGAGCATCTTGAGCGTGCGAATCATGTTGAGCGTTCCTTTGTAAATGTTTGAACCCGTTTCAACGGGGATTGGGATATTAGCACTTCGGCAGTCGAGCAGGAGCGTATAATCGCGTGAAGTTCCATGCCCGCGCTCGCGCTCGCCACCGCACCTCCAAGAATCACGCTGCGAACGTCTCCGGCCGTGCCGTACGACGGCGCCATTGCCGCCGCGCGCACCTGCTATTCGCCGCGGGTCATCGAGCGCAGCGAGATCACCGACAAGCAGCGCGACTCGATCGGGCCGCTGACCTTCGAGGGCGGACACCACACCGTCTTCCAGCATGCCCACTTCGAGTTCGGACTCGAAAACATTTCGCGCCAGTTGGTGTGGAGCGTCCTGCATTCGTACCCCTTCTACAACTCCGAACAGTCCAGCCAGCGCTATGTTAAGTTGAACGAACCGCGCGCGTTCGTGCCACCGATCACCGGCGAAGCCCTCGACGTCTATGAGCAGGCGGTGCTGAAGGCGTGGGAGGCGTACTCGCAGCTGTCGGCGCTGCTCAAAGACGATGCCTGGGCGATCCTGAAGGAGCTGCGCTACGTTCGTCCGTCGAACACGCCGGCGCGACTGAAAGCCGTCGAGCGCGAAGCCGAGAAGAAGGCGATCGAGACGGCCCGCTACGTGATTCCGATCGGCGCGTTCACCTCGATGGTGCACACGGTCTCGGGCATCGTGCTGCATCGCCTGCATCGCATGCTCAATGCCGGTGACGTGCCGTACGAGGCGGCCATGGTCATTGGCGCGATGGTCGACCTTGTGAAGGAAGTCGACCCGATGTTCTTCGAGAAGATCGGCTTCAGCACCTTCGAGCGCGACGCGTTACCGGAAATGGGTTTTCCCAGCGCGCGCTCCAATGGCGACGCGTTTGCGGCAGAGTTCGATCGCCGGCTTGGCGGCAAAGTCTCGCGCCTGCGTGACTGGTCGGCTGGTGCCGAGCGCGTGGTGGCCGACGCCGTCCGCGCCACGTTTGGCCTGACGACCGCGGAGCTGGACGACGCCGAAGCGATTGACCGGGTGATGAACCCGGCGAAGAACCCCTACCGCGTCGACATGCTCGACGTGGCGTATCACTCGCCGATGATGCGGGCCCTCAATCACGCCAGCTACGTGTTCGAGAAGAAGCTGAGTCACACGGCCGACTCCCAGGACCAGCGCCATCGCATGGTGCCGGCGTCGCGCCCGATGATGACGCTTGCCGATACGACGACGCCTGACTACATCACGCCGCGGCTGATCCGCCAGAACCCGGCGGCGCAGGCGGTCTATGATCAGGCCATGGCCGACTCGTGGGCGGCGAAGAACAAGTTGCTCGCGCTCGGCGTGCCGCTCGAGTACGCGCTCTACATCCTGCCGAACGCCAAGGCCCTGCGCATGGTGGAGTCCGGGTCGTTCATCGCGTTGCAGCACAAGTGGACGCTACGCACCTGCTTCAATGCGCAGGAAGAGATCTACCTCGCGTCGATGGACGAGATCACCCAGGTGCGCTCGATTCATCCGCAGCTTGGCCGCCACCTCGGCCCGCCGTGCGTGCTGCGCAACAAGATCGTGTCGCCGCGTTGCACCGAAGGCTCCCACTTCTGCGGCGTGCCGGTCTGGAATACGTTCCCTAACGCCGAACGCCGTCTGTAGTTGATGCCGATCCTTCCCTGGATCGCGCATCTCTATACCGCCACCGGCATCATCTTCGCGCTGCTTGCGACCGCGATGACGTTTGCGCATGACTTCCGCGCGGCCTTTCTGTATCTCGTCGCCGCGACCCTCGTCGATGCCACGGACGGCTGGCTGGCGCGCGCGGCCAGGGTCAAGGAACGCCTGCCCGGGTTTGACGGCGCGTTGATGGACAACATCATCGACTACGTCACCTACGCATTCATTCCGGCGCTGATCGTGTGGCAGGCCGGGCTCGTGCCGTCGGCCTTCCCGATCTGCGCCGCGATGACGGTGTCGAGCCTCTACGGCTTCTGTCGGACCGACGCGAAGGGGGACGCAGGCCAGCACTACTTCACCGGATTTCCCTCCTACTGGAACATCGTCGTGGTCTACCTCTATGTGACGGGGCTGTCGCCGACCATCAACGCGATCGTGCTGGTGGCCCTTGCGATACTGGTCTTCGTGCCGATTCGCTACCTGTATCCATCGCGCATGCAAGTGCTGCAGGTGCCCACGCTGGCACTGGGTACAATGTGGAGCGTTCTTTTCGCCTGGATGATCTGGCGGCTGCCGGACACGGATGGTCCGTGGACGATGGTGTCGATGCTCTTCCCGGCGTATTACACGGTGCTGTCGCTGCTGTGGCTTCACGGCGGCCGCGCCGGCACGGAGTAGATGTCCCCGCTCGTCGTCATCTTCGTCACGGTCTTCATCGACCTGCTCGGTTTCGGCATCATCATCCCGCTGCTGCCGTTCTACGCGGAGTCGTTTGGCGCCTCTGCGCTCGAGATCGGCCTGCTCGGCACCAGCTTCTCGCTGATGCAGTTCCTGTTTTCGCCGATCTGGGGCCGGTGGTCGGACAGGATCGGCCGCAAGCCGATCATCCTGATCGGCCTCCTCGGATCGTGCCTGTCGTACCTGACGATGGCCGTCGCCGGTTCCTTGCCGGTGGTGTTCATCGCCCGCGTTGTCGGCGGCATTGCCGGCGCGAACATCCCCACCGCGCAGGCGTACATTGCAGACGTCACCACGCCCGAGAACCGCGCCAAGGGCATGGGAATGGTCGGCGCGGCGTTCGGCCTCGGCTTCATCTTCGGGCCGGCCATTGGCGGCATGCTCAGCCGGTTCAGCCCCGAAACGCCGATGTGGTTCGCGTCGGCGCTGTGCCTCGCCAACCTGGTCGCCGCCTGGTTCCTGCTGCCGGAGTCGCGCACGGTCAGCGCCTCGTCGAAATCGCTTGGCCGCATGGATGCGTTCCGACACGCGATGTCGAAGCCGACGCTGCTGTTGTGCCTCGGATTGTTCTTCCTGGTGACGCTGGCGTTTTCGGGATTTGAAGCGACGTTTGCGATCTTCAGCGAGGCGAAGTTCGGGTTCACGACCTCGACGATCGGTTTCGTCTTCGCATTCATCGGCGTGGTGCTGGCGCTGGTGCAGGGGGTGCTGGTGCACAAGGTCGTGAAGCGGATCGGTGAGCGGCGCCTGATTCCGCTGGCGATCGGGGCAATTGCCATCGGCATCGGCCTGGTCCCGTTTGCGTGGAGCGTGCCGACGCTGCTGGGCGCGCTCGGAGTGCTGGCGCTGGGCATGGGCTTCAACAGCCCGTCGATCACCGCGATGGTGTCGAAGCTGTCGGATGCGGATGATCAGGGCGGCATGCTCGGCCTGGCCTCGTCGCTCGCCAGCCTGGGCCGCGTGGTCGGGCCCGCCTGGGGCGGGTACCTCTACGACGCCTACGGCATGACCACGCCGTACTTCAGCGCGTCGATCTTGATGTTGATTGCGTGCGCGATCGCGTTTACCGGACTGCGAGCGCCGATGGCTGATCGAACGCCGGCTGCATGAACCCCGTGTTCCTCCACGCCGCCAACCCCGGTCCGATGACCGGGGAAGGCAACTGGACCTACCTGATCGGGTCGGACCGCCCACTGCTGATTGATGCCGGCGTCGGCCATGCCACACACCTCGACGCGATCGCCGCCGCCGCGCCGAACGGCCCGGCGCATGTGCTCGTCACGCACGCGCACAGTGACCACATCGCCGGTGCCCCCAGGGTCCACGAGCGGTGGCCGGCAGCGGCGCTGTCCAAATACGCGTGGGACGCACGGGATCCCAAGCTGCCGTGGCAGTGGCTGACGGACGGCGCGGTCGTCCCGACGGACGAAGGCGATCTGACGGTGCTCCACACGCCCGGGCACGCGCCGGATCACCTGACGCTCTGGCATGCCGATTCCCGGACGCTGTTTGTCGGCGACATGCTCGTGCTCGGCAGCACGGTCGTGATTCCCGCGTCGCACGGTGGCAGCCTGTCGGACTACCTCAAGTCGCTCGAGCGGATGTTGCGCCTCAATGCGGCGCGCGCGCTCCCGGCCCACGGGCCGGTGATTCAGGACCCGGCTGCCCTGATCCATCGCTACATTGCGCATCGCGCCCAGCGAGAGGAGCAGGTGCTCACGTTCCTCTCTCAAGGGCCCTCGACGCTCGAGGACCTGGCCGCGCGAATCTATCCGTCGCTGGCCACGGAGTTGGTGGCCATGTCGCGCGAAAGCGTGCTGGCGCACCTGCACAAGCTGCAGATCGACAATCGCGTGACCTGCCGGCACGAACGGTGGTCGGTGGTTCCGTAAGCCGAAATATACTTAGCGCGGCATGGTGCGTACGGTTGCGATCGCGGGAGCAGCGTTCCTGCTCGTCTATGCCGCGCTGTCGGTGGCCACCGGGCAGGGCGTGGTGGCGCTGGGCGATATCGCGCAATTGCTCCCACCGCTGGCGTACGCCGGCTTCACGCTATGGCTGGCGCGGCAATGCCGGGGCCAGGTCCGGGTGTTCTGGAACCTCAACGCCGTTCACGCGTTGATGTGGGCCGCCGGCCAGGTGGTGTGGACCTACCTCGACCTCTTCGCGGGCGGCGTGCCGGTGATCTCGCCGACCGATCCGCTGTTCTTCATTTCGAGCATTCCGCTGGCCGCCGCGCTCTACGGACGCCCCGAGCGCGACCGCCCGCGGTGGCTGTTCGACATCGTCCTGCTCGATCTCGTGCTGATCGCCTTTTTCTCGGCGTTCATCTACATCTATTTCGTCGTGACGATTGCCGTCACTGACGGCCGAGAGGACCTCTATAACGACAACCTGACGCAGCTGCTGAACGCGCGCAACCTGTTGCTGGCGTTGTGGGGCGCGTGGGTCTGGAGAACGGCCTCGTCGCCGCCGTGGCGCAAGCTGCTTGGCGTCTATGCGAGCGGACTGGCGGTGACGTTCATCGGCGGCATCATCTACGACGCCGTCGACCACTCCGGCGCCTACGTCTCCGGCGCGCTGTGGGACATCCTGTTCATGGCGCCGTACGTGATCCTGCTGGTCGCGGCCGCGATCGCCTACGAAAGCAAGCTGTTCGAGCCTGAGGAAGAGGCGCCGGCCATGGCGAAGTTGCCGGTGGTGTCGCTGATCGCGGTGACGTTGCTGATCGCGATTCCGGCCGTGGACGAGATCGCCCGCCGGCTGCTCGAGGTCTCGCCCGCCACCGAACAGCTGCGCACTCGCGTGGCCCTTGCGATGATGATTCCCTTCGGCATCGTTGTCGTGGTGCGCGAGTTCCTGTCGCGGCGCGCGCTGCTGAAGGCCGGACAGGAACTGTCGGCAACGCGCCATCAGCTCGTGCAGCGGGAAAAGCTCGCCGCCGTCGGGCAACTGGTGTCGGGCGTGGCCCACGAGCTCAACAATCCGCTGCAAGGCGTGCTTGGCTACGCAGAGTTGATGCTCGCGACCAAGCCCGCGGCGCACGATACCGAGGAGCTGCGGGCGATCCGCGACAACGCCAATCGCGCCGCGGGCATTGTCCGCAACCTGCTGACGTTTGCCGGCCGCACCACGACTGCCCGCGGATGGCAGCAGATCAATCGCGTGGTCCGCGACGCGATCGCGGCCCGCGAGGGCGCGCTGCAGACGTCCGGCATCGACCTGACCCTCGACGCGGCCGATCGCTTGCCGCTGGTCTACATCGATGCGCCGCGGCTCGAAGACGTCATCGTCAACCTGATCCAGAACGCCGAGAACGCGATCGTGGCGCGACGTGAAGGCACGTCGCTCAGCCGGATCGTGCCCGAGAAAGCACGCGGTGAGATCCGGATCGCCACGCGCCTGGTGCCGGAGCCCGATCGCATCCTCGTCGAGGTCAACGACAACGGCAGCGGGTTGAAAGACGAAGACCTGCTGCGCGTATTCGATCCGTTCTTTACGACCCGGGAGGTCGGGCAGGGCACGGGCCTGGGCCTGTCGGTCTGCTACGGCATCGTGCGGGAGCACGGTGGCCAGATCCTGGCGAGCAACCGTGACGTCGGCGGCGCAAATTTCACGATCGAGCTGCCGGTGATGACGGAATCGCTTGTTGCCGCGACGGCCGCCGCGGCCGGAGTGCCGATTCCCGCGGTCGAGCCGCGCGTGGTGCCGCCAGCGCCGGCCTTTGCCATGGTGCCGCCGCCGGAGGACGCCGAGGTCGATCGCACGCCACGGCGCCGCAAGGCGCTGGTCGTGGACGATGAAGAGTCCAACGCGGCGCTGGTGCGGCGGGTGCTGTCCTCAGCCGGGTATGACGTCGAGAGCACGACGCTGTCCAGGCGCGCCCTCGTCATGATCGAGCGCACCGCCTACGACGCTATCGTTGCCGACGTGAAGATGCCGGAACTCAGCGGCCAGGAACTCTATGGCCGCGCCTGCCAGATCCGCCCGGAGATGGCGCGCCGCTTCATCTTCATCACCGGGGACATCGACGGCGAAGACACGCGCGAGTTTCTCGAAGAGACGCGCTGCAGCTATTTCATGAAGCCCTTCAACCTCGAGCGGTTGACGGCCGCCGTGGACATGCTCACGGGGTCGCGAACTCCAGACACGATTGGTTAGATATGGATAAAGTTGTCGACTTCATCAATGTGAATCGCGACCGCTACATCGACGAGATGAAGCGGTACCTGGCTATCCCGAGCATCAGCGCGCTGCCCGAGCACAAGGGCGATGTGCGCAAGTGCGCCGAGTGGACGCGGGATGAAATGACCCGCATCGGCCTGCACAACTGCCGGCTCGAAGAGACCCCGGGCCATCCGGTGGTCTACGGCGAATGGCTCGGCGCTGCCGGGGCGCCGACGATCCTGTTTTACGGCCACTACGACGTCCAGCCGGTCGATCCGGTGCACCTGTGGACGTCGCCGCCGTTCGAGGCGACGATCCGTGACGGTGAGATCTACGCCCGTGGCGCCGCCGACGACAAGGGCCAGGTCTTCATGCACTTCAAGGCCGTCGAGGCGCACTTGAAGCAGAACGGCAACCTGCCGGTCAACATGAAGTTCCTGATCGAAGGCGAAGAAGAAGTCGGCAGCGCCAATCTCGACAACTACATCAAGGCGCACAAGGAGCAGCTCAAGGCCGATGTGGTCGTGATCTCGGACTCGCCGATGTTCGATCGCGGTATTCCGTCGATCTGCTACGGCCTGCGCGGCTTGACCTACTTCCAGATCGACATGCGCGGCAGCAAGTCTGACCTCCACTCGGGGTCGTTCGGCGGCGCCGTGGCAAACCCGGCCATGGTGCTGGCGCAAGTGCTGTCGCAGATGAAAGACAAGAGCGGCCGCATCAAGATCGACGGCTTCTACGATGACGTCGTTGAGCTTCGTCCGGAAGAGCGCGCGGAATGGGAGAAGTTGCCGTTCAACGAGAAGAAGTATCGGACCGAGCTTGGCGCGCCGAAGCTGTTCGGAGAGACCGGGTTTACGACGCTGGAGCGCGTGTGGGCGCGTCCGACCTTTGAGGTGAACGGGCTGTTGTCGGGATTCACCGGTGAAGGCGCCAAGACCGTGCTGCCTGCCGTCTCGATGGCGAAGGTCAGCATGCGCCTGGTGCCGAATCAGGATCCGCAGAAGATCGGTGATCTGTTCGAAGAATACCTGCAGAAGGTGACGCCGAAGACGGTGGAGTTGAAGATCACGCGGATGCACGGCGGCAAGCCGTGGATGACCGCGTTCGACAACCCCTTCGTGCAGGCCGCCGGGCGGGCGATCGAACAGGGGTTTGGCAAGCGGCCGGTGTTCAACCGCGAAGGCGGTTCGATTCCGGTGGTCTCAACGTTCCAGGAAGAACTGGGCGTGCCGTGCGTGCTGTTCGGGGTGGGCCTGCCGGATGAGAACGCGCACGCCCCCGACGAGAAACTCGATCTGGGTAACTTCCACGGTGGCGTGATCGCGTCTGCCTATCTCTACAAAGAGATCGGCGCAATGCAGGTGTAACGGGCAGAGGCGGGTCTTCGGACCCGCCCCTCGTCTCCACGGCCGCGTTACTTCGCCCCGACGCCGGCCTTCAGGAAGGCCACCATCGGCGGAATGGTCTTGGCTGCGTCTTCAAGGTGCGGCACGTGGCCGAGCCCGGCGATCAGGTGCAGCTTGCCGTTGCCGTTCGGCACGGTATCGGCGAGCACCTTCATCCGATCCTGAAACAACTTCACCGAGCCGGGCAGCACGTCTTCGGCGCCGCCGAACGCCAGCGTCGGTGACTTGATGTTGGCCCAGTCATAGACGACCGGGTCGGAGCCGATCACGTTGCTCGACAGCGTCTGCACCATTGCCAGGCGCGGCCAGTCGGCGCCGAGCGTCCACGAGTAGCGGATCCGCGCGTACTTCTCGAACTCATCGTTCCAGGCGGCGGGGTTGTGCGCGACGTAGCGCATCAGGCCCTGCTTGACGCTGGCATACGTGGCGTTGAGCGCGTTCTTGTACTGTTCGTCCACATTGCCCGGCGCGCGGCCGTGGCGGGTATCCGTCAGGCCGATCGGGTTGTAGATGATCACGCGCTCCGCGACCGCGGGGTAGAGCGACGCGAAGCGCGCCGCAAGCATCCCGCCGAACGAATGGCCGATGATCATCGCCTTGTCGATCTTGAGGCTGCTGAGGATCGCCCGCGAGTTACGCGCCATGTCGTTCAGGCTGTAGGGCATGATCGGCTTCGACGAGCGGCCGTAGCCGATCTGGTCGACCACGATCACCCGGAAGCCTTCGGCCTTGAGCGCGTCGATGATGCTGCCGAAGTAGAAACCGGCGAAGTTGTTGCCGTGAAAGATCATCACGGCGTGGCCGTTCGGAGTACCCTGCGGCGCCACATCCATGAACGCGATGCGGACGTCCTGACCGTACAGCGTCAACGGCAGGTAGGACGAGGGATAGGGATAGGGACACTCCTCGCAGGTAATGCTGCCGGGTTTCACGTCCGGCGGAGGGGGCGTCGCGGCCGGTTTTTGCTGGGCCACAGCGGTGGCCGGCACCATCAAGGCGGCGACCGCGGCGGCAAGGGCGAATTGGCGAAGGTGTCTCATCGCCGGAATTCTATTTCAGGTGCGATGCAATATTTCCGGGCGCCCGGATTGGTGGAAGAAGCGGCGCCCCCGCCCTAGTTCAACTGCGCCACGCGCCGGCGCAGCGTCTTGACGTGCTCCCAGACCTGCTCGGTCTCCTTCTTCTGATCGTCGTCCTGCTCGCTCAGGCGCGCGACCTTGAGGTACTCCTCGAGGTCGCGGAGCGCACGCGCGAAGTCGTTCATGTGATAGGCCAGCAGGCCGCGATCGCGCAGGTCCGCGAGCGACGAGGGCTGCAGCGCCAGTAGCGCGTCGGTGGTGGTGCGCGCCTGCGGGAACGAATGCATCTTCACGTAGAGCTTCTTGAGGTTCAGCAGCATCCGCACCAGGATCTGGCGGCGCGTGGCGCGCGCCAGCAGTGACGGCTCGAACGCCGCGTCGTCCATGTGCGGCTGGAGCAGCCGGCGGCATTCGGCCTCGTCGAGGATCGCGCCGCCATGGAACGGATCCACGATCAGCCCGTCGTTCTGGTCGTCGGTGTGCAGATCCTGCATGCAGCGCACCAGGAAGTGCCCAGGGAAATTGACGCCCTCGGCGCGCACTCCGGCGCGCCGTGCCACCTCGATATAGATCAGGGCCATCGTGATCGGAATGCCTTTCTTCCGATCCATGACTTCATTCAGGCAGCTGTTGCGCGGATCGTCGAACTGTTCGCGATTGCCGCTGAAGCCAAGCGCGCCGAACAGGTAGCGATTGATGGCGTCGATGCGTGCGGCCAGCGGCGCGTCGTGGCCGGGATCCTTGGCGACGAAATGAAACGCGGCGTCGCCCATCTGGTCGAGGCGGTCGAGATACGGCTCGGGGTCGAGCTTGGGGTACTCGATGCGCGCGACCAGGAACGCGGGTGCTGCAAGGTCGGGTCCGGGTCGATCAGCGGCTTCCGCGATTTGTTCGGCGAGGGGCTTGGACAATCTCGTGCTTAGTCTATCCGGCCTCCGGCCGGGTAGACCATCTCGCTAGTCGGCGCATACGGCGTCGAGTGCTTCGAGCGTGAGCGCATAAAGGCCCGCCGCCACCAGCTCGGCGTCGGCGCGCAGCTCGGCTGCCGGATAGGTGTTGGTGACGGCAACGCAACGCAGCCCGGCGTCCCTGGCGGAGACCAGTCCCCAGCGTGAGTCCTCGATTGCGACCGAACGCCAGGCGATCAGGTCCCGTCCGGTGTGCGCGCGCAAACGGGCGAACGCGGTCTGGTAGGGATCGGGGTGTGGTTTGCTGCGCTCGGTCTGGTCGGCGCCGACGATCACCGGGAAGAGCGCGCGCAATCCGGCTCGCGTCAGCACTTCTTCGATCTCGTGGGTCAGCGCGCCAGACGCAATCGCGATCGGCACGCCGGCGCCGGCCGCCGAGCGGATGAACTGGGCGGCGCCCGGGAACAGCATCTCCCCGGCGGCCGCAAGTGATTCGTAACGTTCGCCCTTGCGCGCGATCAGCTCGGCGACGCGCGTGTCGTCCATGGCGACGTCGTAGTCCCGGCCGACCGCCTTGAACACGCCAACATCGTCATACCCGAGGTACTTCGCGAGGTAGTCCTCGGGCGAGATCGTGATGCCCTCCGGCGCGAGGATGTCCTGGTAGGAGCGCAGGTGGAGGCGCTCGCTGTCGGCAATGACGCCGTCGAAATCAAAGACGATGGCCTGGAGGGCGTTCACGGAATGCTCGAGTCCGCTTTCTGCATCTTCTCTCCCGCGCGGATCGGCACGGCGAGACGGTTTTCCTTTGGCGGAAACGGGCAGTCGTATTCGGGGCTGTAATAGCAGTAGGGGTGATACGCGATGTTGAAGTCGATCAGGTAGATACCGGTCGGCGTCGGATCGAGTTCCATGTAGCGGCCGGCCGGGTAGGTTTCCGTGCCGCTGGTGAGGTCCGCAAACGGCACGAACAGGCGATTCGACCGCAGTTCGGTGATCTCCATGAACGCGGTCAGCGTCATCGGCTGGCCTTTGACCGTGAACTTCAGCGAGCCGACGACTTCCAGATCGCGAATCTTGCCGATCGAGGTGGGGACCTGGATTCTGGCGCGATCCGCCGATGGAACCAGCGTGGCCGGCACCGCGTAGAGCTCATCGATCGGGAAGTAGGCCAGCGGCAGCAGCATGGCCTTCTTGTCGGCTGGAATGGGCGAATCGGGGTCGTTCTTGAAGCTCTCGTCCTTGGCGGCGCGCAGCGCCTGGATCTTTCCCGTGTAGTCTTCGACGGCGACCTGGGGCGCGCACGCGGCAATCGCGAGGCAAGCGAGCACGATGAGTCCAAACCAACGACGCACCCATTCACTATAGCGGAATCGCCGTGCCGGCCGCGCCGGCGACATATACCTCGATAGGGAAGGCGAGGTATCCTGAAGAGCTGTCAGTGTCTTCAGGAGCATCAACGTCATCATGCTAAGAGCCGGAATCGTCGGGCTGCCCAACGTCGGTAAGTCGACCCTCTTCAACGCGATCACGCGCACCCGCAAGGCGGAAGCGGCCAACTATCCGTTCTGCACCATCGACCCCAACGTCGGTGTCGTGACGGTGCCGGATGCGCGGCTCGACGTGCTGCGCAAGATTGCCGGAACCACCGTGGTCATTCCCGCGGCGATCGAATTCGTCGACATCGCCGGCCTGGTCAAGGGTGCCAGCGACGGTGAGGGCCTCGGCAACAAGTTTCTGACGCACATCCGTGAAGTCGACGCGATCGTGCAGGTGGTTCGCTGCTTCGACGATGCGGACGTGCTGCACGTGTCTGGATCGGTGGATCCGGTGCGTGACATCGAAGTCATCAACACCGAGTTGATGCTGGCGGATCTCGAAACGGTGCGCAAGCGCCGCGAACGCGTCGCGAAGGAAGTGAAGCGCGGCGACAAGAACGCGGCCGCGGACGACGCGGTGCTGGCGAAGATCGAGACGTCGCTCGATGCCGGTAAGCCGGCCCTGACCGTGGACCTCGCGCCGGAAGAGCGCGTGATCTCGAAGCAGTTTTTCCTGTTGAGCGACAAGCCGACGATCTTTGCCTGCAACGTGAAGGAAGGCGATCTGGCGACGGCCGACAGCAATCCGTACGTCCTGAAGGTTCGCGAGTACGTCAGCGCGCACCTGTCGTGCGAGGCGGTCGTGATCAGCGCGCAGATCGAGAGCGACCTCGTCGACCTGGAGCCGGCCGAAGCCGCCGAGTTCCTGAAGGATCTCGGTGTGGAAGAGAGCGGCATCGGCGCCCTGATTCGCGCCACCTATCACCTGCTCGGGCTGCAGACGTATTTCACCGCCGGTGAAAAGGAAGTCCGCGCCTGGACGATCCACCGCGGCGACACGGCGCCGCAGGCGGCGGGCGTCATACATTCGGATTTCGAGCGTGGCTTCATCAAGGCGGAGACCGTCGCCTACACGGACCTCGTCGCCTGCGGCTCGGTGGCGGCCGCCCGCGACAAGGGTCTCTACCGCATGGAAGGCAAGGAGTACATCGTCAAGGACGGCGATGTGCTGCTGTTCAAGTTCAACGTGTAGTTTTGAAGGGGTCGGGTCTAATTTTGACTCGGCTTCTTCGGTCGACCCTTGCCCTTCATCGTTTGGCCAATAAAGGGCGCCACCGCTTCCTGCCACGCCGGGCTACCGATGGGCTGGTTTCGTCGAATCATCCGCCTCAAGTCGTCGAACTCAGCTTCCGTTTCTGGGAGATTGACCAGCTCTCTCCAGTTGCTTGGTCGCGTAATTGGCCACTCACTGAGCGGAATCACGACGCAGTTATTCCACGTTGAGTAGAGGCTGGACCAGCGCCAGAGCTCCGAACGTTCTACCAGTCCGGCTCTGAGCGCGTTGCGTTCGACGTATCGGCAGACGCGAATTAAGGAGCGATTCTTCTGTACAGGAACCGCCTTAAAGCGATCCTGATACACTGCTCCGGTGCCGCGCGTCCCGTGAGCGCCGTTCCATCGATTGGCATGTGTTGACTCCAGCCAATGCATCCACTTTGAAAGATGTGCAATACGCTCGCAGATAGTTACAAAGTGCCAATGGTTTGGCATCAGACAGTACGCAATTATCTTGATCGGCGCCTTCTCGAGACTCTCGACGGCGAGCTGCACAAAGGCGTCGTAATCGCGTTCGGTCTCGAACAAGACCGTGCGCCTCACCGCACGATTCATCACATGAAAGACGGTTCCCTGGAGGTTCTTGCGAAGACGTTTCGGCATTGCCTGACCTCACTTTGAGGTCCTCAAAGAGGCAAAGCTGATGCCGCAGCTTCGAAGCAGAATCTGCGGGCTGAAAAAAGAGACCCGACCCCTTAGAACATTAGAACCAGGCCTGGACGAAGAGCAGTACGGCGGAAGCGGCAGCCAGCTGCAGCGCCAGCGCGGCGCGGTCGCGCAGGAACAGGACGCCGAGCACGAGAAACACGCCGGCGGCAAACAGGAAGTTCCAGTACAGATCGCGCGTGCCTTCCTGGATGCCGGTGGTGCCGGCGCGGCGGCGCGTGGAGTCGATCAACGCGTTGGCGATTTCGCGGTCCGAATCGCGATCGAGTTCGTAGTACCGGCCGCCACCAGCAGTGGCAATGCGCGTCAATTCCGCGCGATTCAACACCGACCGCACGAGCGGCTGGCCCTCCTCGCGTTTCGGATCGGGAATGATCCCGCCCGCCGTCGTGCCGACGCCGACGACGCTGACCGGAATTCCGCTGCCCTGCGCCATGGCCAGCGACTTGGCGACCTCGCCGCTCCAGGACTGGCCGTCTGATACCAGGATGAACGCCCGCGCGTTGTTGGCGTCCGGCAACTTCACCGAGGACTGCGCCGCCGCCGAGCGCCGCAACTCTTCATCCTTCTCGATCAGCCGCATGCCCCAGTAGATGCCGCGTTCGATGTTGGTGTCCCAGGTGCTGTCGTCCTCCAGGCGAAACGGCGACGTCTCCTGGAGATGATCGAGGAAGAAGAAGTAGGTGTTGGGATCCTTCGTCAGCCGGACCTGCGGGGTGGCCATGTGCGCAAACAGCGCCATCGCCACGCGATCGTTGTCCCACCGCAAGGCTTCTCCCAGGGTGCGCAGGAAGCTCATCGAGCGCTGCCAGCGATTACCCTTCACGTCGGTGACGTGCATCGACGCCGAGCCGTCCTGCAGGATCACAAGATCCACTCCCGCCGTGCGGACCAGCGACGTGACCGCCAACGGACGCGCCAGCGCGAGGATTGCCGAGCCGGCCGCGAGGATCAGGAAGAACCAGAACAGCAATTCCCCGAAGAACGGGATGCGCTCGTTCACCGGCACCTGGCGCCGGCGCACAAACGCACGCGCGTCACCGCGGCGCCGCCACAGCTGCCAGATCCAGAGGATCAGCAGGCCTGCAGGAAGCACCAGCAGCGGGAGAAATCCTGGAGCGCCGAAACGCATATCAGGCCAACAACGGGCGAACGGGCGAACAGGCCAACAGGGAGGCTAGCCTTTCCTCACCTTGGTCGCGCCCTTGCCGGCCTTCTCGGCTTCGAGACGCTCGTCGGGACGCATCGGCACGATCATCTTGAACTTCTTCATGTCCGACTCCTCCGGCGGCGCGCCCTCGTAGCCGTGAATGCTGAGGCCGGCCGCCTTGGCGTCCAGCGGCGGCACCGGCAGCTTGCGGGCGGCAAACACCGCGCGCAGGCGCACCACGTATTCATAGTTGAACGCCGCATCCGCGTTGGTCGGATCCTCGCGGAGGATTTCGGCGTACTGCTTCACGATGGTGTCAAAGCGGCCGACCACGGCCTGCCACGAGCCACCGGCCTCGCGGGCCTTGCGAAACGCCGCATTGGCGGCGAGCAGCTTCGCGTCCGGATTCTCCGTCGCGCGATCGTACTCGCCACGCCAGTAGCCGGCGGTGGACTCGAGCGCCTTGGCATCGGCGGCGGTTGCCGCACCCGGCATCAGGTTGGCAAGACGCCCGCCCGGCTGCGCTGCCGCGGCCTGGGCCTCTTCGTACTTCAGCGTGACGAGATCACGCTCGGCCGCAGCCACGCGCCGCTCGTATTCCGACGAGCGCCACAGGATGGCGCCGGCGCCGACGAGCAGAATGGCGATGAGTCCCTGCAACAACCAAGATGACGATTTCATGCTGTGCTCCACTAGGCGCGCCTACCGGCTCGCCGCTATTACCTTCACGCGAGTCCGGAGACCCGCTGCGCAAACCCGCTTACGGAAACGTCTGAAACGTCGGAACCGTGAATCTTAAAATCAACGCCGCGCACCACAGCAGCGCCGCGGTCATCGCAAACGGCGCGTAGCGCGGACGCTCGGTGCTGTACTGCTTCATTTCAATCTTGCCGGCCGCGCGCCGGTCGATCGACTGGATCGACCGGATGATCGTGGCCTCGTCGCCGCCCGAGAAGAACTCACCGCCGGTCTTCTTGACGGCGCTGATCCACAACTCGTCGGCGACGCTGCGCTTGTTCTGCAAGTTGCCGCCGATCTTGATCAGGTAGACCGGGATCTTCGACTTCTGCGCTTCGGCGAGCACGTCGTCGACCGTCTTGCCGTTCTCGAGCACGTCGGCGTCGGCGCCGTCGGTGAAGATCACCATCAGGTTGCCCGACGCGTCGAGGAAGTCAAACGCCTGGAACAGGCCCACCGCCTGCTCGACCGCCTTGGCCACGACCGTGCCCTGATCCGGGAACGCCATGAACTCGTTCCAGTCGCCGATCAGGGTGGTACTGAGCAGGATGTTTTCGTAGTCGGTCGTGAACGGCGTGATGACGTAGGCGCTGTCGCCGAACTCGACCAGCCCCATCAGGTCGCGATACTTGCCGGCCATGCGCCGTTCGATGAAGTAGCGCGCCGCGCCAACCGTGGTGAAGAAGGCCGCATTGTTCGGCGCGCCCTTGGCGAGCGTGGTCGACGGCAGCGCCGACAGCATGCTCGACGACGCGTCGATCAGCAGCGCGATGCGGCGTCCGGGAAACGTGGTCTCGGATCGGGTGAGCGCCGTGCGCGGATCCGCCAGCGAGAGGATGAAGAAGGGCAGTCCGGCCAGCGCGAGCAGCAGCGCGCCATGGCGCGTCAGCGAGGCGCGCGACCATGCCGAGGTCTTGACCAGCGCCGGCAGCGCCATCCGGCTCTGCCCCGGGTTGCGGCTGCCGAATGAGCGAATCACCAGGAAGACCGCGGCCATGCCGATCAGCGCCAGCACGACCTGCCGCGCGGTCGTCGATTCCGAAAACAGCAGGCGATCGAGACGCAGGTCCCCCCACTCGGCCCAGGTGGCCGACACGAGATCGGTGACGTCGCGGAAGAACTGCATATCGATCAGGCCTACAGACGAACCGGCCTACAGGCCGGCACCAACTACGCCCACACCTTTTTCCGGAGGTCGACGACGTTGGCGACGAACGCGCGGCCCCATTCCTTCACCAGCGAGTGCGCCGACTGCTGTTCCCTGGTGATGCGGATCGCGGTCGCGACCGCCTCGTCGGCGTTTGAATCGAACTTTTCGCTGCGGCCGTAGCGGGCCACGGTGAGCGACTTGAGCGCATCGGCCAAACCGGGCACATCGCCGGCCGAGTGCGTCGTGGCCGCGCCGGATACAAACACGTCGCCCTTGCCGAACGCCGTCACGACCAGCATGCCGTCGAGCTTGGCGTCCTTGCCGGCAGGGCGCTGGCCGACGTTGCGGCCGGTCGCGTATGCACCGGCAATGCGCGCGCCTGCGAGGGCGCGGCCCGCCAGTTCCTGCGTCCAGCCGCCGCGACTGGACTGCTGCACGTCGGCGAGCTCCTTGGCCACTGCCGCCAGGATGGTGCGGGCGTGGAGATGCGACGCGGTCGTCACCGCCTTCGGCGCCTGGCGGCGCAGCATGCTGATCAGCATCACGACGCCGATCACCGCGGCGAGGCCGAACAGGATCGTGGCCGCCGTCTGCAGGATGCCGGCGCGCGAGTCACG
This sequence comes from Acidimicrobiia bacterium, assembly GCA_038144855.1. Taxonomy (GTDB): domain Bacteria; phylum Acidobacteriota; class Vicinamibacteria; order Vicinamibacterales; family UBA2999; genus 12-FULL-67-14b. The sequence continues at coordinate 23,426 of JAYQOO010000011.1, read as the reverse complement.
GCTCTCGATGGCCGTGAACAGCGAAGCGGGCGTTTCGCGAATGTCCGTCGTGTCGTCGGGCACCAGCGAGATCAGCCGCACGGAGGCGCGCGGCAGCGTGTAGGACTGTTCGCGGCCCTGCACCGTGTCGCCGCTCGTGACCTGGCTCTCGATGCGATACGAGATCTCGAGTGGCGGAATGCTGACGTCGTTGCCGAACGCATCCTCGGCGATCAGCCGCATGCGGTAGTCGTACTGGAAGAACCGCTTGCCCGGCACCACCAGGTCGCCGGCGTGCGTGCCGCCAAGCACCTCGAACGGCGGCAGCGTCACGACCGTCGGATCGAGCTTCGATGCGTCGGCGACCACCTTGTTGGCCTCGGTCTCGACCACGGCGCAGGTCAGCGTGAGCATGAAGGACTCGCCGGTGCGCACCGCGCTGGTGGAGGTGCGCCACCAGCACTTGATCGGCTCGACTTCGACCATGTCCGTGCCGGTCTGCGCCGCGGCGGGCAGCACACTCACGAACAACCCGAGGATGATGAGAGCTCTTTTCATAGTCGTCTACTTGCGGCGCCTCAGGCGCCGTTCTGCAACCCATTCCACCAACGCGACATCAAACTTCACCTGGTCGACCGACAGCCGGACGACGTCGAGATCGTTGTCCTTGGCCATCAACGCCACTTGATCCTGCCAGGCGCGCACCCGCTGGCTCTGCTTGGCCAGTTCGCGGCGCGACATCATGCGGGTCCGGCCGGTCTCGACGTCGTAGACCTCGACCCAGCCGGCGGACACCTTCGGCAGCTCGAACGCAAACGACGCGTCGACCATCATCAGGAACACGTCGTGGACATTGTTTACCTGACGCAGCTCGCGCAGGAACGCCTCGACGTCGTCGAACAGGAAGTCGGAGATGATCGGCATCATCGCGGTCTTGCGCGAGAACCCCGTGAGCGTGGCGCTCAGGCTGCCGATGTTGCGGATGTCCTGCAGGCCGGTGCCGTGCTGGTAGGCCTCGAGGCAGTGAATCACCTGCCCCTTGCCGATCCGCGGCCGCACCGCGCCGAGCTGATCGAAGCCCTCGTCGAAGGTCATCAACCCGATCGAATCCTGGAAGAACACCGCCGACATGCCGACCGTCGCAATGGCGCGCGCAATCAGCGTGGCGATCTGCAGCCCCTGGTTCTCGCCCTTGCCGCTGCTGGCGCCGCAGCGGGTCGACGCCGAGCGGTCGACGACCATGATCACGCTCGAGGTGGTCGGCTGCTCGAACTCGCGCACCACCAGCGGGCTGAAGTTGTTCAGCGACGACTGCGGCCAGTCAATGTGTTCGAAGCGATCGCCCGCCTGCCAGTCGCGCAAGCCCACGTAGTCGAAGCCCGTGCCGTGGAACATGCTGGCGTGATCGCCGATCGTAAACTCCCTCATGCGCTTGACGATGATCAGCTCGACTTCGGTGATCTCCGACAAGTTGATGAGAGGCTCGACCTCTTGTTCGCGCGTTCTCATCGAATCAGGGGATCGGTGTCTTGTCGATGATGTCCTTGATCACGGCTTCCTGCGTGAGGCCGTGGCTCGCGGCGTGCGGGCCGAGCCACAGACGATGGCTGAGCACGTACTTCGCGAGTTCCTGGATGTCTTCCGGGTAGACCTCGTCACGGCGGTGCACGATCAGCGCCCACACCTTGGCGAGGCGGCCCCACACGATGATCGCGCGCGGTGACGCGCCGAGATCGACGCCGGTTTCGACCAGTTCCGACGGCGAATGCTTGTGCCAGTCGGTGTCGGGGTTGTAGGGACGCGTGTTGGCGACCAGCCGCTGCACGTAGTCGCCGAGGCGGTCGTGCAAGAACACATGCTCGGTGATCGCGGCGCGCAGCTGGATGATGCGCTCCTTCTTCATCAGGCTGCCGAGGCGCACCTGCTTGAAGTCGAAGTTCACCAGCTTGCGTTCTTCCTCGGGCGGAAGGTAGCCGATGTTGACCATGATCGCGAAGCGATCGGTCGCCGCTTCCGAGAGCGGGAAGGTGCCCTGGCCGAGTTCGACCGGGTTCATCGTCGCGATGGCGAAGTTGAACGCGGGCAACTCGTAGGTGCGTTTGCCGACGGTCACGGTGCGATCCTGCAGGCCTTCGAGGAACGCGCTCTGCGACTTCAGCGGGATGCGGTTGATTTCGTCGAGCAGGATGACCTCGGCTTCCGCCAGCGGACCCATCTCAGTGGTCAGCTCACCGGTTGCCGGATTGATCATCTGGAAGCCGACCACTTCGGTCGGCTGCAGGTCGGCGCGACCCTGGATGCGGGCGAACTTGGCGTCGCTGATCGCCGCAAGGATCACGCCGAAAAATGTCTTGCCGACACCCGGCACGCCGCGGAGCAGCAAGTTGCCAGAGTTGACCTGACGCTGTTCCTTCTTGTCGTAGGTGGTCGGAATCTCCGACAGCAGCACGAGGTTGGCCAGGATCTTTGGCTGGTGATAACCGACGAGCGCTTTGCCGCCTTCCGCGAGAATGGCTTCGTGGAAATTGATCGTTTCTTGGAGGTCAGGATGCACGTGTCCGCCTTGGTGTCGCCGTTGCCGCGCACTGCGCGGTAGAAGCGGTAATCGTATCCCGAGCGGCGCGCGGTACGCGGCAAAAAATCGGCCTGCGCTAGAATCCCGGCTGAAAATCCCGCAGTGTCAAATCGGGAAAAACGCAGGGACGTACGTCGGGACGGAGGCACACATGCTGGAACTGCTGCTTGCGGCACTGCTAGGTCAACAACCGGCGCCCGCCGGGCCGGTCCTCGATTTCGACTACTACAAGGCACGGGTCGAGCCCCTGTTCCTCGAGAAGCGTGAGGGGCATGCCCGGTGCGTCACCTGCCATGCCGGCAGCACCACCCTTCGCCTGCAGCGGCTTCCCGAGGGCGCCGACCGCTGGACCGAGGCGCAATCCAGGCTGAATTTCGAGGCCGCAAAGGCCATGGTGGTGCCCGGCAGCCCCGGCGCGAGCCGGCTCCTGCGCCATCCGCTGGCCCGCGCGGCCGGCGGTGACGTGTTCCATGGCGGCGGCCAGCATTGGACCACCAAGAGCGACCCCGACTGGAAAGTTCTCGAGGCGTGGGTCAATGGCACGACGCTCGCCGCCTCTCACGACGCACCGCGGGTTGCACGGATCGTGCAGACCAATGCCGCGGGCGACAACATCCACCTGATCGACCCGGCCACCAACAAAGTCGTTGGCGTGATCAATGACATCGAAGTTCCGCATGGCGTCACCTCGGCGCCGGATGGCACGCGGCTGTATTTCACCAACGAGTCCCGCCACACCGTCGACATCGTCGACGGGAGCACGTTCGCGGTGGTGGCGAGAATCCTGCTGTCGGGTCGGCCGAACAACCTCTCGATCTCAAAGGACGGCACGCGGGTTTACGCCGGCATCACGCAGGCGCCGGGAGCGGTTGACGTGATCGACACCGTCGCGCTGACGCGGGTGAAGACCATTCCCGTCAAGGGCGGCATCCATAACGTTTACGTCACGCCCGACGGCAAGCACGTGGTCGCGGGCTCGATTCCCGGGCGGATCATTACGGTGATCGACCAGGCCACCGAGGAGATTGCGTGGGAACTGCCAATGTCGGCGGGCATCAGGCCGATGGAGTTCGAGAAGGCCGCGGACGGGTCGACGTCGCGGATCTTCGTGCAACTGTCGGACTATCACGGCATTGCGGTCGTGGATTTCAAGGCGCGCAAGGAAGTCGCGCGCTTCGAGACGCCGGCGATTGCCGGCGAGGTCAGGCACACCGAAGGCCTGCAGGCGGCGCCGATGCACGGGTTTGGCATTGCCCAGGACGGCAAGTTGCTGCTGGCAACCAGCAAGGTCTACAGCACCATGTATGCCTACTCGCTGCCGGACCTGAAGCCGGTTGGCCACCTGAACGTCGGGCAGCATCCCGAGTGGGTGACGATGTCGCCAGACGGCAAGGTGGCCTATGTGGCCGCGGCCGGCGACAACAGCGTAACTGCTGTAGATACTGCAACTTTGAAGGTGATTGCACGTATACCAGTAGGGCAGGTTCCGAAGCGGAACGGAACGGCGCTATTGCGTCCATAAGCGGCTAGAATTAGTGGTCCCCGAAACTTGGGAATCCAAGGAGATTCAGATGGCTCGTAAGCATTTCGGCCTGGCACTGGCGGCTGGAACGGCGGTTCTCGGCGCGGCGTTGTTCGGGGCAGTCGCTCCGCTTAGCCTGAGCGCGCAACAGGCGCCGGCGGCCGCGGCGGCTCCAGAAGTTACCTTCCACAAGGACATTGCGCCGATTCTGCAGCGCAGCTGCCAGAACTGCCACCGCCCGGGTCAAGTGGCACCGATGTCGCTGCTGACCTACGAAGAGGCAAGGCCGTGGGCACGCGCGATGAAGCAGCGCACGGCGCTGCGTGACAAGGCCGGCGCGATGCCGCCTTGGTACATCGAGAAGAACATCGGCATTCAGCACTACAAGAACGACCCATCGTTGAGCGACGCCGAAGTGGCGAAGATCGCCAAGTGGGCCGATACCGGCGCGCCGCGCGGCAACCCGGCCGACGCGCCCAAGCCGCTGGTGTTCGAGGACGCCGACGCCTGGCACGCCGGCGAGCCAGACCTGATCGTCGAGAGCCCGGAGATCACGGTCAAGGCGAACACGCCGGACTGGTGGGGCGAGTTCCCGCCGACGCTGCTGCCGATCAAGGAAGACCGCTACGTGAAGTCGGTTGAAATCCGCGAGGTCAACAACTTCAGCAACGAGTCTGGACGCCAGACCGTTGGCCAGCGCTACGTGTGGCATCACCTGATCTGGTCCACCGCCCCGGTTGATGAATCGGGCGATGCGTTCGACGCGTTGGCGACGCAGGACGCCGTCGGCTGGCCGGTGCATGAAGTGGGCCGCAACGCCGATGTCTTCGACGAAGATGCGGGACGCCTGTTGAAAGCGGGTTCGAGCATCATTTATCAGTCGGCGCACCTGCACTCCGGCGGCGCAGACGTGAAGTCGAAGCTGCTGTTTGGCTTCCGCTTCCATCCGGTCGGCTACAAGCCGAAGAAGCGCACGACGCTGCACAGCCTCGCCAACGCGCTCGACATCGACATCAAGCCGCAAGAGGCGAACCAGCAGCTGCACGCCTATGAAGTGCTGCAGACGCCGGCCAAGGTGGTGACGTTCGAACCGCACCTGCACGCGCCCGGCCAGCGCATGTGCCTCGAGGCGATCTGGGGCTTCAACATCCAGACCCTGACCTGTGCCGGTTACGACCACAACTGGGTGCGCCAGTACGAGTACCAGGATGATCACGCGCCGATCCTGCCGCGCGGCACCATCCTGCACATCATCGGCTACATGGACAACACGCCGAACAACAAGAACATCCCCGATCCGCGCAACTGGCAGGGATCCGGCAACCGCTCGATCGCGAACATGTTCATCGACCTCGGCCAGATCATGCCGTTGACCGATGCCGAGTTCCAGGACGAGATGGCCAAACGCAGAGAGAAGCTTGGCGCAAACCGTCCTGACGTCATCATCGGATGTCCGTTGTGCAACGTCATTCCGCCGCCGGCGACGGCGAAGCCAACGGCCAGCGGCCAGCAACAACAGCAGCAGTAGAGCAATGAAGCGATTCGTCTTATCAGCGCTGATGGTGGGGCTCGCGTATCAAACCGCGAGCACCCAGATGCTCACCTACTCGAGCGGCCAGAACGTCTCGCCCGCCTTTGAAGGCTGGGAGAAGAACGAGGACGGCTCGTTCAACATGATGTTCGGCTACATGAACCGGAACTGGGAAGAAGAGCCGGACGTTCCGATCGGCCCCGACAACATGATCTCGCCGGGGCCCGCCGATCAGGGCCAGCCCACGCACTTCCTGCCGCGCCGGAACCGCTTCGTGTTCAAGGTGCGTGTCCCGAAGGACTGGGGCAACAAGGAACTGGTCTGGACGCTGACCGTACGTGGCAAGACCGAGCGCGCGTATGCGACGCTGCGCGAAGACTCCATTGTCGACAACATCGTCCAGGCGTCCGAGCAGGGCGCGCTCGGCGCCGGTAACAGCAGCCCGCTGATCCGCGCCAACGTCGCTCCGGAAATCACCATCGACACGGGTGAGCGCCGCGCGCAGGTCGGCCAGCCGTTGACGCTGGTTGCGGTGGCCAAGGACGACGGTGTGCCGCGTCCGCGCTACGGTCCAGACTCGCGAGAGGCGGAGCGGATTGCCGCGGCGCGCGCCAAGGCGACGAACTCGTCGCCGACGGTCGTGCCACGCGGCACCGTGGCGTTCGATCCGGCCTCGCAGCGTCCGCCCTCAGCCATCACGGTGGGCAGCCAGACCGGCCTTCGTCATTCGTGCTTTGTGTATCGCGGCGCGGGCCGCGTGTCGTTCACGCCTCGGCAGGCCAAGGTGTGGGAAGACACCCGCGCCGGTGCGAACTCGCCGTGGGCGCCGCGCTGGATGGCGCCGGCCGTGCCGGCCGACGGCAAGTACCAGGTCAACGTGACCTTCGCGGATCCTGGCCAGTACACGATCCGCTGCATGGCTTCCGACGGCGCGCTCAACACCTACAAGGACGTCGTCGTTCAAGTGAAGTAGACAGTAGACAGTCGCCGGTCGCCGGTAGCCAGAGTGATTCCTGGCTACTGGCACCTGGCTACCGCCGCTTTCCTGCGGCGGTTACGATCCCGACCCATCCAATCATCCCGATGATCGTGAACACAGCGACGTTCACGGCGGAACTGCGCGGCTGCGGCGTCATCGACACACCGGGATCACCGAGCAGGACCACGGCCGCCCACGTGCGGCTGTTGGCGTAGGGATCGCGCCCCGCGGCGGCCACCTGCACGCAAGAAGGCGCGCGCGAGGCTATGCAGGCCTTCCGCGCCCGAGACGTGGCCATCGGCGGTCCGGCATCCACTCAGCACGACGAGCGCGCCCTGCAACGGCAGCTGGTAGATTTCGCGCGCCTGCAGCAAGCCGTCTTCCTGCTCGGACTCGCCGCGCACCACGGCCGAGCGCTCGGGCACGGCCGCATCAAGGATGGCGTGGGTTGCGAGGTGCCAGATCGGATAGCCCTCCGCCGCCTCGTCCTTGACGGCTCTCTCGGTGGCGCTGCAGCCAGTTCGTGGAGTGCAGTGTGGATGAGGTGGACGTCGTCCAGCAGGCTGCCGCGGCGAAACGCGCCGCGACCGCTGGCGGCAATCGCCAGGTGCTCCGACTTACGTTGTTGTATTTCGGTTTCCGCCATCCGCTGACCCCTGCGCATCTGGTAAGAAGCGCAGGCGGGCGGATTTGCTCACACGCGGATCAGCTACTGAGGAGCCCTCAGGTCGAAGGCCGCCAACTGCCGGTCGTTGCGCACGTAGTAGCGGCCTCCGGCGAGGGCCGGGTAGGCGCGGACCACGCCCTTCATGAGAGGCGCCCGTGCAGCGAAGCGAAACGCCTTGGGCGAGGCGGGCGCGAGTGCGAGTTCCCCGGACTCACGCATGATCACGAGCGTGTCGCCCGCGATCAATAGCGATCCTGCACCGAAGCCATCCACGTTCCACATGACCTTGCCGGTGGCAAGCTCCACGCAGCGCAGCGTCTGTCCAAACTCCTGGCGCCCGTCGAAGCCATACAGATACCCGTCCTTCAAGACGCTGGTCGAATAGTGATTTGACATCGACTCTTCGCCAGACCAGACCTGCGTCACCTGGCTGTTCGCCACCTTCAGCAGCGTCGCGCCGGTACTGTAGCTGGCTGACAGGAAGATCTGATCGCCGGTGACGATCGGCGTTGCGGCATTCACCGAAGCGGCCTGCCGGGACCGCCATCGCATCTGGTATCGCACCTTGCCGTCGGCCGGATCGAGCGCCACCAGGCCGGTTCGCGTGAAGAACACCGCCGTGTGTTGCCCACCGATGTCCGCGACGATCGGCGATGAGTAACTGGCTTCGTCGGCAGTGGAGGTCCACAGCGTCTTGCCGCTCGCGGCGTCGAAGGCGACGATGCCTCCCTGCTTGCCGCCGACGTTGACGAGGACCTTGTTGCCATCGACAACCGGAGAAGACGCCACGCCGAAGTAGCCCTTTGGCGCGTCAAATGTCTTTCGCGTGTCAACGCTCCACAGCATCTTGCCGGTCGCGAAGTCGAGACCGTGCAACAGGCCGTCGGCGCCATGCGGGAACACGCGGCCCCCCGCAATCCCCGGCGGCGCCCGCGGCCCTTCATCGAATCCGACGTCATCGCGATACGAGGTGGGGTAGTCGAACACCCAGGTGGTCTTCCCGGTCAGCGCGTCCATCGCCTCCACGGTCTCGCGGTTGTTGACGCGATGGAAGAGCACGAGCCGGTTTCCGGACACCACCGGTCCGGCAAACCCGGCGCCAACCTCGCGCGTCCACATCTGTGGCGGTCCCGATCGCGGAAACGACGGCACGATCGGCGGCCCCGTATAGATGCCGTTACGATTTGGCCCGAGAATCTGCGGCCAGTCCTGCGCGCTGAGAGCGGCGGTAGACAGGACGGCCACGAGGATCAAGAGCATCCTGTTGGCCTGCCGGACTATTCGCGTGTGGGACTGTGTCATCAGCGCGTCATGCTGCGTTCGGCGTTGCCCGAGTAGTTGATGAACACCGTCTTGAGCTCGGTGAAGAAGTTCAGGCCCTCTTCCGCCATTTCGCGCTCGCCAACACCAGTCGACTTGGTGCCGCCGAAGGGCAGTTGTGCCTCGCCGCCAACCGTCGGCTCGTTGACGTGGACCATGCCGACCTCCACCTCATCGATGAACTTCATCACCGCGCTGATGTTCTCGGTGAAGATCGATGTCGTGAGACCGTACTCGACGCTGTTGGCGAAGCGCAGCGCTTCTTCGAGGTTATTGGCGGTCGCCACCGCGAGCACCGGCCCAAAGATCTCTTCCTTGAAGATCCGCATCGTCGGCGCCACGCCATCGAAGATGGTGGGCTGCACGAAGAAGCCGTGCTTCAGCGCATCAGGCCGCGTGCCGCCCGTCAGCAGCTTGGCGCCTTCGGCCGTGCCGATGCCGATGTAGTCCATCACGGTCGACCATTGCTTCTCGTCGACCGACGGCCCCATGTCCGACGCGTGATCGAGTCCGGGGCCAAGCGTGATCTTCTCGGCCATGGCCACCAGGCGCTCGACCAGCTTCGACTTGATGTCGGGATGCGCGATGACACGCGACGTCGCGGTGCAGCGCTGACCGGTGGACCCGAACGCGCCGCCATGGATCGCCACCGCGGCCTTGTCTAGATCGGCGTCGGGCATCACGATCACGGCGTTCTTGCCGCCCATTT